>NZ_JBSFQF010000010.1:0-203523 GCF_053588575.1 Gordonia sp. NPDC003429
AGCGTGCCCACGTTTCCGTTGAGCGTGCCCCACTCGGCACGCTCGACGAGATTGTGGGCACGCTCGACGAGATTGTGGGCACGCTCGACAAGATTGTGGGCACGCTCGACGAGATTGTGGGCACGCTCGACGAGATTGTGGGCACGCTCGACGAGATTGTGGGCACGCTCGACGGAGAGTCAGGTGCTCTGCGCGGCGTCGGGGTCGAGGGTGGCGTTGGCTGCCTCTTGCGCGGCCTGACCCTCGGCCACCTCTTCGGGGGTGAATCGCATGAACATCACCACGGCGGCCGCGATCACGGCGATGCCCGCGCAGCAGGCGAAGGCGAGCCCGTAACCGCTGGCCTGGGCCGCGAGTTGGGTGGCGTTCATGGTCTCCACCGGAGCCGTGGTCCCACCCAGGGACAGCGCCCGCGACGTGACCATCGCGCCGACGCCGACCAACCCGATCGCGCCGCCGAGGTTCTGCGCGACCTGCGCGAGCGCGGTCAACGGCCCGATCTCGGTGGGTGCCACCCCGGCCACCACCGACAATGTGAGCGGAATGACCGCGAACCCGACGCCGAGGCCGATCACCACGACGGTGAGCCCGATCGACGGAAGGTAGGCGGGATCGCGCGTGGCGATGTGGGATGCGTACAGACAGCCGACGAGGATGACGGCGCCACCGATCAGCACGAGCCAACGCGGCTGAATCCGCAGCGCGAGTTTCGACGCGATCGCCGCGGCGATGCCGAGCCCGAAGGCGAACGGCACCACGGCGAGTCCGCTCTGGATGGGCGAATATCCGAGTATGCCCTGCAGGTAGAGCGAGATGAACACGGCCATGCAGGTCATGATCATGCTGGCGAGGAAGATCGCCACCAGCGCGGCCACCCGGCTGGTGTTGTCGAACAGCACGAACGGCAGGATCGGGTTCTTGGCGTGCCGTTCCACGATCACGAACGCGATCAGCGCCAGACCGCCGAGAATGAAGGAGCCGACGACGTGCGGGCGCGCCCAGCCGTTGGGGCCGTCGCTGACCGCGAGGACCAGCAAGGTGCAGCCGAGGGTCGCGAGTACCGCTCCCGGCACGTCGAGCGCCATGCGTTCACCCTGCGATTCGCGCAACGCGAAGATCGCGCCGACCGCGACCAGGATGCCGATCGGCACGTTGATCAGGAACACCAGCCGCCACGAGATCTGGGTGAGCACCCCACCCAGGATCAGGCCGGCCACCGAGCCCACGCCCGTCATCGCGGCGTAGATGGCGAACGCCTGACTGCGCGGCTTACCGGGCGCGAACGTGGTGGCGACCAGCGCCATCGCGGTGGGAGCCGCGACGGCCGCCGACGCGCCCTGCAACGCCCGACCGATCAGCAGGCTGGGTTCATTCCAGGCCAGACCGCACAGCAGCGATGTGGCAGTGAAGGCGAGCACGCCGAACAAGAACATCCGTTTGCGCCCGAAGGTGTCACCGAGTCGTCCGCCCAGCAGCATCAGACCACCGAAGGCGAGGATGTAGCTGGTGATCACCCAGTTGGCACCCGACTCCGACAGCGACAGCGACGACCGGATGCTCGGCAGCGCCAGCGCCGCCACGGTGCCGTCGAGCACCATGAGCAGCTGCATGCCGGAGAGCACCAGGATTGCAGGCCCGAACACCGGTCGATACTGATCACCCTCGGGAGCCGCCGCGGTTGACATCACCGCCGCGTGCTTGGCTCGACCCTGTACCGACATACCGATCGACGCTACCGCCCGAAAAGGCAACTATGCCAATCCTCGTTGGCAAAATTCGTGATCATCAGGCATCGGCGACGTCGTCTGCGTCGGTGAACCCGGCCACCGCACCGATCACCACGATCGCCGGCGGCCGGAGATTCTCCCGGCGTGCGGTCTCGCCCGCGTGCGCCAGGTCGGTGCGGATCAACCGCTGCGTGGGCAGCGACCCGTTCTCGATCATCGCGACGGGCGTGTCGCCGGGTTTGCCCCCGTCCAGCAGCGCGTCGGCGAACACGTCCACCCGCTCGACGGCCATCATCAGCACGAGCGTGCCCCGCAGTCGGGCCATCACCGACCAGTCGACGAGCGACTCGGGATGTCCGGGCGGCACGTGGCCCGACGCGATCACCACTTCATGAGTCACGCCGCGATGGGTCACCGGGATGCCCGCGGATGCGGGCACCGAGATCGGACTGGTGATGCCGGGGACCACGGTGACCGGAATCCCGGCGGCGACGCAGGCCTGGAGTTCCTCGAATCCCCGCCCGTACACGTAGGGGTCGCCGCCCTTGAGCCGGACGACGAACTTGCCCTCGGCGGCCTTGGACACCAGCACATCGTTGATGGCTTCCTGTTTCATCGCACGCCCGTAGGGCACCTTGGCCGCGTCGATGATCTCGACCTGCGGTCCCAGCGAGGCCAGCAATTCGGCAGGGGCAAGACGGTCGGCCACCACCACGTCGGCGTCGGCGAGCAGGCGCAGACCGCGCACCGTGATGAGGTCCGGATCGCCGGGTCCACCGCCGACCAGCGCGACCCCCGGAGGGTGGGGGGCGTGCTCGACGACGAGGCTGCCGTCCGAGAGCGCCCGCGAGATCGCGGCCCGCAACGCCGCCGACAGGCGGTGGTCGCCGCCGGCGAGCACGCCGAACTGCACGTCGTGGTGCCGACCCGAGGCGGGGGTCACCGCGGTGCCCTTGCGGGCGTCGTCGGCGCGCACACAGAACGTGTGGCGCCGTTCGGCCTCGGCGACCACCGCTTCATTCACCGCGGGATCGTCGGTGCAGGCCATCGCGTACCACGCACCGTCGAGATCGCCGTCGACGTAGGCACGCCGATGCACCGTGATTCCGTGCATCGACTCGACTGCGGGCGTGGGGTCGAGCGCCACCACGTGCACGTCGGCGCCCGCCGAGACCAGATTCGGTAATCGGCGTTGCGCCACCGACCCACCGCCGACCAGCATCACGCGCCGACCGCGTAGGTCCAGTCCCGCCAGGTAGTGACCGGAATCGGGCGGCACTCCCACCGGTGGCGCGACGGGGATCGGGTCATCGGGCATGGCAACCGACCCTACCGGTCGCCGCCGCACCCCACCGGTCGGCGGGATCGACGGGACCGGATGGTCGGCGACCGGTCAGAGCGGCAGTTCGCCGGTGCGCCGGATGTAGGACCACACGTCGGCGGTGGGTACCCCCAACCGGTGCGCCGACGACTGCAGCAACGCACCCAAGAGCACCGAACTGCAGTACTCCCCCACCGTGGCGTCCGGGGAGTGGGTCCGAATCTCGTTCCACCAGGTGGGATTGTGGTTGACCGCGGCCTCGGCCATCGCGATCGCCTCGGCGAACCCCGGCAGCGTGCCGTTCTCGGCGGCTTCGGGACGCTCGCGAGACCCGCAGCACTCTTCGCGCGCATCGGACTCGGCGACTCCCGACGACTCGATCATGAGATTCACCCGCGTATCGGTGACGGTCACGCGCCCGCAGCCGCCTTCGCGGCCTCACGCGCGAGGGCTCGTTCGCGTGCCCGTTCGAACTTCTCCACCTTGACGTTGAGGCCTTCGAGGTACTCGGCGAGCTTCTCGCGGTACATCTCGCCGAGCGGACCGAAGTCGTCGCGCTCGAAGATCCGCCACTTGCGCAGCACCGGCATCACCACTTCGGAAAGATGCTGCGGCAGGTCGTAGATGCCGCCCTTGGCGATCAGCACGGCGTTACGGCGGAAGTTGGGCATCGTCGCGCCCGGCATCTGGAAGTTCGACACGATGCTGTAGATGGCGCACATCGCCTCATCGGGCACCAGGTCGAGCGCCCCGGCGACGATGTTGCGATAGAACAGCATGTGCAGGTTCTCGTCGGCGGCCACACGCTGCAGCATGCGGTCGGCGATCGGATCACCGCACGCCTTGCCGGTGTTGCGGTGGCTGACGCGAGTGGCCAGTTCCTGAAAGCTCACGTAGCTCACGGCGAAGAGCATGTCGAAGCTGTGGTCGCGTTGACCGTCGTCATCGGGCAGTGGGTTGAACCCGTGGATCATGTGGATCATGCGGGTCTCTTCGAGCTCCACCGGGTCTACACCGCGCGTCACCACCAGGTAGTCGCGCATCACGGTGGAATGCCGCATTTCCTCGGCGGTCCATCGACCCACCCAGTAGCCCCAGGCGTCGTCGAGGCTGAAGTTCTCGGCGATCACCCGGTGATAGGACGGCAGGTTGTCCTCGGTGAGCAGATTGGTGATCATCGCGGCCTTCGCGACCTCCGAGAGCTCCGACTGCTCTGGATCCCAGTCGATGCCGCCGAGCGCGGCGAAATTGCGACCCTCGTCCCACGGCACGTAGTCGTGCGGATGCCAGTCCTTGGTCATCTTCATGTGCCGCTCGACCTCGGTCTCACAGACCGGCAGCAGTTCTCGCAGTAGATCCGATCCTGTCATCCCGGTGTTGCTGGTTGCCGGTCCGATAAGGCTTGTCACGCGAATTCTCCTCGATGTCGATGTCGGTCGTGCCGTGCGGTGGCGGTGTGGCGACCGTGGCGCCGGATTTCCTCTCCCCCTGAGAACCCGGCAGCTACCACCCTTGCGCGTGACGCATGTGACGTGAGTGAGACCAAAGTCCTGAATCAGGGGGGACCGACGTCGCGAGAACGATTCGTCGCTCCGGTATTTTCATGGGTATGCCCGCGGATCTGCCCTCTGCCCAGCCCTCGTCGGACGACCAAGCGCCACCGGTGCGTGTGTTCCTGGTGGACGATCACGAACTCGTCCGGCGTGGTCTGCGCGACCTGTTGAGCACCGCCGACGACATCGAGGTGGTGGGCGAGGCGGCATCGGTGGGTGAGGGACGCGTGGGAATCCTCGCGGCCAAACCCGATGTGGCCGTGCTCGACGTACGGTTACCCGACGGCAACGGCGTGGAGTTGTGCCGGGATGTGCGGGCCGAGGACCCGGCCATCGGATGCCTGATGCTGACCAGCTATGCCGACGACGACGCCCTGCTGGCCGCCGTGCTGGCGGGAGCCTCCGGCTTCGTGCTCAAGCAGATCCTGGGCCACAACCTGATCGCCGCCGTGCGCACCGTGGGCCGTGGCGGCTCGCTGCTCGACGACCGCAGCACCGCGGCACTGCTCGCGAGACTGCGGGACGGCAAGGATCAGACCGCCGATCCTCTCGCCGAACTCACCCATCAGGAACGTGAGGTGTTCAACCTCATCGGCGAAGGCTTGACCAATAGGCAGATCGCCGAGCGGATGTTCTTGGCGGAGAAGACCATCAAGAACTACGTCTCGCGGATTCTCGCCAAACTCGATATGCAGCGCCGCACCCAGGTGGCGGTGATGGCCACCAAGATCCGCGACGGCAAGGCCTGAGTGCGCGGCCCGCTGCTGCCCGCCGGCGCTGCGAGAGATCCCGCCCGGCCACGGTGTGTCCGGCCAGGTCAGCGGCACTGAAGTGTCAGGGTGGTCCCCGATACCGTATAAATCACAGCTCAAGCCTGGGAGCGGATTCGCTGAAGGAGCACCAAATGGGTAACGCCTCTACCGACGACACCACGTGGGATAGCGCCTATCAGGCAATGTCTCATGACTTCAAGCTTGGTTCTGACGGTCTTGGGGTGTTTGCCATCAACCTCAGATTCGGACTGGACGACATTCAGGCCATAGCCGCTGAGTCGATCACAGGTGGTGGCGACGACAAGAAGTGTGACGTCTTGTATGTGGACCGAGAGCGTCAGATAGCTGTTGTTGCACAGTGTTACGCGTCCGAAAAGAAAAAATCTTCAGCGCCAGCAAATAAGGCTTCAGACCTGAATACCGCACTTTCGTGGATTCTGGGAGCCGATATAGACACTCTGCCTCTGGGACTTCAAGGTAGAGCCGAAGAGTTACGCAGCGCGATCGATGACGGAGACATCAAACAATTTCACATCTGGTATGTGCACAACCTTCCTGAATCGTCGAATGTCGAGAAAGAACTCAAAACTGTTGAGCAAACGGCACAACGCCTCCTCGAACAGCGCGACATCAACATTTTCTCGAGCGAAATAGGAAACTCGACATTAGAAAATCTCTATCAACAAGCAGAACGCACCGTAATAGTTACCGACTCCTTGCAGACCGTGGTTCCCGATGCGGTGGAACTCGAGGGTAAAAACTGGGCATCTGTAGTCACGACAGTAAAAGGCACTTGGCTATTCGATTTGTTTGCCAAGTACGGGCGAGATCTATTCTCCGCTAATGTCCGCGGCTACCTCGGCTCCCGGGAGTCGGATTCAAACATCAACAACGGGATAAAGAAGAGCGCGGAGCTGAGTCCCGGAGACTTCTACGTTTATAACAATGGCGTTACAGCATTGGTTCTCGACTATACGCTCGGGCGGCGTCAACGCGGAAGGCGCAATCTTTCGATAACAGGGATCTCGATCGTCAATGGCGCACAAACCACAGGATCACTAGGAAGTCTACCCTCGAGACCCGACAACTCCCTTGACGTACCAATACGGTTCATTAAGTCCACTGATGAGACTCTAATGGAGAACGTCGTGCGGTTCAATAACTCGCAGAACAAGATTCAGGCCGCTGACTTTCGTAGCACAGACTCAATTCAAGAAGCCCTTCGGCGCCAGTTCCAGGCAATACCGGACGCCGAGTATGAGGGTGGACGCCGTGGAGGCGCGAGCGATGCTATTAAACGAAGCAAGAACGCACTGCCTTCGTACACTGTAGGCCAAGCGCTAGCCGCTTTCCACGGAGATCCAGTAACTGCGTACAACAAGAAGTCGGACATCTGGACGAGCGAGAAGTTATACCGCCAATTTTTCACCGAACGGACCACTGCGCGCCACATCGTATTCTGTTACTCACTTCTTGATACCATCAACCAACGTAAGATCGATCTAACCGGCAAGCAGCGAGAGGAACCCGACTCACTGACTGAGCAGGAGAAGGTGCAGCTCGAGTTTCTCAGCAAAAAGGGCGCACCTTTCTTGATAGTTTACTGCATCTCCCAGACGATTGAAACTATTCTGGGGCGAAGAATCGCAAACCGATTTGACGTCCATTTCAAGGCAAACCTGTCACCAATTGACGCTACGAAGATATGGGATCCAGTTCTTAACGTTATCCTCTCGTTGTCCAAGCAATTAGATGGAGCTTTCGTGCGCAACAGAATTTCAAACGAGGGAATCAGACAAACCGTCCCTATCTTTACAGGATTGATTAACTCTCTGGCCGAAGTGCAGCGCCCAACATTCAGCCAGTTTGCGAAATCCGTCGAGGTCGCCGCAGGCTGACTTGCCGTCCGGTTGCAGTGTTCACCAGCCGGCTAGGCCAGCGGAACCGACCAGGTCAGGGTGGTCCCCGACGACTTCGCGCCGCGCACTTTCGGATTGGTCACCACGGTGAAGGTGCCGTCGCAGTCCTCGGCGCGACGGGTGAGGTTCTCCAATCCGCGGTAGGTCACGTCGGTGCCGATGCCCACCCCGTCGTCGGTGATCTCCACCGAGAGGACGTCGTCGGCGCTGACCGACACCGCAATGTGTTCGGCGTGCGCGTGGCGCAGCGCATTGGAGAGTCCCTCGCGCAGCACGGCGTCGATGTGCGGGCCCAGCGTATCGGGCACCACGGTGTCCACCGGCCCCTCGAACTGCACGCTCGGCGCGATCGGGGCATGCACCGACAGTTCGGAGACGATGTCGAGCACGCGGCGCCGAAGGGTCGAGGTGTCGTGGTGGCCCGCCACGGTCTGCAGGTCGAAGATCGATGTGCGGATCTGCGCGATGGTGCGGTCGAGGTCGGTCATCACCTGTTCGAGCCGCTCGGCGACGGCGGCATCGGCGGCTGCCGAACCGGGCCGGGCCTGCGCGGCGAGCATCGTCTGGATGGACATGCCGATCGCGAACAGCCGCTGGATGACGTGATCGTGCAGGTCCCGCGCGATGCGGTGACGGTCTTCGAGCACTTCGAGGTCGCGGGCCACCTCCTGCTGCTCCGCATACACCACCGCCAGCGACACCACCTCGGCCACACCGGCAAGCCCGGAAACCTCCTCGGGTTCCCACGCGGGGCGTCGGTGATGGGTGATGAGCACCCAGCCGAAGGCCCCGGCGGCACGGTGCAGCGGTTGCACGGTGGTCCAGGTGGATCCGCCGCGCGCGAGTTCGGCTGAGATGTCGGCGGTGGGCACGACGGTCATGTCGGTGCCCGAGGGCAGGCGCAGCGCGTTCGGGTCGATGTCGGCACCGGTGTTCCCGCGCAGTTGCCGGTCGCCGGTGACGTCGGTGACGATGAGCACGTCGGCGGGTCCGACGAGTTCGGCGACGTCGGTGCACATGCGATTGAGGGTGTCCTCCAACGCGATTCCGGCCAGCGGCTCGGAACCGCGGCGCACCAGGATCTGCATCCAGCGGTGCCGTGTGCGAGCGCGTTCGAACAGCTGCGCATTGTCGACGGCGATTCCGGCGGCCACCGCGAGGACCGCGATCAGTGTTTCATCGAGCTGGGAGAACTCGGTCGCCGACCGCTTCTCGGTGAGGTAGATCCGCCCGAAGATCGCGCCGCGGATGATCACCGGAGCGCCCAGGAAAGTGGTCATGGGCGGGTGATGTGGAGGGAAACCGACCGATGCCGGATGATCGGCGAGGTCGGGGATGCGGAGGATGTGCGGGTCGTCCATGAGGACGCCGAGCACCCCCCGGCCCACCGGGAGCTCGCCCATGCGGGCGCGTTGTTCGGCCGAGATGCCGGTGTAGACGAAGGCACTGAGCCCGCCGTGGGGGCCACGTACGCCCAGCGCCCCGTAGCGCGCGTCGACCACTCCGACGGCGACCTCCACGATGCGTTGCAGCGCCTGGTCGAGTTCGAGCCCGTGACCCACCACGAGGACGGCCTCGAGTAGTTCGCGCAGAATCTCGGGGTCGTCGACCCCGTACTCCTGGAGGGCGTCGAGCGCCTCGCCGAGTCCTTGCGACGGCATCATGGAGTTCCTCTCCCGGCGCCGGCTGCGGCGACGAATCGCTCGACGGCGCCCGGAACCGCGGCGGGGTGCACGTGCAGGTACGACGCGTGGATCGCGCCGTGAGCCACGCCGTGCACTCCGGCACGCCCCCGATGATCCTGCCACGCCCACGCCGGCGGGGTGGCGCATCCGTATTCGACGTCGCTGCGGTGGAATTCATGACCGGTGACCCGTTCGCCGGACCGGTAGAGCACCGAGTCCGATGCGGCCACGGCATCCCGGTAACCCAGGGTGAGGGTGGGACCGAACCGGCCGACCGCATCGAGTACGCCGGCCATCGGGTGACCGTCGAGTTCTGTTGCCAGATAGAGCAATCCGGCACACTCCGCGTGAATGGGCCGTCCGGCACGGGCATGGTCGGCGATATCGGACCGTAGTGCCACGTTGGCGGCCAGGCGTTCGGCGTGTTCCTCGGGAAAGCCCCCGCCGACGACGAGCGCGGCGGTGCCGTCGGGCAAGCGGTCGACAAGGGGGTCGAAGCCGACGACGTCGGCGCCCGCGGCGCGGAGCAGTTCGGTGTGTTCGGCGTAGCCGAAGGTGAAGGCGGCGCCGCCCGCGACGGCAACCACCGGGCGAGCAGCAGTCGCAGCGCGGCTACCCGGCGCGGCATCGGTGCGCATCGCGGCGATCGCGTCGGCCGCCGACCACGGTGCCACCGGGAGGCCCGTGCGTCGCCGGGCGATGTCGACGATCGCCGGCAGATCGAGTGCCGCACCGACGATGTCGGCCATCGCCTCCACCGCCGCGATCGCATCGGCAGAGCGTTCGGCGGCCGGGATCAGACCCAGATGACGCGACGGCACCTGCAGACGCGCATCACGACGCAGCACACCGAGCACGGGCAGACCGGCACGGGCGCACGCCTGCCGCAGGACCGCCTCGTGACGCGCCGAACCGACCCTGTTGAGGATCACCCCCGCGATCGGCACCGACGGCTCGTAGGCCGCGAATCCGTGCAGCAGCGCCGCCAGCGACTGGCTGTGTCCGGCGGTGTCGACGATCAGCACGATCGGCGCACCGAGGATCGTCGCGACGTGCGCGGTGGACCCGATCCCCACGGGGTCGGTGTCGGCGAGATCGGATAGCGCGCTGTCGGGGCCGTCCCCGGCCGGCGGTGTGATGCCGGTGATCCTGCCGTCGAAGAGCCCCATCACGCCCTCCACCACGGCGATGTCGGCGCCTGCGCACCCGGCGTCGAAGAGCGGTGCGATCAGGCCGGCGCCGGTCAGATTGGGATCGAGATTGCGTCCCAGACGGCCCGCGGCAAGCCCGTGATAGCCGGGGTCGATGTAGTCGGGCCCCACCTTGAACGGCGCCACCCGGTGCCCGGCCCGGCGCAGCGCACCCATCAAACCGGTGCTCACGGTGGTCTTGCCGCTTCCGGAGGCCGGTGCGGCGAGAACCACGGTGGGAACGCGATTCACGGCCACCGGGTCACCATTCGATACCCTGCTGGCCCTTGCGTCCGACGTCCATCGGATGAGCGACCTTGCGCATCTCGGTGACCAGGTCGGCGGCGTCGACCAGACGATCGGGCGCGCGGCGTCCGGTGATCACCACGTGCTGGCGTCCGGGTCGCGAGTTCAGCACATCCACCACCTCGGCGGTGTCCACCCACCCCCAGTCGAGCGGGTAGGTGAACTCGTCGAGCACATAGAAGTCGTGCTGCTCGGACGAAAGGCGTCGGGTGATCTCCGCCCATCCGGCGCGGGCGGCTGCGGCGTGGTCGTCGCCGGCTTCGGCGTTGGATCGCAGCCACGACCAGCCCTGCCCCATCTTGTGCCATTCGACGGGGCCGCCGACTCCGCTGCGTTCGTGCTCCGCGCCGAGCGCCAGCATCGCCGACTCCTCCCCGACCCGCCATTTGGCGCTCTTGACGAACTGGAAGACCACCACACTGAGGCCGGCGTTCCACGCGCGCATCGCCATCCCGAAGGCTGCGGTGGATTTGCCTTTTCCGTCGCCGGTGTACACAGCGAGCACCGGCTGTCGGCGACGCTGCCGGGTGGTCAGCCCGTCGTCCGGCACCGTCGTCGGAACTCCTTGCGGCACAGTACTTCTCCTGATCGACCTCAGGCCGCCGGGTGGCGGTGGCCGGGCCGTGAGGGGGTTGGCGCATCGCCGGTCAGGACTGCGGCCGACAGCTGCGACATGGGCAGGTAGGAGGCGCCGAGCCGAGCGGCGAGACGCGCGGCGAGACCCAGCCGGATCATCCCCTGTTCGCAATCGACCACCACGGCGTCGATGCCACGCTCGCGCACGGCGCTCGCGGCGGCGTCGGCCCGTGCGGCGGCATCCGGTCCCGACGTGGCGCGACCGTCGGTGAGCACGACGAGCAGCGGCCTGCGATGCGGGTCGGCGCGACGCGCACGTTCGATCAGCTCCGTCGCCGCGATCAGGCCTTCCGCGAGCGGCGTCCGACCGCCGGTGCGTTGCGCGGCCAGGCGGCGCACGGCGATGTCCACCGACCGGGTGGGCGGCACGGCGACCTCGGCGCGTGACCCGCGGGCCACCACGACGGCAACCCGGTCACGACGGGTGTAGGAGTCACGCAGCAGGTCCACGCAGACGGCGCTGACGACGCCCAGCCGTCGCCGTGCGGTCATCGACCCGCTCAGGTCGACGAGGAACACCACCAGATTGCTCTCCTGCCCGATGCGTTGGGCACCACGCAGATCGGCGGAGCCGACGCGCACGGGCACGGCCGGTGCGGTGGACCGTCCGGCGGCCTGCAGAACGGTGCCGAACAGGTGCAGCGGCGCCCCGGGAGTGAAGTCGACCGCCGCCACCGTGTGTCCACGACGACTACGCGCCCGCGACCGGCGACCGGGGTCGCCGTCGCCGATGCCCTCGACACGCAGCGGCCGCAGTCGGGTACCGGTTGCCGCCGCGGACGCCCCGAGCATCGGGCCCGACGTGCCCGCCGACCGTTCTCGCGTGTCACCGTCGGCGTCGTCGGGCGCCGGGGCCGTGTCCGCGGATTCATTCGACGCGGCATCGCGCGCGGAGGTACCGGGCGCATCAGGTCCCGGGGTACCGCCGCCCTCCGTTGCGTTTCTCGGGGTTTCTTGTTCCGGCGTCGTCCCACGGCCGGGTCCGCCGTCCGGATCCGGTTGCGGCGGTGTGTGTTCGGCAGCTTGGTCGCCTGCGGCGAGAGCGTCGTCGAGTTCGTCGTCGGTGAGGCCCGACTCGTCGAAGGGGTTGCGGCGGCGGCGATGCGGCAGCGCCAGTTCCACGCCCACCCGCACGTCGTCGGCGCACACCGCGTCACGCCCGCACAGCGCGGCGTGCGCCGCCGCGGCGCGGGCAACCACGATGTCGCCGCGGAGCCCGTCGACTTCCAGATGCGCGCAGATGGCTGCGATTCGGCGCAGCTCGGGTACCGGCAGATCCACCGACGTCACCCGCAGGCGCGCCCGCGCGATGCGTTCGGCCAGCTCCGCCTCGGCCGTGGCGTGACGGGCGGCGAAACCCGCCGGGTCCGCGTCGAAATCCATACGGCGACGGATGATCTCGACTCGCTCGTCCACATCGTGGCCGGCCGTGACATCGACGGCGAGGCCGAACCGGTCGAGCAACTGGGGACGCAGTTCACCCTCCTCGGGATTCATCGTCCCCACCAGCACGAAATCGGCGGACTGAGTGTGCGAGATGCCGTCGCGTTCGATCGTGACGCGTCCGCTGGCAGCGGCGTCGAGCAGCACGTCGACGAGATGATCGGCGAGCAGATTGACCTCGTCGATGTAGAGCACCCCGCCGTCGGCCCGCGCGAGCAGGCCGGGCGTGAACTCGGCGCGGCCGTCCCGCAGCACCGCGGTGAGGTCGAGCGAACCCACCACACGGTCCTCGGTGGCCCCGATCGGTAGCTCGACGACGCGACCGGTGTGCGCATCGTCGTCGCCGACCGCGAGCAGCGGCCCCAGGGCACGCACGATCGTCGATTTCGCGGTGCCCTTCTCCCCGCGGATGAGCACTCCGCCGATCCCGGGCGACACCGCGCACAGGATGAGTGCCAGTTTCAGCTGCTCCTGGCCGACGACGGCGGTGAACGGGAACCGGACGGGGGCGGCGGTCTCGCCGGTGACCTCGACGGTGGTCATGGCAGCTCCGGATGCGCGCGCGGCCCCACACGCAGCATCGAGACGTGCGGGATTCCGTCTTCGAGGTACTCGTCGCTGTCGACGACGAACCCGAACTGTGCGTACATCTCGGTGAGATAGCTCTGCGCCTCGATCCGGCAGGGATGCTCCCCGACCTCGGCCAGCGCGGTCTCGAGCAGTCGTGCGGCCAGTCCCTCGCCCCGGTGGCCGCGCGCGGTGCACACACGCCCGATGCGGAACAGCGGCGTGTCGTCGGCGGAGGGCTCGTCCTCGAGCAGCCGCAGCGTGGCGACGACGGTTCCGTCCTCGTCGCTCACCCACAGATGCCTGGTGGTGAGCTCCAGGTCGCGCCCGTCGAGTTCGGGATACGGGCACGACTGTTCGACCACGAAGACGTCGACGCGCAGCCGCAGAATGCCGTAGAGCGTGGTCGGATCGACGTCGGTGGACCAACGCCGGTGAAGCTGCACACCACCCATCATGATGTCGTCACTATCACACCGAACACGAGTTTTCACGCCCCGGCATCCGGCGACAGCTCGAGATCAACCCGCAGACACCGGCTCGAGGTCGGGCGTCGCGCTCTCGGTCACGTCGCGGCGCAGATTCAGGCTGTTACTCGTCCAGTCCCACACCTGTCGGAACAGGTCACGATCGTCGGACAGCTTCTTGCCGAACGACGGGATCATCTCGACGAGTTTGGGCGTCCACCGCTCGTAATCGCGGGGGAAGCACTGTTCGAGCACCGACAACATCGCGGGCACCGCGGTCGACGCACCCGGCGAGGCGCCGAGCAGACCGGCCATCGTGCCGTCGCCCGCTGCCACCACCGCGGTGCCGAACTCGAGCTTGCCGCCGACACCGGTCTTGCGGATCACCTGGACTCGCTGGCCGGCGGTGATGAGCTCCCAATCGTCGCCGACGGCCCGCGGCACGAACTCCCGCAACGTGTCGACGCGGTCGTCGCGGCTCGCGGCGAGCTCGCTGATCAGGTACTTGAGCAGACCGAACTCCTGCGGCGCCACCGACAGCATCGGCAACATGTTGCTGGGCGTGACCGACTCGATCAGGTCGGTCATCCTGCCGCTCTTGAGGAACTTCGGCGACCATCCCGCGTACGGGCCGAAGAGCAGTCCGGGCTTGTGGTTGATCACCCGGGTGTCGAGGTGGGGCACCGACATCGGCGGCGCACCCACCGCGGCCTGCCCGTAGACCTTGGCCTGATGCTCGGCGATGAGTTCGGGGTTGGTGCAGCGGAAGAACTCTCCCGACACCGGGAACCCGCCGAAGCCCTTCGCCTCGGCGATACCGGACTTCTGCAGCAGATGCAGCGCGCCGCCGCCTGCACCGACGAAGACGAATTTGGCGTGCACCGAGCGCTTCTCGCCGGTGCGCAGGTTGCGGACCTTCACGATCCAGCTGCCGTCGGACTGCTTGGACAGGTTGGTCACGGCGTGACCGAAGTAGATGTCGCCGCCGGTGGACCCCACGTAGTTGAGCAGTTTCTGGGTGAGCGCCCCGAAGTCGACGTCGGTGCCCTCGGTGAACCAGTTGAGGGCGACGGGGTCATCGAAGTCACGCCCGGCCGACATCAGCGGCAGCCGCGCACTGAACTCGGCCGGATCGCTGATGAACTCCATCCCCTCGAACAGGGTCTGCGACGAGAGCGCCTCGTGACGCTTGCGCAGGTAGTCGACGCCCGCCTCACCGTGGGTGAAGCTCACGTGCGGGATCGGGTTGATGAACTCGTCGGGCGAGGAGATGACACCGTTGTCCACCGCGTGGGCCCAGAACTGCCGGGACACCTGGAACTGCTCGTTGATCGCGAGCGCCTTGGTGATGTCGACGCCGCCGTCGGCGGTTTTGGGCGTGTAGTTCAGTTCACACAGCGCCGAGTGCCCCGTGCCGGCGTTGTTCCACGGATCGCTGCTCTCCGAGGCGGCCGCGTCGAGCCGTTCGAACAGGCTGATGGACCAGTCCGGCTGCAACTGCCGCAGCAACGTCCCGAGCGTGGCACTCATGATGCCCGCGCCGACTAACGCCACATCCGTCTCGATCACCGATTCAGACACCTGGTCCCCACTTCAAGACTCCGTTGACAACAGCACCGTTGTGGCTGCCCGGGCGCTCGTCACCCGTTGTTCTTCCATTGTTGCCCATCCTGGCCGGTGGACCGGAATCGCCTCCGTCAACTGTGGTCCGGATGACACTTGACGAGGTCCGCAGTGGTGCTGAGCGTGCTCCGCCGACACCCTCCCCGCATCACCGGGCAGCACGGCGATCACGCGGCACGGTCACTAGACTCGGTGCCGTGACTGTGTCCCGCTCGCCGGATGCCGACGGCTCTTCTCCTGATGCCGACGACTCTCCTGATGCCGACGACTCAAGGGTTTCCCGAACCGGATGGCAACCCGACCATTTCCTCGACCACTACGAACTGCGCACCTTCGACCTTGGCGTCGACCCGGACGGTGAAGGAGAGATCACCTCCACCCTCATCCGCAAGCCGAACGCCACCCGCGGCGTGATCCGGGGCGCGGTGCTCTACGTACACGGGTTCACCGACTACTTCTTCCACGAGCCGCTCGCCGATCATTTCCACCACCGCGGCTACGCGTTCTATGCCATCGACCTGCGCAAATGTGGCCGGTCGCGGCAGCCGCAGCACACCCCGCACTTCACCACCGACCTGGCCCGCTACGACACGGAACTGCGGCTGGCCCTCGACGCGATCGGCGCCGAACTGGGTACCGAAACCCCGGTGCTGGCGGCCGCGCACTCCACCGGCGGGCTCGTCACGGCGCTGTGGCTCGACCGGCTGCGACGCACCGACCCCGACCGTCACGCCCGCATCGACGGACTGATCCTCAACAGTCCGTGGCTGGATCTGCAGGGCTCGCCGTCGCTGCGCACCTATCCGGTGAGCATGTTCATCAAGTCGGTCGCAACCGTGGCGCCCAAGCGGGTGATTCCCCGTGAGTTGTCGGCGGCCTACGGCGAGAGCCTGCATGCCGAGTCGTACGGCGAGTGGAGCTACGACCTCACGGCCAAGCCGCTCGGCGGGTTCCCGGTGACCTTCGGATTCCTCGACGCCGTGCGCAGCGGGCAACGTCGTCTGCACCGCGGCATCGACACCGGTGTGCCGTCGTTGGTGCTGCGCTCGGACAAGACCACATTCGCCCGCACCTACTCGCCGGCGATCGATGTCGCCGATGCCGTCCTCGACGTCACGCAGGTCGCCCGTTGGAGCGGGTGTCTGGGCAACCATGTGACCGTCACGCCGATCCCCGATGCCCGCCACGACGTGTTCCTCTCGGTTCCGGCGGCCCGCGACGCCGCCTACCGCGCGCTCGACACCTGGCTGGACACCGTCATCGACGGCGGCGCGCCCGCGACGACCGTTTCCGCCGCGGCACCGGCGGGCACCGCCCGGTGAGCCCCGCACAGACCGTCGATCTGGCGATCATCGGATCCGGCAGCGGTAACTCCATTCCCGACCACCGCTTCTCCACCAGGTCCATCGCGATCTTCGAGGAGGGCACCTACGGCGGAACCTGCCTCAACGTGGGCTGCATCCCGACAAAGATGTTCGTGTACGCCGCCGATGTCGCCGCAATCGCCTCCGACAGTGACCGATTCGGCGTGCACGCCCACGTCGACAAGGTGGATTGGCCGGCCATTCGCGACCGCGTGTTCCGCCGCATCGACCCGATATCGGCCGGTGGCCTCGCCTATCGCACCGCCAGCGAGCACATCACCGTCTACCCACAGCACGTCGAGTTCGACGGCCGTGATCCCGACGGCCTCTACCGGCTCGTCACCGCGAGCACGGTGGTACGTGCTCGTGAGGTGGTCCTCGCGGCCGGATCCCGACCGATCATCCCGGCATCGATCCGCACCGCCGGGGTGACCTACCACACCAACAACGACGTGATGCGCCTGGACACACTGCCACGCAGCATGGTGATCGTCGGAAGTGGTTACATCGCAGCCGAATTCGCGCATGTGTTCGCGGCCCTGGGAACCCGGGTGACCGTGCTCGCCCGCGGCGACACGTTGCTGCGCAAGCTCGACCGCGACATCTCGGCACGCTTCACCGACGCGGCGCGGGCCCAGTGGGACGTGCGCTTGTGCGCCCACATCGCCGAGGCCACGGATCTGCCGGACGGGGGTGTACGGGTCACCCTCGCCGACGGCACGCACGTCGATGCCGAGGTGCTGCTGGTGGCGGTGGGACGCCAACCCAACGGCGATCGGCTCAACCTCGGATCGGTGGGCATCGATCTCGACGACATGGGACGGGTGATCTGCGACCGCCACGGCCGCACCGCGGCACCCGGCGTGTGGACGTTGGGCGACGTCAGTTCGCCCTACCAGCTCAAACATGTCGCCAACCACGAGGAACGTGTGGTCCAGGCCAACCTGCTCAAGGGTTGGGACGCAACCGATCTGGACTCCTTCGACCATCGCTTCGTGCCGGCCGCGGTGTTCACCCACCCGCAGATCGCCGCCGTGGGACTGACCGAGGCACAGGCCGTCGACGCCGGTCTCGATGTCGCGGTGAAGATCCAGGCCTACGGCGACGTGGCCTACGGGTGGGCGATGGAGGACAGCACCGGGTTGTGCAAGGTGATCGCCGATCGCGCGACCGGACAGCTGGTGGGCGTGCATATCGTGGGGCCGCAGGCACCCACGGTGATCCAGCCCGCGATTCAGGCGATGTCCTTCGGGCTCGGGGTCTCGGAGATGGCACGCGGCCAGTACTGGATTCACCCGGCAATGCCCGAGGTGCTGGAGAACGCGCTGCTCGGGCTCGACCTCTGACCCTCAGAACACCGCCGAACGCAGCGCGATCTCGCTCGCGAGTTCTTTGGGGGCGTGCTGCGGTATCCAGTGGTCGATGTCGGCGAGTTCGCACAGGCGGTACTCGCCGTACACGTAGCGGCCGGTCCCCTCGGCCTGGTCGCGTCCCAACGCGGTGTCGGCGGCGCTCCACAGCAGCGTGGTGGGGATCTCCACGGGCGGGCACGCCAGGGTGGCCGCGATGTCGCCGGTGAAGTTGGCGCGATACCAGTTCAGGGCGGCGGTCATCGCGCCGGGCGATGTGAGCGGCGCGAACTCCTCGGCGGTCACCCCGGCCCGGCGGAGCAGCACACCGTTGCGCGCCAACAGGTTCTTCTCCGCGCCGTCGGCGATGAAGTCCTTGATGTAGGCCGATTTCTCCCGCTGGTCGCCATTCTGCAGTGCGTCGCGCATGGCCGAGGGGTGACCTGTGCTCGCCGCGATCAGCGCGGTGAACCGATCGGGGTGCTTTCCCGCGAGATGCCACGCGACGATGCCTCCCCAGTCGTGGCCCACCAGGATCGCGTACGGGATCTCGAGTGCATCGAGAATTCCGAGGGCGTCGTCGACGAGGGCGGACAACCGATAGGGCTCGACGCCGTCCGGTCGAGCGCCGGCACTGTAGCCGCGCTGATCGAACACGACGGTGCGCAGCCCCGACTCGTGCAGCCGCGGAACCACGTCGCGATAACACATGCTGTTGACCGGGAATCCGTGCAACAACAACACCCACGGTCCCTGGTCCGGTCCCCCGACGTGCACCGTGAAGGTGAGGTCGCCGACGGTGATCTCACGCCGCTCCATGTCCACGCCTGCAAGCGTAGCCGGGCCCGAACGGATCGAGTACGTGAAAGTCTCGCGAAGAGACCACCCCGACATCGGTGAGATCAGTGACCGTCGACCAATCCGTGCGTGATCGTGGGGAGGCACCGATCGGCGCCCGCGGCCAGGATGTCGAGGACGGCGTCCATATCCAGATGGGTGCTGATCAGATCGGCGATCAGATCGAGTTGCGATTCCCGGATCGCGGACACATCGGTGTCGGGGGCCACCCGGAATGCGGCCTTGCCCGCCTCGACGGCCACGTCGCGCAGAAACTCCCGACGGAATCCGTCGTTGGCCAGAAGTCCGTGCCAGTGGGTTCCCCACACGCTCCCCGAGACCGCGCCCTCCGGTCCGTGCTCGTCGTCGACGAGCCACGTGTGTCGGGCCGGTGCCACCACTCGTCCGTGATGGATCTCATACCCGGTGACCGGTTGTGCGGCAACGACTCCCCGTGTCCTGCGCAGGATCTTGCGTTTGTCGAACCGGATGTCGACGTCGAGCAGTCCCAGCCCCGTCGCGCCACCGTGAGGTGACTCCACCGCATCCTCGATATGCCGTGCGAGCATCTGAAACCCGCCGCACACACCGAGGACCGGGGCACCCCGGGCGGCACGATCGGCCAGTGCGACGTACAGCCCGCGCCGCCGCAACCACGCCAGGTCGGAGACGGTGGCCCGGGTACCGGGCAGCACGACGAGGTCGGCCGCATACACCGACCCGGGGTCGTCGACCCAGGTGACGTCGACACCGGGTTCGCACGCCAGCGCCTCGACATCGGTGGAATTGGAGATGCGGGGCAGTCGGATCGCGGCGACGTCGAGACGCAGACCCGACGGGTCGGTGTGCGGCCGTGACGTCGGCCCCACACGCCGCCCCACCGGGACCGCCAGCGAATCCTCCGCGTCGATCCACAGGTCGTCGGCGTAGGGCAGCACGCCCAGGGTCGGGCGCCCGGTGAGCCTACGCAACGCGTCGAGGCCGGGGTCGAGAATGGCGCGGGCACCGCGGAACTTGTTGATCACGTACCCGGCGACGAGAGCCTGATCGGCCGCGTCGAGGATCGCGGTGGTACCGAAGAGATGCGCCAGCGAGCCGCCGCGGTCGATGTCGGACACCAGCAGCACCGGGATACCCGCCGCCCGGGCGAACCCCATGTTGGCGATGTCGGAACCGCGTAGGTTGATCTCGGCCACCGACCCGGCACCCTCGGCGACGACGACATCGAAATCGGCACGTAGCGACTCGAATTCGGCGATCACCACGTCGCGCAACTCGCGTCGCCGCGAGGCGTAGTCGATGGCGCCGACATCGCCGGCGGGAGCACCCCGCACCACCACATGCGAGCGCGAATCGGCACCGGGCTTGAGCAGCACCGGATTGAACCTCGTCGACGGCTCGAGTCCACATGCGGCCGCTTGCAACGCCTGCGCACGGCCGATCTCACCGCCGTCGAGGGTGACCACCGAGTTGTTCGACATGTTCTGCGCCTTGAACGGCGCCACCCGCACACCGCGGCGGGCCAGCACCCGGCACAGACCGGCCACCACCAGACTCTTGCCCGCGTCGGAACTGGTACCGCCGATCAGCAGCGCACCGCGTAAGTCGGCCACCCCGCGACCCTACCGGTCGCGATGGCGACGATTGGCGGCCTCGACTTCGGGTACGTGATCCTCGGCCCACGCACGTACCGCCGCGAGCGGTTCCAGCAGCGAGAGTCCCAGCGACGTCAGCGCGTACTCCACGTGCGGTGGCGACCCGCCGTGATCGATGCGGTCGACGAGACCGTCGTATTCGAGCGCGCGCAACGTCTCGGTGAGCACCTTCGGGGTGATGCCGTCGATATGTGTCTTGAGCGCGGTGAACCTCATCGGCCCGCCGGACAGCGCGGTGACCACGAACACCGTCCAGCGTGCTCCGATGCGGTGCAGCACCATCCGGCTCGGACACGTCGGCGCCATCACGTCGTACGCCTTGGACATCGTGGTTCCTCCGGTTCGGTCATTCCTTCAGGTGGGAGACGGTTTCGTTGAAGATACCGGTATCAAATCCATACCGTTGCCGGTGTTCATCGTACGCATCGTGAAGGGAGCAGGGTCATGAGTGGATCCAAGGTCATGAGTGGATCGCTGTCGGGAAGCACGGTCCTCGTCGTGGGCGGGGCACGCACGCTCGGTCTTGCCATCGCGCACCGCGCCGACGAGGCGGGCGCCTCGGTCATCGTCGCCGCCCGGGAGCTGCCGGCGGCCGAGAAGGCGGCCACGGAACTGTCGCGCGGGCGCGCCATCGCGCTCGACGTGACCGACGAGGAGTCGATCCGCGCCGCCGCCGCCGAGGTGGGGCCGATCGATCATCTGGTGTCCACTGCCGCCGCGCACCACAATGTGCCGGTCACCGATCTCGAGCACCGCAAGGTGGTGACCGCGTTCGAGGCCAAGGTGATCGGTCCGATGCTGCTGGCCAAGCACTTCGCGCCGAAACTGTCACCGACCGGATCGATCGTCCTGTTCTCCGGCGTCGCGGCGTGGAAGCCCGAACCCGGCTACGCGGTCATGGGGATCACCAATGGGGCCGTGTCGTTCGCGGCCAGTCATCTCGCGCGTGAACTCGCGCCCATCCGGGTGAATGCGATCTCGCCGGGCATCGTCGACTCCGGTACATGGGACGCCATGCCCCAAGCCGATCGGCAGGCGTTCTTCGACGGCGTCGCCGAAGGTAATCTGGCCGGTCGCGTCGGCTCGGTCCACGACATCGTCGACGCCGCCGAATGGCTGCTCACCGCCGGGTTCGTCTCGGGCGAGACGATCCACGTCGAAGGCGGTGCGCGCAGCGCATAGCCGCGTCCGTCGAGCGTGCCCAAAACTCCGTCGAGCGTGCCCAAACCGAGGTCGAGAGGGCCCAGGTGGGCACGCTCGACGGGAATCTGGGCACGCTCGACGGGAATCTGGGCACGCTCGACGGGGATCGGGGCACGCTCGACGGGTCAGTTGTCGGGGACGGTGAGAATCTCCGCGCCGCTGTCGGTCACCAGGATGGTGTGCTCGAACTGGGCGGTCCACTTCTTGTCGGCGGTGACCACCGTCCAGCCGTCGTCCCACATCTCCCAGGGGAGATCACCGAGATTGATCATCGGTTCGATGGTGAACACCATGCCGGGTTCGATCACGGTGTCCACGTTGGGCTGGTCGTAGTGGAGCACCACCAGGCCGTTGTGGAAGGTCTCCCCGATCCCGTGACCGGTGAAATCGCGAACGACGCTGTACCCGAAGCGGTTCGCGTACGCCTCGATGACCCGTCCGATCACATTGAGTTCGCGCCCCGGCTTGACCGCCTTGATCGCGCGTTCGGTGGCGATCCGGGTGCGCTCCACCAGATCCCGCGCCTCCTGCGACACGTCACCGGCGAGGAAGGTGGCGTTGGTGTCACCGTGGGCCCCGTCGATATACGCGGTGACGTCGATGTTGACGATGTCACCGTCGGCGATCACGGTGGAGTCCGGGATGCCGTGGCAGATCACCTCGTTCAGCGACGTGCAGCACGACTTCGGGAAGTCCTTGTAACCGAGCGTCGACGGATAGGCACCGTGGTCGATCATGTAGTCGTGCGCGATGCGGTCGAGTTCGTCGGTGGTCACGCCGGGCGCGACGGCCTTACCGGCCTCGGCGAGTGCGTTGGCCGCGATCTTGCTCGCCACCCGCACCTTCTCGATGACCTCGGGCGTCTGCACCCAGGGTTCGTGTCCCTCGTTGACCTTCGGTTTCCACACGTATTCCGGCCGCTCGATCGAGTCGGGCACGTGACGAATCGGGGACATCGTCCCGGGTCGCAGGGCTTCGCGCACACTCATGCCATCCAGCTTAGGGCGCCACGCCACCCGTCTGCGATCCCCGCTCCCCCGGCACCCCGGGGCGATCGGCCCCTGAGTAAGGTGACACTAAGGCACTTCGTGCCGGGTATCCGGTCGCCGTGCTCACGGATGCGGAGGGATACAGGCGGTGACACGGATGCGGGGGATGACAATCTCCGCGACGATCGCGGTACTGGTCGTGGCACTCGGCCTCGCCGGATGCACCACGGCGCCGATCGACCAATCCGGCGGTTCCGTGGCCGCCACCGCCCATCTGCGCAACGGGCCGTCGACGGCCACCCTGCCGACCGCCGACGTCGTGCCGGTGACCACCGACCCCGCGATCACCCTTCCTGCGACCGTCGACTCGGTGGGCCACGGCACGGTCACCGTCACCGACACCAGCCGCATCATCGCGGTCGACCGCAACGGCACCCTCGGCAACATCGTGTTCTCGCTGGGATTGGGACCGAAAGTGGTGGGCCGCGACACCTCCACCGCCTTCCCGGCCGCCGCGAAACTCCCGCTGGTCACCACGAACGGGCACACGCTGAGCGCCGAGGCGGTCCTCGCGCTGAACCCGACGGTGGTGCTCGTCGACGAATCGACCACGCCGCCGGGTGCCGTCGATCAGATCCGCGCCGCGGGCATCCCCGTCGTCGCATTCACCTCGCAGCGGACTATCGCGAACACCCCAACGCTGATCCGCGCGGTGGCGGCGAGCCTGGGAGTGGTACCCGCCGGCGCACAGCTCGTCACCCGCACCGAGCGTGAGATCGCCGCGGCCGAGGCCACCGTGCCCCGTCCGTCGGGTGATCCCCGCATGGCGTTCCTCTACATTCGCGGGCCGCGCCTGGTGCTGTTGTCGGGGCCGGATTCGGGTGCCGACGATCTCATCGCCGCACTCGGCGGACGGGACGCCGGAACGGCCGCCGGGCTGACCGCTGCGTTCACCCAGATCACCACCGAGGCGCTGCTCGCCGCGAATCCCGACGTGATCCTGGTGATGACGCAGGGCGCCGATTCGGTCGGCGGCATCGACGGCGTGCTGTCACTGCCGGGTGTGTCGCAGACCAACGCGGGTAAGGCCCGCCGCGTGGTCGAGATGGACGAGACCGAGATACTCGCCTTCGGCCCGGACACCGGCAACGTGATCGCCGCCCTGAGCCGGGCCATCTACCGGTGATGGGACACGTGTGACCGGGCAGCCACCGGCGACACCACCGCGAACCGAACGGCCCCGGCGTGCAGGACGGGTCCGTGGCGCTCGGGTGTCCGGTCCCGTCGTCATGGCTGTGCTGGTGGTGTCGACGCTGCTGGTGGTGGTCATCTCGGCCGCCGTCGGTCAGGTCCACATATCGCCCGCGGAGGTCCTGGGCAGCCTTGCCCACCACTTCCATCTGCCGTGGGGGCCGCTGCCCGCGAACCCGCTCGGTGAGTACACGCTGTGGAATGTGCGATTCCCGCGCATCGTGATGGGCCTGGTCGTGGGAGCCGCCCTCGGCGCCGGCGGCTGCCTCATGCAGGGCGTGCTGGGCAATCCGCTCGCCGAACCCGGCGTGGTCGGCGTGTCCGCGGGCGCCGCCGTGGGTGCGGCACTGATGATCGTGATCGGCGGTGTGGGCGTCAACGGCTGGGCACTGGCGGGGGCGGCCTTCGTGTTCGCGCTCGGCACGGCCGCCGCGGTGTACGTGCTCTCGCTGCGGGATGGATCGTCCTCGGCGATCATGCTGGTCCTCACCGGGATCGCGGTGAATGCGTTTGCCCTCGGGATCATCGCCTATCTCACGTTCATCGCGTCCACCACCGCCCGCGAACAGATCGTGTTCTGGCAGCTGGGATCGCTCGAAGGCGTCGGGTGGGCGCAGGTGTGGGTGGCGTTGCCTCTCGTGGTGGCGGCGGTCGCGGCATCGTTTCTGCTCGTGCACAAACTGGATCTACTGGGACTCGGCGAGATCTCGGCCGCCTCACTGGGCGTCAACGTCGAGGTGGTGCGACGCCAGGTGATCGTACTGGTGGCCATCCTCACCGCCGCGGCGGTCGCGTTCACCGGGATCGTCATGTTCGTCGGGCTGATCGTGCCGCACCTGATGCGCCTTGTCGTGGGACCGCGTCACGCGGTCCTGTTGCCGGCCAGCGTGATCGGCGGCGCTCTCGTCCTGGCGGCGGCCGACCTCGCCGCCCGTACCGTGATGCCGCCCGCGAGCCTGCCGCTCGGCGTGTTCACCTCGCTGGTCGGCGGACCCGTGTTCTTCGTCCTGCTGCGCCGCGCCCGCAACGCGGGAGCCGGCTGGTGACGGCACACGCGGGCCTGTCCGCTGACGGTGTGTCGGTGACCCTGGACGGTCGCCCGGTGGTGCACGACGTGTCGTTGCACGTCGCCCCCGGCGAACTCGTGGTGCTCGTCGGGCCCAACGGATGCGGCAAGTCCACTCTGCTGACGACGCTGGCGGGGTTGCGGCGGCCCACCGCGGGCCGCATCGTCATCGCCGGGCACGACGTGGGCGCCACCGCGCCTCGGGAGCTGGCCCGGCTGCGGTCGATGGTCACCCAGCAGAACCGGACCGACACCCCGTTCACCGTTGCCGAGGTGGTGCAGATGGGCCGCTACCCGTGGCTGCGCACTCCGCAGGCCGCCGATTCGCCGACGGTGATCGCCGAATCGATGCGGCTGTGCGAGCTCGACGAGATCGCCGATCGGCCCTTCGGACAACTCTCCGGCGGACAGCAGGCGCGCGTCTCACTGGGTCGCGCGCTGGCCCAGAACACCCCGGTGATGCTGCTCGACGAACCGACCGCGGCCCTCGACATTCACCATCAGGAGACGGTGCTCGACATTCTGCGCGGCCACCGGGATCGTGGCGCCGCCATCCTGCTCGTCGTGCACGACCTCTCCCTGGCGGCCGCATATGCCGACCGGGTGGCGCTGATGAAGGACGGCACGCTGCTCGGGGTGGGAACCGTCCGGGAGGTGATGACCGCGGAACGTCTCTCGGCGACGTACGGCCATCCCGTGGAGGTCCTCGACCACCCGCTCACCGGAGCACCGATCATCATCCCGCGCCGAAGCTGATCGGTGGTGCCGATCGCGCGCACCGGCCGCTCAGGGACGCGGCGACGCCGCGTATCCGGGCGGCAGGAAGTTGAAGAAGTCCCGGGTGACGCCGACCGCGTTGTTCGAATCCCCGCCGCGCACGACGAGGGTGGCGAAGGCGAGATCACCGCGGTAGCCGGCGAACCAGGCGTGTGATCCGCCATTGAACTCGGCCTCACCGGTCTTGCCGTAGATCTCGCCCTCGTCGGCGATGGTGGTTCCGGTACCGCTGGTCACCACGGCACGCATCATCGGCCGTAGCTGTGCGATCACACCCGGTTCGAGCGTGGGCGTGGGACCGGTGACCTGTGTCTTCTTACCCAGAATGAGTTGCGGCACAGGAGCTTTGCCATTGTTGGCGACGGTGGCGGCAACCAGCGACAGGCCGAGTGGACTCACCAGCACCTTGCCCTGCCCGAACCCGTCCTCACTGCGGGCCACCAGATCGTTCGCGATGGGCACCGACCCGGACACCGCGTCGAGTCCGGCGATCGCGTACTGCTGGCCCACGCCCATGGCGGCGGCGGTGTTCGCCAGGTCCGACGGACCCATCTGGCTGGCGAGATGGGCGAACGTGGTGTTGCACGAGTCGGCGAAGGCGGTCAGCATCGGCACGGTGCCCAGCGAGAACGAATCGTAGTTGGGGATCAGGCGCGGACCGATCTGGATCTCGCCGGGACACGGCACCATGCTGTCGGGGTGCGCGAGGTCGCGGCGGATCGCGGTGGCCGCGGTGACCATCTTGAAGGTCGAGCCCGGCGGGTAGAGGCCGGTGGTCGCGATCGGTCCCTGGCTGTCGGCGGCGGAATTCTGGGCCACCGCGAGGATGTGCCCGGTGGAGGGCTGCACGACGACCATGGCGATCTGGAATCGGTTGGTGGCGTTGACCGCTCGTTGCGCGGCCTGCTGCACGGTGCGGGACAGACTCAACGAGATCGACGGGGCGGGTGACGCCGCATGGTCGGTGAGGACGTCGGCGTCGAGGCCGTTGGGGTTGACGGTGACGATGCGCCACCCGACCCGGCCGTCGACCTCGTCGTCGACCACCTTGCGAACCTGGGTGAGCAGTGCGGGCGCGAAACCGGGATCGGTCGGCACGAGTTCGGCCTGCTCGTTGTGGACCACCCCGGGAGTCGCCAATTGGTCACGCAGACGGTCGAAGTCGGCGTGGCTGAGCCGCGTGATGGGGTACTCGCCGTCGGTGGCGGTGGATTCCTCGGCGATCTTCTGCGCGTCCAGCGACGGTTCGAAGGGCCGTAGCACCGACACCAGTCGGGTGACCGAATCGGCCACCGAACCTCCCGCCGCAGCCTTCTGGGCGTCGAAGTTGATACCGACCACCGACCCGTTGGCCATGACCTCCGACCCGTCGGCCTCGTTCACGGTGGCCCGCGGCGCCTCGACGATCCGCATCGAGAGCCGCTGGTTGGCGCCGAGGTCGGGATGGATGTCGGTCGATGTCCAGCGGACCGTCCAGCCCGCATCCGAGCGGCCCATCTTCACCGTCGCGGGGTAGGTCCACTCCCGCCCGCGCGGCAGTTCCCAGTGGTAGGTGACGTCGATGTCGGCGGTGTCCCCGTTGATGTCCGCTTTGCCGGTGGTGTAGGTGAAACCCTTGGCCGACAGACCATTCCACGCCGACGCCAGACCTTTGGTGGCCTGATCGGGATTGTCGGTGAAACCGGCGGCGGCAGCGACGTCGTTGCGACTGTAGGCGGACATGAACTTCTCGACGGCCTGGCGTGGTCCGTCGTCGGCGGTGGCGCACGCGGTCACGCCGGTCAACAGCACAGCACTGACCGCCACACCCACCACGGGAACCACACGACGCCTCACATGCACCATCGAACGAAATACTAGGGGGCATCGGGCCCCGGGCCGGGGAGGCTCGCAGGCGTTTCAGTCGACGAGCACCGTGGCGAACGTGCCCACCTCGGTGAACCCCACACGTTCGTAGACGGCGCGGGCGGGCAGATTGAAGCTGTTGACGTACAGGCTCGGCGTCCGGCCCTGCGCGGCGACGGCCGCAGCGACCGCGGCGGTGCCCGCGGCACCCACGCCCTGCCCACGCACACACGGGTCCACCCACACGCCCTGAATCTGCCCGACGCGGCGCGAGAGCGAGCCGATCTCGGCCTTGAACACGACCCTGCCGTGATCGAATCGGGCGAACACGCGCTGCGCCGAGATGAGCGATGCCAACCGTCGGCGGTAGGAGCGGCCACCGTCGCCGGCACGCGGATCGACCCCCACCTCCCCGATGAACATCTCGATCGCGGCGGGCAGGTAGGCGTCGAGGTCGTCGAGGGTGACCTGTCTGACCAGCGGGTCCGGCGCCACCTGCGGCGGCCCGGCGAGTGCGAGCAGAGGCTGCACCGGTCGCACCTCCCGGGCCGGACCCCAGCCGGGGCAGAGGCGCTCCCACGCGGCGAGCACCATGTCGGCGTCACCGACCACCGACGAGCAGACCCTGGGTCCCGACATGGCGCGGTCGGCGAAATACTCCATCGCGGAGGCATCGCCGAGCAGTGGGATCAGGTTGGCACCGGAGAAGCACAGCGAGGTCGACGGATGGTCGGCGGTCCACAACTCGCCACCGAGCAGCCGGGGATCGATCCCATGCGTCTCGAATCTGGCCGCGACCATGCACATGGCAACCGGATCGGAGGCGAGCACACGGGCCACCGTCGGCGCATCGCGCGCACCGAGCGGCCTATCGCCCAACAGCTTCAGCACCCGCGCTCCTCCGTCGCACCGAACCGAGTGTCGACCGCGCCGGGCGCCACCGATGCGACGCTAGGAGACGGTCACGACAGGAGATCCGACCTGTCCTTGTCCAGTCTCCCCTGATTGTTCCGCAATTCGCAGCGCTTCGTCTATCAGCGTCTCGACTATTTCGGCCTCGGGAACGGTCTTGATCACCTCGCCCTTGACGAAGATCTGGCCCTTGCCATTACCCGATGCCACCCCGAGGTCGGCCTCACGGGCCTCGCCGGGACCGTTGACGACGCAGCCCATCACCGCCACGCGCAACGGCACCTCCATGCCCTCAAGCCCGGCGGTCACCGCGTCGGCGAGTTTGTAGACGTCCACCTGCGCACGCCCACATGAGGGACACGACACGATTTCGAGCTTGCGGGGGCGCAGGTTGAGCGACTGCAGGATGGCGTCGCCGACCTTGATCTCCTCGGCCGGTGGCGCCGACAGCGACACCCGGATGGTGTCGCCGATGCCCTGGCTGAGCAGCGAACCGAAGGCCACCGACGACTTGATGGTGCCCTGGAAGGCGGGCCCCGCCTCGGTGACACCGAGATGCAGCGGGTAATCGCACTGGGCGGCAAGCTGGCGGTAGGCCTCCACCATGATCACCGGGTCGTTGTGCTTCACCGAGATCTTGATGTCGCCGAAGCCGTGCTCCTCGAACAGACCCGCCTCCCACAGCGCGGACTCCACGAGCGCCTCGGGGGTGGCCTTGCCGTACTTCTGCATGATGCGTTTGTCGAGCGAGCCCGCGTTGACCCCGATCCGAATCGGGATTCCCGCTTCGCCGGCGGCCTTGGCGACCTCCTTCACCCGGCCGTCGAACTCCTTGATGTTGCCGGGGTTGACCCGCACCGCGGCGCATCCGGCGTCGATCGCGGCGAAGATGTACTTGGGCTGGAAGTGGATGTCGGCGATCACCGGGATCTTCGACTTCTTGGCGATGATCGGCAGCGCGTCGGCGTCCTCCTGGCGGGGACACGCGACTCGCACGATGTCGCAGCCGGACGCGGTGAGCTCCGCGATCTGCTGCAGGGTGGCGTTGATGTCGTGTGTCTTGGTGGTGGTCATCGACTGCACCGACACCGGGTAGTGGCTGCCCACGCCGACCGAGCCGACGTGGATCTGGCGGGTCTTGCGACGCGGGGCGAGCACCGGCGGCGGCGCCTCGGGCATCCCCAATCCGATGGCGACGGGGCCGCCGGTGGTGGGTGCGTTCATGTCAGGCTCCTCGGAACTTCGAAAGACTCGGGACCATCAGAAGATCTTGATGGGATTGACGATATCGGCGGTGAGTGTCAACACCATGAATCCGGCCATCACCACCACGACGGCGTAGGTGATGGGCATCAGCTTGTAGTAGTCCACGGGACCGCCGGCAGCGCGTCCACGCCACCGCCTAAGCGTGTCGCGGCCCTTCTGGTAACCGACGATCGCCATGTGCCCGCCATCCAAGGGTAGTAGCGGCACCAGGTTGAACAAGCCGAGGAAGAAGTTGATGCTGATCAGCAGCAGCAGGAACACACTCCACTGCCCGTGCTCGACGGTCTGCCCGCCCATCACCGACGCACCGTAGACGCTCACCGGGGTGTCGGCGGCACGCTCGCCACCGGTGACCGCGGTCCACAGTCCACCGACCTTGGACGGCAGCGAGATCAGTGCCTTGAAGGTCTCCACCAGCAGTTGGCCGGTGAACACGAAGGTGCCCGGAACCGCACTGAGCGCGGTGTAGTGCGTGACCGGCTCCGGGGGCGCGTCGAGTTGCACGCCGATGGCGCCGACCGTGACAGGCTTGAGCGATCCGTCGGGCTGCTTCTGCATCCGTTGCACCTGGGTGACCGGCACGTCGAGCGTCTGGGTGGTGTCACCACGCTTCACCTCGAGCTGCGCGGTGCCCGTCGTCTTCCAGGTGGTGGTGATGAGGTCGGCGTTGTTGACCACCGGGTGGCCGTTGATCGCGACGATCTGGTCGCCGGGCCGTAACCCGGCGGCCGCGGCGGGACTGTCGCCGGTGCACGCCACCGGCTCGCCCTTGGCGTCGGTCGTCGCCGCAATGCAGGTGGCGCGGTCGACGTACACCGCGGCGTGGTCGGCGTCCGGGCCGATCTTGGGCAGCCCCCATCCGACGGCCACGATGAAGACCAGCACCAGTCCCAGCAGGATGTTCTGGGCGGGTCCGGCGGCGAGCACCACCAGCCGTTTCCACGGCTTCTGCAGGTACATCGCACGGTCGCGTTCGTCGTCGGTGAGTTCCTCGTAGGGCGTCATCCCGGCGATGTCGCAGAATCCGCCGAGCGGCAGCGCCTTGATGCCGTACTCGGTCTCCCCGCGACGGGTGGACCAGAGGGTGGGGCCGAAGCCGACGAAATAGCGGCGGACCTTCATTCCGGTGGCCTGAGCGGCCCACATGTGGCCGCATTCGTGCCACGCGACCGAGATCACCAGCGCCAGCGCAAACAGCACCACGCCGATCGCGAAACTCACCTATCACTCCATTCGACGGCTGTGTCCGGGGCCGACGCTCACCGCGGGTCCCGCTCGACCAGCTCCGCCGCCCTCATGCGGGCCCACCGGTCGGCGGCCAGGACCTCATCCACAGTACCCGGCGCCACGCGCCACTCGTCGGCGTCGGAAAGCACCTCGCCGACGATCTCGACGATCCGCGGGAATCTGATCGCACCGCGGAAGAAACCGTCGGCGGCCGCCTCGTTGGCGGCGTTGAACACCGCGGTGAGGCTGCCGCCGGCGCGCCCGGCCTGCCGGGCGAGATCGATCGCCGGGAACACCTCGTTGTCGACGGGTTCGAACGTCCACGCCGATGCGGTGGAGAAGTCGCAGGCACCCGACGCCCCGGGCACCCGGTGCGGCCAGTGCAGGGCCAGAGCGATGGGCAGCTTCATCGACGGCGGCGACGCCTTGGCGATGGTGGCACCGTCGACGAAGGTCACCATGGAATGCACGATCGACTGTGGGTGCACGGTGACGTCGATGCGGTCGTAGTCGACGCCGAAGAGCAGGTGCGCCTCGATGACCTCCAGCGCCTTGTTCACCAGGGTGGCCGAGTTCAGCGTGATCAGCGGACCCATCGACCAGGTGGGATGTTTTCCGGCCTGCTCGGGCGTGACGTGCTCGAGATCGGCGCGACTCCACCCCCGGAACGGTCCGCCGGACGCGGTGAGCACCAGCCGGTCCACCTCGGCCTCCGAGCCGGCGCGCAGGCACTGCGCGATCGCGGAATGCTCGGAATCGACCGGCACGATCTGCCCCGGAGCCGCCGCGTCGAGGACCAGCGATCCACCGGCCACCAGTGACTCCTTGTTCGCGAGTGCCAGCCGCGCCCCGGATTCGAGCACTGCGAGACTCGGCCGCAATCCGATCGAGCCGACCACGGCGTTGAGCACCACGTCGGCCTCGACGGTCTCCACCAGCCGGCACATCGCGTCGGGCCCGCCGAGCACACCGTCGCCGATGTCGGCGGCGAGTTTCTCGGCCGCTTCCGGGTCGGCCACGGCCACGCGATCCGATCGCAGCCCGTGGTCGCGGACCTGGGCGCCGAGCGTGTCGAGGGATGCGCCGCCCGCGCCGAGCCCGACGACCTCGAACAGGTCGGGGTTGTCGGCGATGACCTCGAGGGCCTGCACCCCGATCGATCCGGTGGAACCCAGGATCAGTACGCGTGTCCTCACGCCGACCATTGTGACTCAGGCTGGTGGATGCACCGAGCGCCAGTGCTCGGCGATGTCGATACGCCGGGCGATCCAGACACCGTCGTGACCGCCGATGTGGTCGAGGAAGCGTTCGAGACTCGCCAACCGCGCCGGCCTGCCGGCGAGCCGGCAGTGCAGTCCCACCGAGAGCATTTTGGGCGCTCCTTCGGCACCCTCGCGGTAGAGAACGTCGAACGCGTCGCGCAGGTGGGCGAAGAACTGCTCGCCCGACGGGAACCCGCCGGGCGAGGCGAAACGCATGTCGTTGGTGTCCAGGGTGTAGGGCACGACGAGATGATCGACCTGCTCGGTGACCGCGCCGACCGTTCGCGGCACCCGAACCCAGTACGGAAGGTCGTCGGCGTAACTATCGGAGTCGTAGACGAAACCGCCGTACTCGACCACCAGGTCGCGCGTGCGCGGTGAGTCGCGGCCGGTGTACCAGCCCAGCGGACGGCTGCCGGTGATCTCGGTGAGCAACTCGACGGCGGCGCGCATGTGCTCGCGTTCCACGTGTTCGTCGACCATCTGATAGCTCAACCACCGGTAGCCGTGGCACGCGATCTCGTCGCCCCGCTCGACGAACGCCGCGGCCGCCTCCGGGTTGCGGGCCATCGCCTGTGCCACGGCGAAGACGGTCAGCGGCAGACCGCGCCGTTCGAAGGCTCGCAGGATGCGCCACACCCCGGCGCGTGACCCGTACTCGTAGAGCGACTCCATGCTCATGTGGCGGTTGGGAAATGATTGCGCACCGACCATCTCCGAGAGGAAGGTCTCACTGCCCCGGTCGTTTTCGAGGACGTTGTTCTCCGAACCCTCCTCGTAGTTGAGGACGAACTGCACCGCGATCCGGGCGTCGCCGGGCCAGTGCGGGTGGGGGGGATTCGCGCCGTACCCGACCATGTCGCGGGGATAGTCCTCGGCTCGGTAGTCGGCGAGAGAACGCGTGGAAGAGAGCATGGCGGCATTCTGTCAGCATTGGCGTCATACGGCTTGGCGGCATCGGCGTCATACGGCTTGGCGGCATCGGCGCCGTACGGCTTGGCGCGTGCCGTGCGACAGCGGAGTTCGGGTGCCGCTATGCTCGTCCTGAACTACTACCGATCGTCAGACTCTTCTGACGCCCGCGCAGTGAGGAGCCACCGTGGCAAGCACCGAGGTCGAGCACAGCAGCGATACTCACTCGGGGGAGATCGACACCGGGTGGCGGCGCGAACCCGCCGACGCGCCGTCGGCGCGCTTCGGATGGTTCGGCATTCCGCGGACACCGGCGATCATCGCCGGGTGGTTCTGTGTGGCGGCACTGCTGTTCATGCTGATCGGCAACCAGGTGGGCCACGTCGAGGACATCTACCTGATCGCGATCGCCCTGGTTCTCGCGCTAGTGCTGCTCTACAAGATGTTCCAGAAGAAGAAGTGGAGCTGACCGGCTAGACGCCGGTCTCCTCCGCGGCGAGCTGACCGCACGCGGCGGCGATCTCCTGCCCCCGTGTGTCACGCACGGTGCACGACACCCCCTGCGCGCGCACCCGCCGCACGAATTCGCGCTCCACATCCTTGGGACTGGCGTCCCACTGCGAACCCGGGGTCGGGTTGAGCGGGATCAGGTTGACGTGGACCAGCGACCCGAGGGCACGGTGAAGTTTGTCGCCGAGCATGTCGGCCCGCCACGGCTGGTCGTTCACGTCGCGGATGAGCGCGTACTCGATCGACACCCGGCGACCACTGGTCTCGGCGTAATAGCGCGCGGCCTCGAGTACCTCCGACACCGACCATCGGTTGTTCACCGGCACCAGGGTGTCGCGCAGTTCGTCGTCGGGGGTGTGCAGCGAGACCGCCAGCGTCACCGCGAGAGCCTCGTCGGCGAGGCGGCGGATGGCCGGGGCCAGACCCACGGTGGACACCGTCACCGATCGCGCCGAGATCCCCAGTCCCTGCGGGGCGGGTGAGGTGATCTGGCGCACCGCCGACACCACCCGCTTGTAGTTGGCGAGCGGTTCGCCCATGCCCATGAACACCACGTTCGACAGCCGTCCGGGCTCACCGAACTCGCCGTCGCGCAGGGCGCGGGCGGCGGCACGCACCTGGTCGACGATCTCGGCCGTCGACAGGTTGCGGTCGAGGCCGCCCTGTCCGGTGGCGCAGAACGGGCAAGCCATGCCGCAGCCCGCCTGGCTGGAGATGCACAATGTGTTGCGGTCGGGATAGCGCATGAGCACGCTCTCGAGCAGCGTGCCGTCGTGCAACCCCCACAGCGTTTTCCGGGTGCTGCCGTCGTCGCAGGAGATGTGCCGGATCGGTGTGAGCAGCGTCGGGAACAGTGCGTCGCCGACCACGTCGCGGGCCGACGCGGGCAGGTCGGTCATCTCCTCGACGTCACCGGTGAGCCGACCGTAGTACTGACGGGCGAGCTGGTCGGCGCGGAATCTCGGCAGACCGAGTTCGGCCAGCGCCGCCACGCGGCCGGCCTGATCGAGGTCGGCGAAATGTGTCGGCGGAAGTCCTCTGCGTGGCGCGTCGAACACAAGCGGCAATGAGGTCATTGGCCCATTGTCGCATGTCATGATGTGTGTATGACCAATCCCGATGAGCGCCCCGACATGCCGGCCGACGAGCCGGCGATCGACCCCGCACAGCATCAGGCGTTGCTCGCCGAGCGCGCAGAGTTGCGCGCCACCGTCGACAAGGTGAAACACACGCGGACGCGGGCGACCTTCGCCGGAATGGTCATCGGCGCGGTGATCCTGATCCTGCTGCTGGTGTTCATCCTGCAGAACCTGAAGTCACAGAAGATCGAGCTGTTCTTCTGGGAGGTCAATCTCCCGGTGGGTGTGAGCGTGCTGATCGCGGCCATCGCCGGCGCCCTGATCGTGGCGATCGCGGGCGGCGCCCGAACCCTTCAGCTCAGCCGCGCGCTGAAAAGGGCGAACGCAGGCACGCCACCCGAGTGACGCGGGTGAATGCGCATTCCCGCACCCGTCGGGAGGGCGATCACAGCAGCGCGGTCAGTACCGCCCAGACGATGAAGGCCGACGGCAGCAGCGAGTCGAGCCTGTCCATGATGCCGCCGTGCCCGGGTAGCAGGGTGCCCATGTCCTTGATCCCGAGATCGCGTTTGACCTGCGATTCCACCAGATCGCCCAGGGTGGCGCAGATGACGAGGACCGGCCCGAGCACCAGTCCGATCCACCAGACGCTGTCGATGAGGAACACCACCGAGCAGACCGCGCCGACGGTGCCGACGACCAGCGACCCACCGAGTCCCTCCCACGACTTCTTGGGGCTGATCGCCGGTGCCATCGGATGCTTGCCGAAGAGGACTCCCGCCGCGTAGCCGCCGACGTCGGAGCACACCACGACGATCATGAGGGTGGCCACACGCGCCGCACCGTGATCGGCGATGACCAGCAGCGCACCGAAGGACGCCAGCAACGGCAGCCAGGCGAGCACGAACACCGTCACCGACAGATTGGGCAAGTAGTTCTGCGGCGCGTGCGCGATGCCCTGCGCGAGCAGCATCCACACCATGCACACGAGGACGGTGGACACGAAGGCGACGAGGATCCCGGTGGTCCCCCACGGCCAGCCCGACCAGATGATCGCCTGCCCGCCGACCAGCAGTGGCCACAGCGCGACGTCGTAACCGCCCGAGCGCAGCCGCTTGGCGACCTCCCAGGTGGCAATGGCGAAGGCGACCGACACCACGCCGTACCAGACCTTGGGCGCAAACAGCAGGATGAGGATGATCGACACGCCCAGGGCGACGCCGACACCGATCGCGGCGGGCAGGTCGCGGCCGGCCCGCGACTTCTTCGCCGGTGCCGGCTTCTTCTGCACCGGAGCCGACGCGTCGCCGCCCGTCCCGGTCACCGGCTCGCCGTCCGAGCCTCCCGAAGGAGTCGGATTGGGCGGCGAATCGGTGGCCATGGTGTCGGAGATGTCCTGACGGTCGGGCTGCTCGGTGCTCACACCTCCAGCAGTTCGTTTTCCTTGTGCTTCACGAGTTCGTCGACCTGATGCACGTAATCAGCGGTGGTCTTGTCGATCTCCTTCTCGGCGCGAACCACCTCGTCTTCGCCGGCCTCGCCGTCCTTCTGGATGCGCTTGAGTTCGTCGACGGCCTTGCGCCGGACGTTGCGGATGGCGACCTTGGCATCCTCGCCCTTCGCCTTGGCCTGCTTGACGAGTTCCTTGCGACGGTCCTCGGTGAGCTGCGGGATCGCCACGCGGATGAGGTTGCCGTCGTTCGTGGGGTTGACCCCGAGGTCGGAATTGCGGATCGCGGTTTCGATGTCGCGCAGATTCGACGGCTCGTACGGTTTGATCACGACGAGCCTGGCCTCCGGCGTCGTGATCGAGGCCACCTGCGTGATGGGGGTGATCGCGCCGTAGTACTCGATGTGGATCTTGTTGAACATCGACGGGTTGGCTCGGCCGGTGCGGATCGAACCCATGTCGTCCTTGGCCACGCTCACCGCCTTTTCCATCTTCTCCTCGGCGTCGAGCAGTGCGTCGTCAATCATCCTTCGTCCTGATTCTGGGTCGTGTCGTGGGCGGAGTAGGTCATGTGGTCGGCCGCGATCATGTGCGCACCAGAGTGCCGATCCGCTCGCCCGCGACCGCGCGCGCGATGTTGCCCTCCTCCAGGAGATTGAACACCAACATGGGCATTTTGTTGTCCATACAGAGGCTGAACGCCGTCGCGTCGGCCACCTTGAGTTCCTTGTCGAGCGCTTCGCGGTGGGTGATCTCGCGGTAGAGGGTGGCATTCGGGTCGGTGCGGGGGTCGGCGCTGTAGACGCCGTCGACCGCCTTGGCCATCAACACCACCTCGGCCTTGATCTCCAGCGCCCGCTGCGCGGCGGTGGTGTCGGTGGAGAAGTACGGCATTCCCATGCCCGCCCCGAAGATCACCACACGGCCCTTCTCGAGGTGCCGTACCGCTCGAAGCGGGAGGTATGGTTCGGCCACCTGCCCCATCGCGATCGCGGTTTGGACCCGGGTGGTGATCCCGCGCTTCTCCAGGAAGTCTTGCAGCGCAAGACAGTTCATGACGGTTCCGAGCATGCCCATATAGTCCGAACGCGCTCGGTCGAGTCCACGCTGCTGCAATTCCGCACCGCGGAAGAAGTTGCCGCCGCCGATCACCACCGCGATCTGCACCCCGGAGTTCACCACGTCGGCGATCTGGTCGGCCACCGTCCCCAGTACGTCGGGATCCAGCCCCACCTGTCCACCTCCGAACATCTCACCGCCGAGCTTCAGGAGTACCCGGTGATAACCGGATCGCTCGCTCTCGTGGCTGTCGGGGGTTTGGCTCATCAGCATCCTCACTGCTCGGTCCGCCACCCCATCCTATGGTCCGCGCGTGGCGGCGCCACCCGGTGGTGGGGCGTGCGGACCGAGCCGGCGAGCGCGGGGCGCGGGCGCGGTACCGGCCGGCCGGCGATTCAGCGGGGATGTCCGGCCACCGCGCCCGCGAGCAGCGTCCGTAGCGGCGGCCGGTCGTCGAGCACCGGATAGGCACGCCGCAGCGCGGGGCCGCCATCGCCGAGAACGAACGCCGTCAGCGGAGCACCACGGTCGTCGATCCCGAGGCGGCCGAACAGTGTGGCGACGATCTGCCGTGACATCGGACCGAGTTCGTGCAGCGGACGGTTGCGGTGAACCCGGGAGCCGAGGTCGACCTGCCCGATCGCGTCGATGCCGTACCGATCGGCGGTGTCGAGAAGCACACCGATCTCGACGCCGTAACCGGCTGCGAACGGGATGGACGTGAACAGTTCCCGGGTTCCGGCGTACTCACCGGCCAGTGGTTGGATGACACCACTCAACTCCGGTCGCAGCGCGGCCAGCAGCGGACGGACGGTCAGTTCGGTGACCCGTCCGCCACCGGCGGCATCGACTCCGTCGGCGTTGATCAACGGCCGACGGTAGTAGCCCTTGACCAGGTGCAGTTCCGGGTTCATCAGCAACGGCCCCAGCAGGGCGGGGACGTAGCGCGGATCGGGGTCGATCACGTCGCTGTCCATGAAGACCACGATGTCGCCGGAAGTCGCCGCGAGCGAGCGCCACAACACCTCACCCTTACCGGGGACGACCGGCACGCCCGGCAACGCAGATTCACGCGACTCGACCCGCGCGCCTGCCGCCGCCGCCCGTGCCGCGGTCGCATCGGTCGACCCGGAGTCGATCACCACGATCTCGTCGACGAGGGTGTTCAGCAGGGGCATCACGCTCGCCACCACCGCGCCGACGGTCGCCTCCTCGTCGAGCGCGGGCAGTACCACCGACACCGTCCGGGAACCCTTGGCCTCGATCAGTTCGGTCACCGACCAGTCGGGCCGGTGCCACGTGTTGGTCTCGAGCCAGGTGGCCGCACCCTCCATGGACGCGATCGTCACGACGCCAGCGCCTCGCGGAACTGTGGCCACGCCCGGTGCAACTCGTCCTGCCAGTACGGCCAGGCGTGGGTGCCACCCTCGTAGAAGTGGAAGGTCGCCGGTACCCCGCGTTCGGCCATCCGCTGCTGCAGATTGTGTGAACACTGGTTGGTCGCGGTTTCGATCACGGCACCCACTGCCAGCTGATCGAACAGTTTGCTGCCGTTGCCGTTGATTCCCGGGCCGTCGAGGGTGTCGTACTTGCCGGGGGCGCCCGATCCGTTGGACACGTAGATGGACTTTCCGCGGAACTCGTCGACATGCAGGTACGGGTCGTTGGCCGCCCAGGCCGGATCTGTCGATGGCCCCCACATGTTCAGGGTGTTCCCGCCGCCACGGCCCTCCACCACAAGCTTGACCACGGTCTGCCCGGCGGGGTCGCTGGTCTGTGCGCAGCCACTGAACGACCCGATCGCCTGATAGCGCTTCGGTGCGTGCAACGACAGCTGGAACACGGACGTCCCAGCCATCGAGATGCCCGCGACGGCGTTGCGGCCGGTCCCGTTGAAATTCTTGTCGATCAAGGTCGGCAGTTCGTCGGCGAGAAAGGTGGCCCATTTCTGCACGCCGAGCTTCGGGTCGGGCCGGCGCCAATCGGTGAAATAGCTCGCCGCGCCTCCCATGGGGACCACCACGTTCACATTCTCGTTCGCGAAGAAGGAGATGATGTCGGTCTGATCGAACCAGCTGCTGCCGCCGTCGCCGCCGGCCGCACCGTTGAGCAGATACAGGGTGGGCGCAGGGCCACCGCCGGCGGCCGGGATCATCTTCACCGGCACCACCTGTTTCATGGCGGGCGACCACACCCCGAAATCGACCTCCCGCGGCGCCACGCGCTGGCGGTCGACGATATGCGGCCCGCTCGGAGCGGCATACGCGCTCGCCGGCACCAACAGTCCGGCGACCACGGCGCACGCAACCGCAGCCAGGGCCAGCACTCCCGGCCGCACTGCCAATCCCCTACCTCCGGGATGCACACCTGTCCCCACACGCCTTGACGCCCTGCTCAAATGACTGCTCCCCCATGTGGTCGTCTGCGGTATCCGCCGCGTTACTTCGGCTCCCGCGAACAGCGGATTCTGGCGCCCCCGATGGCACGAAGTGTGCCGCACCACACCACCGCTGTCCACCACTGGGGTCGATTTCGCAAACCTGGACCAATGACCCACTCAATGCGCAACGCGACGTTAATCTCTGTGACCGGCAATGAATTTCGACGCGCTGTGAATCAGGGTCCGATTGCGACCCACCCGTGGTTACGCTAGCGTCGGTCACCAACGCTTAGGTGTGACACCGCCGTCGTGGACAGTGGGAGGAGTCGGGGCAGCTCCATTTCCACCCGATCAAAGTAGAGGTATTCCTGGTGGTCAATTTCGGCCTGATAGACGAATGGACACCGCGACCCGGACGCGTGACCACGTGGACCATGGCTCGCGAAAGTCTCGCCGCTGCAGCAGAAGCACCGATCGATGTCGTGCCGCCGTCCCACCAACAGGAGGAATACCTCAGGGCTGCCCTGCGCAATACCGAAGCAGGATTCCGATTCTCGCGACTTTGCTTGGAAGCCTTCGATTTCGAGGGCGTTCTCAACGTCGACGCACTGACCCGAGCGCTCAACACCTACCTCCGGCGACACGACACCTTCCGGTCGTGGTTCTCGGCCGAACCCGACGGCACGATCGCTCGTCACGTCGTGGATTCCGAACTGCTGACGATGGTGCCGACACAGCACGGCGAGATGGACACGCCCGAAGCGATCAGGCATCACGTCCAGGAGGAGACGCCCGGGCCGTTCAACTGGGACTGCTTCACTTTCGGTGCAATCGAATGGGAAGGCGGCTTCACCGTGTACGGTGCCGTCGACCATCTCAATACCGACGGAATCTCGCAGGCGCTCACGTGCTCCGAGATCATCACGCTGTATCTGAACGAGGCCTTCGGCCTGAATACCCAACTTCCCCCGGTCGGCAGTTATCTGCGGTTCTGCGAGCACGAGCGCGCGGTGTCGCGTGAGGTGACGCGCGAGTCGGAGACCTTCCGTACCTGGATCCGGCTCGTGCAGGAGAACGGCGGCCGGCTACCCACGTTTCCGATGCCCCTCGACAAGGAAGCCGAGGGATACACCCGCAGTGCGCTCTACACCGCAACGGTCTTCGACGAGGACATGGCGCAGAAGTTCGACGCCGCCGGCCGTGAGCACGGAGCGAACATGACGGCGAGCGTGCTCGCCGTCGCCGCGATCGCATCCACCGAGTTCACCGGAAAATCCGACTACCTCGGCATGACACCCAAGAGCACGCGCGCGCCGGGCGACGAACTCAATTCGGTCGGCTGGTTCACCAACCTGATTCCGGTGCCGATCCACATCCACGCCGACGACACCTTCGCCTCCTTGGCCACGACGGCAGCCAAGAGTTACAACGCAGGCAAAGAACTCACCCACGTCTCCTTCCACCGGGTCCTGCAACTCGTGGAACCCGAGGACGGGATCGACGTGCCCGAAGGCTGGTCGGTGCCGATGGTCTCCTACATCGACGTCCGGAAACTCCCCGGGGTGGACATGTTCGACGCCATCAACGGATGTCTGTTCGGGAATCGCGGCAGCAGCGAGGAGGTGTTCCTGTGGATCAATCGCTTCAAGGACCACACCTCCATCACCTTGTTGTTCCCCGACACCGAGATCGCTCACAAGTCGGTGCAGACCTATGTTCAGAAACTCACATCGATCATGAACACCGTTGCGACACAAGGGAACTACCATCCCGTCGTGCCCGCAATGACCTGACATCGGTCCTGATATGACGAAAGCGGATGCCGCACAGTCGTATCCGACCACCACCGAGCCGACACCGTCACGCGCCGCGTGGGTTGCTCTGGCCGGGTGCCTGCTCGGGCTGTTCATGCAGATGCTCGACACCACCATCGTCAACATCGCGCTGCCCGATCTGACCGTCGATCTCGGAGCGTCGGTCGCCGAGCAGATCTTCGTACTCAGTGTCTACACACTGGCATTCGCGTGCACGCTGCTGACCGCCGCCACACTCGGCGGCCGGATGGGCCGACGACGCGTGTTCATCTTCGCCATGGTGGCGTTCACGGTGACGTCGGTGCTATGTGGGCTCGCGCAGAATCCGGTGGAGCTCATCGCATGTCGCGCCGCCCAGGGCATGAGCGCGGCGTTGATGTCGGCGCAGACACTCGCGTTGATCGCCGCACTCTTCCCGAAATCGCGTCACGGCATGGTTTTCGGTGTCTACGGCGCCGTCGCCGGTCTGGCCGCGATGCTCGGGCCGGTGATCGGTGGCCTGCTGGTCACGTCCGACCTATTCGGCTGGGGATGGCGGTCGATCTTCTTCGTCAACGTGCCGCTGGGTGTGATCGCGTGCGTGCTGGCCGCGACGCGCCTGCCGCAATTACGCGAGATCGACCCGCCCCGCCTCGATCTGGTGGGCGTGGCGTTGTCGACGTCGGGGCTGTTTCTGTTGCTGTATCCGCTGGCGGTGGGACGCGAGCAGGGCTGGCCGCCGCGACTGTTCGTGATGATGGGCGGCGCGGTGGTTCTGCTCATCTCCTTCGTCGTGGCCGAACGGCGGTTGTTGAGCCGTGGCGGCGCGCCGCTGCTGCGGATGGACCTGTTCGCGTCGCGCCGGTTCTCGGTGGGACTGCTGTTGTCGCTGCTGTTTTTCAGCGTGTTCGCGGGCTTCTTCTTCACGGTGTCCGTGGCCACACAGTTCGGCCTCGGCTACTCCGCGTTGCGGACCGGATTGCTGGCGTTGCCCTTCGCCGTCGGGGCGGCGTGCGGCTCGATACTGTCCCCGATCGTGGTACGGCGTTTCGGGGCGGCCCGCACCCTGTGTGCGGGCATCCTCGTGCTCTCCGGGGGCCTGGCGTGGCTCGGCGCAAGCCTGCACCCTGATACCGCGGCGTTGTCGATTCCGGCAGTACTGGCACCACTGATCGCCGGCGGCGTCGGGACCGGGATGTTCATCGCCCCGCTGCAGACCACCATCCTGTCCGACACCAACCCCGAGAATGTCGGATCGGCGTCGGGCAGTGTGCCGACGGTGCAGCAGATCGGCGCGTCGATCGGACTGGCCGTGGTCACGATCTTCTTCTTCGCCCAGGTCTCGCAGCAGTCGGCGACGGCGGTGCCCGCGGCGCGCGCCGACCTGGCGACGACCCTCACAGAGACGACGGTGGAGCCGATGTTCCAGGGGGCGATCGCCGACCGCTTCGCGCAGTGCGCCTCGGCGCAGCTGTCCTCGGCTCATCCCGAGCAACCCGCGCCGGGATGCGCGCCGGGCACCCGGGGACAGTCGGGGCTGGCCGCAACGCTGGCGAAGAAGGCTGCACCCGAACTGCGTGTGGCCGGGCGGCAGGTGGCCGCGCAGAGTTTCCTCGGCGCCTTCCAGACCACGCTGTGGGTACTGGCAGGTCTCGGCGTGGTGATCGCCGCGTTCACGCTGGCGCTACGGACCTCCCGGATATGACACGACCCCGCGTCCGGAAGCGGACGCGGGGTCGTGCATCGATCATGGGCCGACGACGGCCCTGACATCACTGGTCAGGACTGGCCGACCTCGAAACGGGTGAAGGCCTTCACGGTGGCTCCGGCCTCGTCGAGGATGTTCTTGACGGTCTTCTTCGAGTCCTTCACGAACGGCTGGTCGATGAGCACGGCGTCCTTGTAGAACCCGTTGAGACGACCCTCGACGATCTTGGGCAGCGCCTTCTCCGGCTTGCCCTCGGCCTTGGCGGTCTCCTCGGCGATGCGGCGCTCGTTCTCGACGACATCCGCGGGGACCTCGTCGCGCGACGCGAAGCGAGCCTTGAGCGCGGCCACCTGCTGGGCGGCGTTGCGCGCGGCCTCGGCCGCGTCGTCGCCCTCACCGGTGTAGGCCACCAGCACACCCACCGCCGGCGGCAGGTCGGACGCGCGCTTGTGCAGGTAGACCGCCACCGGACCGTCGTAGTAGGCGACGCGGCGCAGTTCGAGCTTCTCGCCGATCTTGGCCGAGAGGGCAGCCACGGCGTCGGCGACGGTGCCGTCGCCGAGCGGTGCGGCCTTGAGCTCGTCGACATCGCTGGTCTTCGCGGCTGCTGCGGCCGCGACCACCTTGTCGGCGAGTTCCTGGAACTCGGCGTTCTTCGCGACGAAGTCGGTCTCGGAGTTGAGTTCGATCATCGCGCCGTCCTTGGCCGCGACGAGACCCTCGGCGGTGGAGCGCTCGGCGCGCTTGCCGACGTCCTTCGCGCCCTTGATGCGCAGTTCCTCGACGGCCTTGTCGAAGTCGCCGTCGTTGTTCTCGAGCGCCTTCTTGCAGTCCAACATGCCAGAGCCGGTGAGCTCGCGGAGACGCTTCACATCGGCTGCGGTGTAGTTCGCCATCGTTGGCGAGCCTCCTTTGAAATGAATTCGTGGTCCGGATGCGCGGCGCACTCGCACTGTGTGGCGTGTGCGCCGCGCGTCCGGTCGGCTGGGTGAGTCCCGCTACCGGTGAGCAGTGTCAGTTGGTGGCGGGCGGCTCGGTCGCGGCGCCGGCCGACGCGGCGACCTCGGTGCCGGACGCCGCCTGGGTCAGCAGTTCCTGCTCCCACTCGGCGAGCGGTTCCCCGCCACCGGCCTCCGGCTTGGAGTCGTCGGTGGACTGCCCGGCGCGTGCCTGCACGCCCTCGGCCACCGCGGAGGCGATGACACGGGTGAGCAGGGCGGCGCTACGGATGGCGTCGTCGTTGCCCGGGATCGGGTAGTCGACGAGGTCGGGATCGCAGTTGGTGTCCAGGATCGCGATGACCGGGATGTTGAGCTTGCGTGCCTCACCGACAGCAATGTGCTCCTTGTTGGTGTCCACCACCCAAATGGCAGACGGCACCTTGGCCATATCCCGGATACCGCCGAGTGTCCGCTCGAGCTTGTTCTTCTCGCGGGTCAGCATCAGGATTTCCTTCTTGGTGCGACCCTCGAAGCCACCGGTCTGCTCCATGGTCTCGAGTTCCTTGAGACGCTGCAGGCGCTTGTGCACGGTCTGGAAGTTGGTGAGCATGCCACCGAGCCAGCGCTGGTTGACATACGGCATGCCGACGCGGGTGGCCTCGGCGGCGATCGACTCCTGCGCCTGCTTCTTGGTACCGACGAACAGGATGGTGCCGCCGTGGGCGACGGTCTCCTTGACGAACTCGTACGCCTTGTCGATGTAGGTCAGCGTCTGCTGGAGGTCGATGATGTAGATGCCGTTGCGGTCGGTGAAGATGAATCGCTTCATCTTCGGGTTCCACCGGCGGGTCTGGTGCCCGAAGTGTGCGCCGCTGTCCAGCAGCTGCTTCATGGTCACGACAGCCATGAGTGATCAATCCTTTGTGTGCAGTTGACGTCGTCACCGGGTTGATGACGACCCTGGCGCCTGCGCTCGCGCGGAACCCGGGGTCCGGGACCGCCCGCGCGGAGTGTGTCGGTGACGCGCCGAGCCTGCGAAGGGCCGCGGCGCGCACCCGGATGCAGGCGCGCGAAGTCACCCCATCTGTCGATGAGATGCCCTCCTACGATACGCCGGGCGCCGGTGGGAACCAAAACGCTCCTTGTCGTGCGCGAATGGTCGGCGAGAGTGTGCGGAGCCGAAAGGCTCGTCGGTGCGTCCAAGGACGGTGAGCGAAGACGACGCCGGATTCGACGGCCGCCGGTGGATGCTGATCACTCTGGGTGAGTTGCTGGTCGCCGCCTTGTTGCTGTGGGTGGTGCCCTCGGCGGTGAGTGCGCGTTCGCCCGACTTCTCCGCACCGTTGCCACCGAGACCGACCGTTGTGCGCGCATACGACCCACCCGAGCAACGGTGGCTCTCCGGGCACCGCGGGGTCGATTTCGCGGCCGCTCCCGGTACCGAGGTGCTGGCCGCCGGAGATGGGGTGATCCGGTTCGCCGGTGTGGTGGGCGGCAAGCCGTCGGTGTCGGTGATGCATCCGAACGGTCTGATCACCAGCTACGAGCCGGTCCGCGCGAGTGTGCAGGTGGGCGCCCGCGTGATGAGGGGCGATCGGATCGGTACGGTGCTGGCCGGGCATCCGGGATGCCCGGTGGCGGCATGTCTGCACTGGGGGGCCCGGCGCGGTTCCGGCCATGCCGCCGCCTACACCGATCCGCTGGGGCTGCTCGGTGCGGTCCGGGTGCGGCTCAAGCCGCTCGGCGGTTGAGGGGCGCGAGGTGTGATGTTGAGCGGATGCGACCGCGCGGATCAGGCGCGCGGATGTGCCTGCCGGTGTACGGCACGGAGTCGTTCGACACTGACGTGGGTGTAGATCTGCGTGGTGGCCAGGGAGGAGTGCCCGAGAAACTCTTGCACCACCCGCAGGTCGGCACCGCCCTCGAGCAGGTGGGTGGCCGCGCTGTGACGTAAACCGTGGGGCCCCATGGACGGGCCGCCCGCGGCCTCCACCGCGCGGTGGACCACCGTGCGGGCCATACGCTGATCGAGCCGTCCGCCCCGTGCGCCGAGCAGCAGCGCGTCGCCCGACCGGGCCGTCGCCAGCGCCGGGCGACCGCGCCGCAGCCAGTCGTCGACCGCGGCGGCGGCCGGCGCGCCGTAGGGCACCGCACGTTCCTTGTCACCCTTGCCGATCACCCGCACCACCCGGCGTGCGCCGTCGAGATCGGCCATGTCGAGACCACAGAGCTCACCCACACGAATTCCGGTGGCGTACAACAGTTCCAGGATCACCACGTCGCGCAGGACCAGTGGGTCCGCGCTGGGGGGTACTGCCCCCGATTCCTCGGCCCCGCCGGTCCCGGGCTGTCGAAGACGTACCGCGGCGTCGATCGCCGCGGCCGCCTCGCCGGGGTCGAGAACGGGCGGCAGCGTGCGGTGGGCCTTAGGAGCCTGCAACCGGGCGGCGGGATCTGCGGCCAATACGCCCTCTCGGGTGGCCCAGGCGCAGAAGGTCTTCACCGACGACACCTGCCGAGCGATCGTGGTGCGGGCTGCGCCGCGTCGGGTGTGTTCGGCGAGCCAGGCACGCAGCAACGGCAGATCGAGTTCGTCGACGCGACGGCCACGCGCACCGGCGAAGGCGATCAGTCCACGCACGTCACCCGCGTAGGCGCGGATGGTGTGCTCGCTGCGACCGCGTTCGTGACGCAAGTACACCGCGAAGTCGTCGAGGACCGTCGGACTCATGTCCCGAGCACAATCGACGCTGGGCGACAGTGCAACCGCACACGCCCGCCGTTGCCGGATCGTCCCCGAACCGATTCCGCCGTCACGACATGCTCAGCCGGCGACGCCCGCGCCTTCCTCAGCGGCCCGCAGGTCGGCCTTCCACTGTCGGAAGCCCTCCTCGGTGCGGCCGCGACGCCAGTAGCCCGAGATGGATGCGTTGGCCGCACTCACGCCCCGTTCCTTGCGGACGTAGGCGCGCAGATTGTGCATGACCGCCTGCGCCTCACCGTGGATGAAGACTTGGGGTTCACCGTCGAGCCAGTCGGCGCCACGGACCGCGGCGATGATCGGGGCGTTGTCGCCGGCGCGGTCGTCGCCGACCTCGCCCGCCGGCCCGCCGCGATGCACCCAGGTGATGTCGGCACCCGCGGGCGCCTGCAGCGGCACCTCGTCTTCGGGGCCCGCGACCTCGATGAACACCTTCGCCACCGCGTCGGCGGGCAGGGCCTCGACCGCGGCCGCCAGGGCCGGCAGACCGGCCTCATCCGCGGCGAGCAGATGCCACGGCACGCCGGACGCCGGGCGGTATCCGCTGCCCGGACCGAGGAACGACACCGGAGTGCCGGGTTCGACGGACGCCGCCCACGGACCGGCCAGGCCCTCGTCGCCGTGCACGACGAAGTCGATGGCGAGTTCTGAAGCGTCGGTGTCGATCCGGCGGACGGTGTAGGTCCGCAGGACCGGCTGCTGCTCGGGGGGAAGCGAACGCGATGCCCGCGGGTCGAAGTCCTCGGGGACATCGGCACCGTCGGGCATGAAGATGATCTTGACGTACATGTCGGTGTCGCGGTCGGCCGCCGGCGGCAGGGCGGCGGCGAAGTCGTCGAATCCCTCCCCGCCGAGGTAGAGCCGCACCATGTGCGGCGTGATCTGCTCTCGCCGCAGCACCCTCATCGAATTCACGCGTCTGGCCATGAAACCTCCTTCGCCACGAGCATACGCCCGCGAATTAGGGTCACCTAATGAACCGGCTCGTTCGAGGTGCGAACGGACACCGGAAGGTGTTCTGATCCTCTCGTGGTCATGTCCGCCTGCTGAGCCGCCAGCCCGCTGCGTCGCCGACGACGAGACCTTCGATCTCCATCGCTGCCAGTTCGGCACGCACCTCGGGAACCTCGAGTGCCGCCGAGTAGGCGATCTCGCCGATGGTCGCGCTACCGCGGCCGGGGATGGCGTCGTGGACGCGCTGCTGGCGTTCGGTGAGGGCGTCGGTCACACGATCGGGTCCCCGGCCGGGGTCACCGCCGCCGTCGGGTACGGCGAGCGAGATCACGGCCTCGCTACTCGCGACGAGCACGGCCAGGTCGTCGGCGATCAGCCGGTGGCACCCCACCGAGGTGGCCGAGGTGATCGATCCGGGGACCGCACCGACCGGCCTACCGAGCCGACGGGCCCATGCCGCGGTGTTCGCGGCGCCCGACCGACGGCCGGCCTCCACCACGATCACCGCCGAGGAGAGCGCCGCGACGAGCCTGTTGCGAGTGAGGAATCGGTGCTTGGCCGCGGTGGTGCCGGGCGCATATTCGCTGACCACCGCACCCCTTTCGGCGATCTCGGCCAACAGGCGAGCGTGGCCCGCCGGGTAGTCGCGATCGATCCCACACGCCATCACCGCGAGCGTGGAGCCCTGCGCGGCGAGCGCCGAGCGGTGTGCGGCGCCGTCTATCCCGTAGGCGCCCCCGGAGATGACAGCCCATCCCCCGGTGCACAACTCGGCGGCGAACCGGGCGGCGACGTGTTCGCCGTAGGAGGACGCCGCACGGGAGCCGACCAGTGCGATCGATGCCGCTCCGATGTCATCGAGACGTGCCGGACCACGAACCCACAGGGCCAAGGGCTCTCCCTCGCGTGCCGCTGTCTCGGCCTGCGACAGCGACAACAGCGACCAACCGGGCCACTCGGCGTCGTCGGGTGTCACCAGGCGCGCACCGAGACGGTCGGCAGTCTCCAGATCGGCTGCGGCGGTGTCGGTTCCAGCGCGTGCCGCGGTCAGCTCGAGAACCGACTCGTGACCGGCGGGCACCTGCCGGGCGCGCACCGCAGCGGCAGCGGCCCGCGGCCCGATCGCCGTGACGAGGTCGCGCAGCGGCTCGCACGGCGGCTCGGCCACCGCGGCCAGGTATGCCCACGCCCGCCGGTCACCGTCGTCGACCGTCGACTCCCTTGAGCCGTCCGACAGCGTATTCATCGATATCTCCCCCGATCTCGGTACAGCAGCGCTTGCGCCACCTCGGCTTCGGTGGGGCTCGTGCCCCCGTGCAGGTCGTTGATCGTCCAGGCGACCCGCAGCGCCCGATCTGCCCCGCGCGCAGTCACCCGACCCTCACGCAGATAGATCTCGACCGGCCGCAGCGCCTGCGGAGCGAGCCGGAAGCGTTGCCGCAGAGCAGGTCCCGGCACCTCCGCGTTCGTATGCCAGCCGTGGTCACGCCATCGCGCCATCGCGGCGGCGCGGGCGGCGGCAACCCGCAAACCGATGTCCGCACTCGATTCCTCCGACGGCGTCATCAACGCGGCGTTTCCCGGCGGTTCCATCGCGATACGCAGATCCACACGGTCCATCAGTGGTCCCGACAGCTTGCCGAGATAGCGGCGTCGCTCGATGGCGGTGCACCGGCAGTCGACGTCGTGGGCGGGCGCACAGGCACACGGGTTGGCGGCCAGGACGAGTTGGAACCTGGCCGGGTACCGGGCCACCCCGTCGCGCCTGCTCACCCGTACCTCGCCCTCTTCGAGCGGCTGACGCAGTCCGTCGAGCACCTTGGGCCCCATCTCGGCGCACTCGTCGAGGAACAAGACGCCGCGGTGGGCCAGCGACACCGCGCCCGGGCGGGCCATCCCGGTGCCGCCGCCGAGCAGCGCGGTGGTCGACGTGCTGTGGTGCGGCGCGACGAAAGGCGGCGCGGTGACCAACGGAGTCCCCGGCTGCAGGCGCCCGGCGATCGAGTGGATCGCGGTGACCTCCAACGACTCCTCATCGGTCAGCGGCGGGAGGATGCCGGGCAGCCGTCGGGCGAGCATCGTCTTGCCGATGCCCGGTGGGCCGGTCATGAACACGTGATGTGCTCCGGCAGCAGCGATCTCGAGTGCGTGCCGGGCCTCGGTCTGGCCGACGACGTCGGCCATGTCGGCAACCGGGTCGGCGACGGTGTTGTCGGCGTCGCACACCGTGTCGAGCACCGCGTGGCCGGCCAGCCAGCTCATCACCTCGCCCAGAGTGTGGGCACCGCCGACATCGAGGTCGGTGACCAGCGACGCCTCGCCCACCGACTCGATGGGTACCACCGCCCGAGCGAAGCCCGCCCGGCGTGCCTCGATCAGCGCGGGCAACACGCCACGCACCGGCCGCAACCGGCCGTCGAGGGCCAACTCGCCCATGAACACCGTCGCCGGCAGCTTCGCCGTCTCCACCTCACCCATTGCCGCCAGCACCGACACCGCGAGGGCCAGATCGTGCCCCGAACCACTCTTGGGCAACTGCGCCGGCGCCATGTTCACGGTGACCCTCTTATCCGGAAAGGTCTTGCCCGAGTTGGAAATCGCTGCCCGCACCCGTTCCCGCGCCTCCCGCAGCGACGAATCGACACTGCCCGAGATCGCGAATCCCGGTAGACCCTGACCCAGGCTCGCCTGCACCTCGATCACCTTGGCCTCGAACGCGTTGAGCCCCACCGACTGCGCCTTCCCCAACGACATCGATGACCGCCTACTCGAACACGCCGACGTGATGACGCACCGCGGCGAACTCGACGCGATCGGGATACTTCGTATCGAGTTGCACCGACACCACATCGAACCGGATCGCGGGCCAGAACGTGTCCTCCGAGGCCAGCCACAGCCGGGCCAGCCGACGCATCCGCGAGAGCTTGTCGGGCGTGACCGCGGCCACCGGATCGGAATACGTATGGCTGGCGCGGGTCTTCACCTCGACCACCACCAGCAGCGGCTCGCCCGACGTCGGCGCCGGAGGTACCGCCGCGATCAGATCCAGCTCCCCGTAGCGGCACCGCCAATTGCGTTCCAGCACCGACCATCCCAGGCCACGCACGAACTCCGCGGCCAGGTCCTCACCTAGCTTCGCGATGTGCGCCCGACGGTTCTGCTGTGATGGCTTGCTTCTCATGCCCCCACGATGACCGATCGAGCCACCGATGAGGCCCGCTCAGTCCGCCGTCAACGCCGCTGCTGTGGACCCACCACTGTCTGTGGAGCAATCAGCCGGGCGCGGACACCGACCCTGAGCTCACGGCACCGTCGGCGCGCCGTGTGTAGCTGCGACCACGATCGGCGCGTTCCCACAGCTGCGACGCGCTGCGCAGGCCGTCCGCGGCGAGCTCCCGTTTGAGGATCTTGTTGGTGGCGGTGGTCGGCAGATCCGATTCCACCCGAACCCATTTCGGCCACGCCTTGGTCGACAGATCCTCCTGGTCGGCAAGGAATTCGGCGAAGCCGGCCGGATCGAGCCCACCGGGGTCGCGCGGCACCAGAGCGGCGACCATCGCGTCGCCGACCCGCCGGTCGGGCACGGCGTAGACCGCGACCCGGCTCACCGCGGGATGACGCATCAGGACTCGCTCCACCGGGCCTGCGGCGATGTTCTCACCGTCGATGCGCATCCAGTCGGCGGTGCGTCCGGCCAGATAGATCCACCCGTCGGTGTCGCGGTAGGCCAGATCGCCCGACCAGTACATCCCGTCGTGCATCCGCTCGGCGGTCGCCGCGTCGTCGTTGTAGTAGCCTGCGAACACACCCGCACCGTGGGTGTTGACCAACTCGCCGATCGCATCCTCGGGATTGCTCAGCGCCCCATGGGAATCGAAGACGGCGGGCGCACATTCGGTCATCGTCTCCGCATGGTAGACGGCCACTCCGGGCAGTCCGAGGCCGATCGATCCGGGTGGCGTGCCGGGTTCCCGGCGCACCACGATGGCATTCTCGGTGGACCCGAACGCGTCGAGCACGAACACCCCGAAGCGCTCGGCGAACTCGGCGATGTCCCGGTCGGATGCCTCGTTGCCGAACGCGACACGCAGCGAATTGTCGGCGTCGTCGGGTCGCCGTTCGGTGGCGAGGATATAGGCCAGCGGTTTGCCGACGTAGTTCATGTAGGTGATGCCGAAGCGGCGTACGTCGTCGATGAATCGGGACGCGGAGAACGCGGCCGGCACCATTGCCGCGCCGGCGACCGCGGCAACCGCCCAACCGGCGGCCACCGCATTCGAATGGAACAGCGGCATCGACAGGTAGCACACGTCGTCGGCGGTGACACCGAGCTTGCCGGCGATCACCTGCGCTCCCATCAAGGGCATCATGTGCGCCACCCGGACGGCCTTCGGGTCGCCGCTGGTGCCGGAGGTGAAGATCAGCATGAAGGTGTCGGTGGGACTCACCTCGCACCGCGGTGTCAACGGCGGTGCGCCGATACACGTTTCACGCCAACCGGTTTCGGGGTCGTCGACATCGATCACCGACACCCCGGGCAGGTCGAGTCCGTCGAGCAGCCCGCGTCCCTCGGCGTTGACGAGCAGAATCGTGACGTCGGCGAGCGTGATGTCACGGGCCAGCGCGCTGCCGCGCCGCGTCGTGTTGATCCCGCACAGCACGAATCCGCCGAGCGCGGCCGCGGCCATGGCGACGAGCATGTCGGCGGTGTTGCCCAACATCACCCCGACATGCACACGGCGAACATCGTCGGCCGACGAGAGCAGCGCCGACGCCCAGCGCGACGCCTCCTCGACATACGCGCGCCACGAGAGTTCACGGTCGGCGGTGATCACGGCGGGCCGGTCGGAGTCGGCGCGCAGGCGCAGCAACTCCTGCAGCGTCTGCACAGGTTCGGGAGTGGTCACCGTCGGGAGTGTACGGCCGGCACCGCCCACCGCGGACCGGGTTCGGACGAACGGCCTACGGCTCGTCGGGTAGCCGCAGTTCGGGCTTCTCGAGTTCCTCGATGTTGACGTCCTTGAAGGTGATCACCCGCACCTGCTTGACGAACCGGGCCGGCCGGTACATGTCCCACACCCAGGCGTCGCTCATCCGGAGTTCGAAATAGACTTCGCCGTCGGTGTTGCGGGGCACCATCTCCACCGCGTTCGCCAGATAGAAGCGCCGCTCGGTCTCCACCACATAGGTGAACTGGCCGACGATGTCCTTGTATTCGCGGTACAGGGACAACTCCATCTCGGTTTCGTACTTCTCGAGATCTTCAGCGCTCATTCGGTAAGCCTATCGCGGTCAGGTTTGTGCTGGTGGGTGCGCCGTCACGGCGCCGGGAAGCGACGTTGCGGTACGACATGCGGTGTTGGGAGGACGGTCCGTGCGCGTCGATGCACGTCATGTGGTGCGCGGTGCTGTACCCCTTGTGAATCGCGAAATCGTACCCGGGCAGCTCGGCGTCCATGGCCACCATGATGCGGTCGCGGGTGACCTTCGCGAGGATGCTGGCCGCGGCGATACAGGCCGCCGATCCGTCGCCGCCGATCACTGGCAGCGAGGGCACGGTGAGCCCCGGCACGACGAATCCGTCGGACAGCACGTAGCCGGGCGTCATGTCGAGGCGTGCGACGGCACGCCGCATGCCCTCGATATTGGCGACGTGGATGCCGATCCGGTCGATCTCGGCTGCCTCGATGATCACCACCGACCAGCTCAGCGCGTACTTGGTGATCGCCCGATACAAGGTCTCCCTGGTCTGTTCGGACAGACGTTTGGAGTCATCGAGATCGGCGAGCGACACGAGTTGGGTGGGTTTGAGGACGCAGGCGGCCACCACGAGGGGGCCCGCACATGCGCCCCTGCCCGCCTCGTCGACACCGGCGACAGGTCCCAGTCCGCTGCGGTCGAGCGCGAATTCATAGGTGCGCAGACTTGCCGCGCGCCGCACCGGGAACCGCGGTGGCCATCGAGACGTCCGAGTCGTCCCAGACGGACTCGACCCAGACCGACTCTTCCGAGCCTGACTCATCCGAGCCGTCCCGTCACCGTTGCGGGTTGACCGAGCCGACACCGCCGATCCGGGAGAACGGATAGATCACCCACAGCACCCGACCGCGGATGTCGCTGACCGGCACCGTGCCCTGATACTCGTCGCCCACGTGATAGCGGGAATCCGCAGAGTACTCACGGTTGTCCCCCATCACCCAGACGTTGCCGTCGGGCACCTTGATGGGGCCGAAATCCTCGCCGTAGCAGCTCGTCACCTGACCGTCGGGAGATGCCGACTCGCCGTCCGCGACATCGCGGGCCTGCAGCGACTTGTCGATGTACGGCTCGTGCAGGGGCTTGCCGTCGACCTTCACGCCGACACCCTCGGAGTTGCGGCACTCCACGGTCTGACCGCCGGTCGCGATCACACGCTTGACCAGATCGTTCTCATCGGGCGGCGCGAAACCGAACCACGAGAGCCCGTTCTGCAGGGAGCGGATCGCGGGATTGTCCGAGCGTGGGGACTGCCAGTCGCCGTCCCACGACGAGGTGGGCGCCTTGAAAACGACGACGTCGCCGGGCTGTGGATCACCGAAGCGATACGCGAGTTTGTCGATGACGATGCGGTCGTTGGTGCAGCCCTGACAGCCGATCAGGGTGGGTTCCATCGACTCCGACGGGATGACGTACTGCCGGGCGATGAAGGTCTGCAGAATCCACGTGACCAGCAGGACGCAGGCGAGGATGATGACGGTTTCCCGCAGCAGCGAACCGCGTTTTCTCTCGGGTTCGTCGTCCTTGCTCCGCCACGGTCGATCGCTCGACCCGGTCTCCGCGTCGTTCGTGGTGTCGGACCGGTCTGGGGTGTCGGACCGATCCGCGGTCTCGGATTCGTCGCCGGGGTTGTCGGGTGCCACGTCGTCAGATTAGACGCGTCAGCGCTTTTCCTTGATCTTGGCCGCCTTGCCGCGCAGGTCGCGCAGGTAGTACAGCTTGGCGCGACGGACGTCACCGCGGGTGATCACGTCGATCTTGGCGATGGTGGGGCTGTGCACCGGGAAGGTGCGCTCCACGCCGACGCCGAAGGACACCTTGCGCACCGTGAAGGTCTCGCGGATGCCACCGCCCTGGCGGCGGATGACAACACCCTTGAACACCTGGACACGCTCCTTGGAGCCCTCGATCACCTTGACGTGAACGTCGAGGGTGTCGCCGGGGCCGAAGTCGGGGATGTCGTCGCGCAGCGACTGCTTGTCGAGGAAGTCGAGGGTGTTCATGGTGGTGGTCCTTGTCTGGTTAACGTGAACAGAGGAACCTGGCGGCCCCGCAACCAGGCCGCCAGGGATGTCCCGACAGCTCAGGCGTGGGGTTCGACCGGTTCATGCTCCGAGTCGTTGTGTGTGCCGTCGTGCGTGGGCGCCAATGCGGCGCCGTCGCCAGGCAACCCCACTATTGTGCCAGACAGACCCCGGCGCGGCGAAATCGCTGGTGGCGGCGGCGCCGGGTGCACCATCTGGTCGAGGCGATCCTCGGTGGCGGCGCGCACATGCGGGAGGCTTTCCGGCCGTCCAGCGACGAGGTCCTGCACGAACACGAGAGTGCGCACGAAGGGCCGACGCAGGCGTCTTTCCCGGAGCAACGCGCGTTCCATCTTGCGCGGATTGGACGTGTAGCGCCAGCGCGCCCACGGCGAATCGGGCCTGGCCAACCGGAGCACGCCGACCACCAGCAGCGGCCAGGCGAAGATGCCGATCAGACCCGTCCACACCTTGCCCTTGAGCATCACGATCAGCGCGAGCGCCAGGTTGAGCGCACCGGAGAGCAGGTCGACCACCAGTGGAGAATGCCCCCGTACGTCACTGACCGCATCGAAGTAGAGGTCGAGGGGCCGAAACCCCATCACGAGCATGCCGGTGGCCGCGATCGCGATGAACACCGCGTCCACCGAGGTCCGCCCTTCGCGACTCCAGTACACGTCGCGTAGGTAGAAGATCAGCGCGAACTCGTCGAGGACGAGTGCCGCGCCGACACCGAACAGTCCGGCCAACACCGACAACACGGCCTGGTCACCGGTGACCGACACCGCGATGAGTCCCAGCCCCGACAGCAGGGTGAGCAGCACGCCGAACACCATGTGGTGGATGTGGACGTCACCGGTGGTCACATTCGAGAACCACCACCGCACACGTGCCCGGATCAGGCGCACGCTGACACGGATGCCGACGAATCCGATGATGAGTCCGCAGAAGAACACCAGCAACGGCAGTCGCCCGCGATCGATGATGTCGTTGGTCATCCACTCCGAGGCTCGGTGCGAGAGCCAGTGGTGCATGTGATCAGGATAATTGCGGGGCGCGGATGCAGCCAGGTCAGGCGCGCGCCGGATGGGGTGCGTCGGCGTCGATACCGTCGGCGGCCAACACCGACCGCACATGCGGTGGCATCGGCGTCGACGCGCCGATCGCCAGCGTCGCCACCGCCGACGCTTCGAAATGGGCCACCACCGCGAGTTCGGGTTCCTGTCCGTCGGCGGTGAGGCCTTCGTGTGCGCCGATGGCGAACCCGGGCCGCTGATAGGGCTGGGGATCGCTCGTGGCGACCACGATCTGCCGGTCACCCCCGACCTTCTCGCCCACGCCCACCGCCACCCGCAGCCAGTCGCGGACCGGAGTGGGCAACGATGCGTGCAGCGCGATGGCGCGCGCGACGAGGTGCCGCGGGTCGACGGTCCCGGCGCCACCGGCCCCCGTGCCGATTGTCCCGCGGGCCCCCGACCCCAGCGCGCCACCGAGTGCGGCGCCGCCCATCGCGCCCAGTCCGCCCATGGCTCCCATCGGCATGTAGCCGCTGGTGGCCGCCTGACCCTGCGGGTCGTCGGAGTGATGTTCGCCGGGACGCCCGGCGTCGCGCGCCTGCTCGACGTATCCGTCGCCGGCTGCGCTGAGTGCATAGCGACCGGTGCTCGCCGCCATCACGGCGGCAGAGTCGTCGCCCAGCGCCGCCGACACCTCACCCACGAGTCGGTCGCGGTCGGCGATCGCGGTGATCACCGACATCTCGTTGTGCGCGGCGGTACTCGCAGCCGCGTACGTCTCGAGCGCGTCAGCAGCTGCCGCGAGCCGAATGGCCGCCGCACGCACGGCACCGGCGTCGGAACCGAGATGACTTCCGGCCGTGACCATCTCGTCGTGAAATCGCCCGGCCCCCTCGACGCCGTGGTGGGCGGTGACGATGTCGGCGGCTATTGCACCCAGTTCCGATGCCCGCGCACGCAACCCGTGCGCGCAGTCGAGCAGCGATCCGACATCGGCGGTGGGCCACACATCGGGCGCCAGCGTCCGGACCAGACGGCTCAGCTCGTCGGGGACCGCAAGCGTCGGCGGGGTCGGGATGCGGGCACGCTCAGCGGTCATCATCGCCCCCGAAATCGAGCGCCGAACGCTCGTCGGCGTCGCAGATCGACGTCGACGCCCGGCGTATGCGGGCCGAGTGCTGCCCCAGCAGTTGCGCGGCATCATCCACACCACGCAGGCAGCCGGCGGCCGTGACACCGAACCCGGCGCGGAACGCCGCGGCAGCCGGCCCGTCGCCGAGCGCGGCGTCGGCCGTGGCGAGCAGTTGTGCCACCTCGTCGGCGACATCGGTGAGGCGGTCCTCCGCGGTGGTCAGGCCGCGCAGCAGCTCGGTGGTGTCGTGCAGGTTCATCTCCATCGCGGGCCCGGTCGCCGGGCGTTCCTCACGCATCCCGGCGCACCTTTTCGGTGCGCGAGCGATCGGTCGGGTGGATGTCGGCGATCTGCGGGCCGAGGTGCCCGATGTCCTCTCGCAGCCGGTCACGACGTTCACGCAGGCCCGCGTCCGCCTCGGCGACGAGGCCGGTGATGGTCTCCGACAACGTGTCGGCGCGGTAGCGGCGCACGGCGGCCGGAGTCACCGTGAGATCGATGAGCAGTCCGCGCGCATTGACGGTCACCGAGATCAAGCGGTCGGCGCTCGTCGCGGTGGCGGTGAGACGGGCCAGTTCGGCGTTGACCCGCGTGAGTTCGGCGCGTTGCCGGCGGAGGTCGTCGAGCATCCGTGTCCAGCGATCCATACCTGCGTCGCTCCCTCCCCGAAGTGGACAAGATCATATCCGGTGCGGCGGCGGCCGGAACTCACTCATCAACACCCCGGAGATCGGTCGGTCTCCTCCCCCAACAGATCGGGACGTCGGGCTCGAGTGCGTGCGACCGCCTCGTCATGACGCCAGGCCGCGATCCGCGCGTGGTCGCCGCTGAGCAGCACCGAGGGCACCCGCAGGCCCCGCCACTGCTCGGGCCGCGTGTAGCTCGGGCCCTCCAGCAGCCCGTCGGAGAATGAATCCTCTTGGTGGGAGCGCGGATTGCCCAGCACGCCGGGGATCAGGCGGACGGTTGCCTCGATCATCGCCATGGCCGCGGCCTCACCGCCGATGAGAACGAAGTCGCCGAGGGACACCTCTTCGACCCGCATCCGGCGGGCGGCGTCGTCGAAGACCCGCTGATCGATGCCCTCGTACCGTCCGCAGGCGAAGACGAGGTGGCGTTCGGTACTCCAGCGGTGCGCAGTTGCCTGCCGAAACGGCACCCCGGCGGGAGACGGCACCACCAGCAGGGTCTGCTCATCACACACGTCATCGAGGCAGGGCCCCCACACCTGCGGCTTCATCACCATGCCCGGTCCCCCGCCGTACGGCGAGTCGTCGACGGCGCGGTGCACGTCGTGGGTCCAGTCACGCAGGTCGTGTACCGACAGTTCGATGGCACCCCTGTCGATGGCCTTGCCCAGCAGGGCAATTCGCAGAGGTTCGAGGTACTCGGGAAAGATGGACACGACGTCGATGCGCATCGGTCCCGCCGCATCTGCCGATGCCGTCATTGCGTCTGCTCGTCGAGCAGTCCGGCAGGCGGATCGATGACGATGCCGTCGGCGCCCACCGTCGGCACGATCTCACGCACGAACGGGACCAGCACCTCGCGCCCCTCCTCGGTGCGCACGGCCAGCACGTCGTGGGCGGGCAGATGCAGCACCGACGACACCCGGCCCACCGGGTCGCCGCCAACCGTGCGCACCTCGAGCCCCTCGAGCTCGTGGTCGTAGAACTCGTCGGGATTGCCACCCGAGTCCACGCTGTCGCTGTCGATCACGAACAGGGTGCCGCGCAGGGCGTCGGCAGCCGCGCGGTCGGACACCTCGGCCAGAGACAGCAACAGCCGCCCGGAGTGATTCCGGGCGGCCGTCACGGTGAAGGATCGGTCGGCGTCGTCGCCGCGCGGTGCACGGGCACGCAGCACGGTACCCACCGCGAAGCGTTGCGCCGGTTCGTCGGTACGGACGTCGACGACCATCTCGCCGCGCACGCCGTGCGATTTCGCGACACGTCCTACCACGAGATCCATCGTGGGAGTGTGGCTCAGCGGTCGGTGTCGACGATGTCCACGCGCATGCCCCGGCCGCCGATACCGGCGACGAGGGTGCGCAGTGCGGTGGCGGTGCGGCCGTTGCGGCCGATCACCTTGCCGAGATCCTCGGGGTTGACGTGCACCTCGACGAGGCGCCCGCGACGGCCGGTGATCAGCTCCACTCGCACGTCGTCGGGGTTGGCGACGATCCCGCGGACGAGGTGTTCGACGGCGTCGGCGACGACTGCGCTCACGCCTGGTCCTCGGCGACCGCCTCGGCGACCGCCTTCGACTCGGGCTCCGCCGGCGCTTCGTCGACGACCGGGGTGGCCTCGGCGGGTGCGTCGGCCTTCTTGGTGGCCTTCTTCTTCGGGGTGGTCGCCTCGGCGACCGGCTCGCTGTCGGCGGCGGCCAGGGCCGCGTTGAACAGATCGAGCTTCGACGGCTTGGGCTCGCGCGCCTTCAGGGTGCCCTCGGCACCGGGCAGTCCCTTGAACTTCTGCCAGTCACCGGTGACCTTCAGGATGGCCGCGACCGGTTCGGTGGGCTGGGCGCCGACACCGAGCCAGTACTGGGCACGGTCGGAGTCCACCTCGATCAGGCTGGGCTCTTCCTTCGGGTGGTACTTGCCGATGGTCTCGATGACCCGGCCGTTGCGGCGGGTGCGCGAGTCGGCGACGACGATGCGGTACTGCGGGTTGCGGATCTTGCCGAGCCGCGTGAGTTTGATCTTGACAGCCATGAGGTACTTCAACTTTCCATTGGTCACTGCGCAATTCGGCGGCCCACCCAGAGATGGTGGGCCCGGTTTTGCGACGTTGTTCGGTGTGACCGTCGGTCGGTACGTAACCGGGTCCGACGAACCGACAGCCCATTCTGCCAGATGGGCGGGCCGCGACGGAAATCCCGCGGCGATCGGCCCCGGCATTGAACCGCGAGCCGGGGCTCGGTCGGCATGGGTTGCCCCACCCCACGAAAGGCAACCCACGCCGACCGTCACTCCCAGTCGCCACCCGCAGATGCGAGTGCAACGCAAATGACACCTTACTACTGGGTAACTTGCGCGACCAATCCCATGGAAGTGGCGTGGGTCACATCCTTGGGTGACGCGGCACTCATTCGATCGGGTGACCCGAGCACACCACGTGACGCGGTCGGCGCAAGGTGGCGGGTTCGCACCGCGGGTCGGCGTCGAGGACAAGGAAGTCGGCCGGATCGCCATGCTCGAGCAGTCCGGCGCCGAGCCATCGTCGCGGCGCCACCGTGGCGGCTGCGAGCGCACCGCTCATCCCGAATCCGATCTGCGCGAGTCGTTCCACTTCATCGACGATGCGACCGTGCGCGACGAACCCTCCCGCATCGGTACCCGCGAAGATCGCGACGCCGGCCTCCCGGGCGGCGGCGAAGGTGTCCGCGGCGGTGTCGTAGAGCTTGCGCATGTGCGCGGCATAGGTCGGGAAACGATCGGCGCCGGCGGCGATCTCCGGAAAGTTGTCCACCTGGATCAGCGTGGGCACCAACGCGATCGACCTCGACGCCATGGCGTCGAGGTGGTCGGGGCTCAGTCCCGTCCCGTGCTCGATACAGTCGACCCCGGCGTCGATCAGGTCATCGAGGGCGTCACCGCCGAACACGTGCGCGGTGATCCGTGCGCCGGCGCGATGCGCTGCGGCGACCGCGGCATCGAGTTGGGTTCGGGTCCACAGCGGCGCGAGATCTCCCACCTCCCGATCGATCCAGTCGCCGACGATCTTCACCCAGCCATCCCCGGCGGCAGCCTGGCGGGACACCTCCGCGGGCAACTCGTCGGGATCGGTGAGGTCGACGCCGTAATCGCGCAGGTAGCGTTTCGGCCGTGCGATGTGTTTGCCCGCCCTGATGAACTTGGGGCAGGTGGGATCGGCGTCGAGCGGATGGGTGTCCAGCGGCGAGCCGACCTCGCGGATCAGTAGGGCGCCGGCGCGCACGTCGGCCTGCGCGAATCGCCGCGCCCGCTCGATGTCGACGCCGAGACCCGGTGCGATGCCGACATGATTGTGGGCGTCGACCAATCCGGGAATGATCCAGCCGTCAGCGCACACCGTGGTGGCATGGGCCACCGGTTCCCGTGAGATCCGTTCACCCACCACCCACAGCTCGACGGATTCGTCGGTCAGCGGATCGCGTCCGCGGTAGTGGCGCACGTCGGAATCGGTCGGCTCGAGCCGCGAAGAGACTGGCACCGGTGCCGGCTACTTCTTCTTCGGTTGCTGGAACTGCGAGACGTCGATGCCTTCGAGGCCCGGTGGCAGCTGGTCGAGGCCCGCGGGCATACCCGACAGATCGGGGAAGCCGCCCGGCATGCCGGGGAATCCGCCCCGGACCTTCGGCGGAGTGGGACCACGTCCCTTGCCCTTCTTGCCCTTGCCCTTCTTGCGGTTGTTCTTGCGGCCGCCGCCCATGCCCATCCGTCCGGACATCTGCGCCATCATCTTGCGGGCCTCGAAGAACCGGTCGACGAGCTGGTTGACCTCGCTGACCGTCACCCCCGAGCCGTTGGCGATCCGCAGCCGCCGCGAGGCGTTGATGATCTTCGGGTTGTCCCGTTCGGCCGGGGTCATACCGCGGATGATGGCCTGCACCCGGTCGAGTTGTTTGTCGTCGACCTGCGAGAGCGCGTCCTTCATCTGGTTGGCACCGGGCAGCATGCCCAGGATGTTGCCGATGGGGCCCATCCGCCGCAGCATCTGCATCTGCTCGAGGAAATCCTCGAGGGTCAACTCCCCCTGGCTGATCTTCTGCGCGGCAGCCTCGGCCTGCTGGGCGTCCCAGTGCTGCTCGGCCTGCTCGATGAGGCTGAGCACATCGCCCATGCCGAGGATGCGACTGGCCATCCGGTCGGGGTGGAAAACGTCGAAGTCCTCGAGCTTCTCGCCCGACGACGCGAACATGATGGGCTGACCGGTGACCTCTCGTACCGAGAGCGCCGCACCACCGCGGGCATCACCGTCGAGTTTGGTCAGCACCACGCCGGTGAATCCGACGCCCTCGGCGAAGGCCTCTGCGGTGGTGACCGCATCCTGTCCGATCATGGCGTCCACGACGAAGAGCACCTCGTCGGGTGCGGTCGCGTCTCGGATGTCGGCGGCCTGGCTCATCAGCTCGGCATCGATGCCCAACCGGCCGGCGGTGTCGATCACCACAACGTCGTAGTGCTGATCGCGCGCCTGCTGCACACCGCTGCGGGCCACCGCGACCGGATCGCCGTGGCTCACGGTGCCGAGTTCACCGGTCTGCCCGATGCTGGTGCCCGGGTCGGGTGCGTACACCGGTACACCGGCCCGCTCACCGACGATCTGGAGCTGGGTGACGGCGCCGGGGCGCTGCAGGTCGCAGGCAACCAGCAACGGGGTGTGTCCCTGCTGCTTGAGCCAGTGTCCGAGCTTGCCCGCGAGCGTCGTCTTTCCGGCGCCCTGCAGACCCGCGAGCATGATGACCGTCGGCGGGGTCTTGGCGAACCGGATACGCCGGGTCTCCCCGCCGAGAATCCCGACGAGTTCGTCGTTGACGATCTTGACGACCTGCTGGGCCGGGTTGAGCGCCCCCGACACCTCGGCGCCCTTCGCCCGCTCCTTGACCCGGGAGATGAATGCGCGGACGACGGGCAGCGATACGTCGGCCTCGAGCAGCGCGAGGCGGATCTCACGGGCGGTGCGGTCGATGTCGGCGTCGGAGAGGCGTCCTTTACCGCGCAGGTCCTTCAGCGCACCGGTCAACCGATCGGAGAGGGAATCGAACATTCCCCCAGTGTCCCACGTCGCGGCCCATGGTCTCCCGTCCGGTCGGTGGGCAATCCGGGCCGTCAGCTGATCGGCACACCCGAACGTCCGGTACCGCCGAAACTCGCCGGACCCGGACCGTCGCCGGAATCGTCGCTGCGTGGCTGCGGGGGCGGACACACCGCGATGACGTCGTCGGCGAGCCGGGTGCGTGCCTCGGGTGTGTCATCGGGCAACCGCAGGCAGAAACTGTCCACCACGGTGCCACCGAGCGTGGTGACCTTCGCCCACCTGATGTCGGCTCCGTGCCGCTCGATCACCGCGCTGACCCGGCTGAGCAGGCCGAGACGATCGTCGGTACGCAACTCCATGAGCACATCCCCGTCGCCGGGTGCCTCGGCCCACAGCACCCGGGGCGGAGCGATCGCGAACAGCGCTGGTACGGCATTGCGGGTCTGCCCCGTGCCGGCGAAGTCGGGGTCGGCGTCTTCGGGAGTGTTCGACGCATCCGAACCCGGCGTGGTGGCGACGGTGCCGATGGTCGGGATCGGGGAATTGCGTTCGCGGGTGTCGAGGCGATCGAGCACGTCGATCTTTCCCTCCACCGCCGCGATCAGCTGCTGACGGATCAGCCCCGACTCGGGGGGATCACCGAACATGGGCACCACCACGAAGGTGTTGACCGCCCGGGTTTCCCCGTCCGCGGCGAGGTGGCTCTGCACGGTTGCCGAATGCGACCGCAGTCCGTTGAGCGCGACCACGCCTGCCATCTTCGACAGCAGTCCGGGACGGTCGGGTGCCACCATGACGAGGGTGAAGGTGTGCGGCCCGTCGCCCTGCGTCAGCCGAACCGCGAACCGGTCGGTCTCGGCGAGGTCGATCGCTTCGGGGCTCAGCGGGTCCGGGACGGCAAGCTCTCCGCCGTCGATGAGCCGCATCGCGCGCCGCACCAACTCGCTGATCAGCGACGCCTTCCACTCCCCCCACACCCCGGGACCGGTGGCCAGCGAGTCCGCCTCGGCGAGGGTGGCGAGCAGCTCCAGCAGCACCCGGTCGTGGCCCAGGGTCTCGACGAGTTCGCGCGCCGTGGCCGGATCGTCGAGGTCACGCCGGGTGGCGACCGTCGGCAGCAACAAATGGTGACGCACCATCTGCGACAGCGTCGCGACATCGTCGGGCCACAGACCGAATCGGTTGCCCACCTGGATCGCGAGGTCGGCGCCGACGATGCTGTGGTCGGCGCCGCGACCCTTGCCGAGGTCGTGGATCAGCGCGCCGAGAACGAGCAGGTCGGGCCGCGACACCCGGGTGGTCATCGAGCTGGCGTAGGCGGCCGCCTCCACCATGTGACGGTCCACGGTCCAGGTGTGGATGGCGTCGCGGGGCGGGAGGTCGCGCACCGCGCCCCACTCGGGCAACAAGCGCCCCCACAGGCCGGTACGGTCGAGCGCCTCGATGGGGGCGATCATGTGGTGGCCCGCGCCGAGTAGCACCAGCAGGTCGCTGAGCGCCTCCGCGGGCCACGGTTCACGCAGTTCGGGTGCGTAGTCGGCCAGACGTGAGAGGGTTGCGGCGCTGATCGGCAGGCCGGTGCGCGCCGACGCCGAGGCGACGCGCAGTATGAGACCGGGATCCTTGCTCGGAATCGCGTTGCGCGCCAACACGATCTCCCCGTTGTGCTCGACCACTCCCTCGTCGAGGGGTCGACGGATGGGTGACCGGCGAAGGCGCGCGAGCCCGCGTCGGGGCAGCGCGTTTCCGGCGGTGCGCAGGCCGACGTCGGTGGAATAGCTGATGGTGCGGGCGGCGTCGCTGATCACGCGGGCGAGGTCGAAGCGGTCACCGATCTGCAGCGCGGCACCGATCTCGTCGGCATCCTGCGCCTGGACCTGTTCACGTGGCCGGCCGGCGATCCGATGCAGTTCGGTACGGATATCCAGCAATCGACCGTAGGCGATCTGTGGACCCGCGCCGGGTGAATCCGGTCGCAGGCTGGCCATGCCGTCGGTGAGTTGCGCAATTGCCAACGCGCCCAACAGTTGTACGTCGCGCAGACCGCCGCGGCCGTTCTTGAGGTCGGGCTCGGCCCGGTGCGCGATATCCCCGGCGCGACGCCACCGGTCCTGCGCACCGGTGACGAGTTCCGCGAACCGATGCCGGATGTCGTTGCGCCACTGCTGGCGGATGCCGCCGATCAGCAGCGACGACAGGTCCTCGTCGCCGGCGATGTGCCTGGCCTCGAGCAGACCGAGGGCAGCGGTGATGTCGGTGGCCGCGACCTGCAGCGCCTGCGGCACCGTGCGCACGCTGTGATCGAGGGCGATGTTGGCGTCCCACAACGGATACCAGAGGCCATCGGCCACCTCCGACACACGTTCGGGCGGGAGGTCGTCGTGCAGCAGGATGAGGTCGAGGTCGGAGTACGGCAGGAGTTCACCGCGACCGAGACCACCCACCGCGACGATGGCGAGCCCACTGTCGGGTCGAATGCCGAGTTCGGCTCCCTTGCTGGTCAGCCAGAACTCGTGGAGATCCACCAGGACCTGACGCAGTCCCGCGGCATCTAGACGCCCACTCCCGGAGGCGTCGGTGAGTTGCCGGCGCGTACGTGCGAGGTCCGTCGCGGCCACGGGGGCCGCCGGTGGCACGGAGGAAGAGTGTGGCCCCGCGCCCGACTTGTCGTCAGGGGCGGGGCCACGCTCAGGATTCACGAAGGGCACGGGACCTCGTCAGAGCGCGTCGCCGCCGCGCTCGCCGGTTCGGACGCGCACGACCGTATCGACGGGCGAGACCCACACCTTTCCGTCACCGATCTTGCCGGTACGCGCGGCTTCCACGATGACGTCGACCACCTTGTCGACCGAGGCGTCGTCGACCACGACCTCGACCCGCACCTTCGGCACGAAGTCGACCGAGTATTCGGCGCCGCGATACACCTCGGTGTGACCCTTCTGGCGGCCGTAGCCCTGGACCTCACTGACGGTCATGCCGAGGATTCCGGCCTGCTCGAGACCTGCCTTGACATCCTCGAGCGTGAACGGCTTGACGATTGCGGTGATGAGCTTCACTTGGATCATGCCTCCTTGCCGAGGGCGACACCGGACTGGCTGAGAGCGCTTCCGGTACCGATCGGTGCGAAATCGTATGCGGACTCTGCGTGCTGCGACTCGTCGAGGCCGGCAGCCTCATCCTGCGGCTCTGCGCGCAGGCCGATGGTGAACTTCAGCACAAGCGCAATTATGGCAGTCGCGACGGCCGAGTAACCGAGGACCGCGAACGCGCCCACGGCCTGGCGCCACAACTGGTCCCAACCGCCGCCGTAGAACAGACCGGACACGGCTGCCGGTGCGGAATCGGTGGCCAGGAAACCGATCAGCAGGGTTCCCAGCAGACCGCCGACCATGTGGACGCCGACGACGTCGAGTGCGTCGTCGTAACCCAGCTTGTACTTGAGGCCGACCGCCAGCGCGCAGACGATGCCGGCCAGCGCGCCGATGATCAGTGCGCCCAGGACGTTCACCGAGGAACAGGACGGGGTGATCGCGACGAGCCCGGCGACGATACCCGACGCCGCACCGAGGCTCGTGGCGTGTCCGTCACGGATTCGTTCGGTGAGCAGCCAGCCCAGCATGGCCGTGCCGGTCGCGATGGTCGTGGTCATGAAGGTCGAGGCCGCGATTCCGTTTGCCGACGTGGCCGAACCGGCGTTGAAGCCGTACCAGCCGAACCACAACAGTCCCGCGCCGAGCATGGTGAACGGCAGGTTGTGCGGCCGCATCGGGGTGCCCGGCCAGCCCTTGCGCTTGCCGAGGAACAGCACGAGTATCAGGCCCGCCACACCGGAGTTGATGTGCACGGCAGTACCACCGGCGAAGTCGATGGCCTTGAGACTGTTGGCGATCCAGCCGCCCTTCTCCGCGGTGACACCGTCGAAGGAGAACACCCAGTGTGCCACCGGGAAGTAGACGATGGTCGACCAGATGATGGTGAAAGCGAACCACGCGCTGAACTTCATGCGGTCGGCCACCGCGCCCGAGACCAGGGCGACGGTGATGATCGCGAACATCAATTGGAAGGCCACGAAGACCAGAGCGGGAAGAGTGCCGACCAGCGGGATGTTCACCGCGTCGGCTGCCTCGGTTCCCGTCGCCGCGTCCGCGGCCACGGCGGCAGAGCCGTTACCCGAGATCAATCCCTTGAGTCCGAAGAACTCACTCGGGTCGCCGACCACACCGCCCTTGTCGTTGCCGAAGGCCAGCGAGTATCCGTAAATCGACCAGAGCACCGTCACGACGCCCATGGAGACGGCGCTCATCATGATGGTGTTGAGGACGTTCTTGGAGCGGACCATGCCGCCGTAGAAGAACGCCAAACCTGGCAGGGTCATACACAAGACCAGCGCGGAGCTGGCCAGCATCCAGGCGGTGTCACCGGTATCGGGCACACCCATCGTGGGGAAATCCGCCACAACTATCCCTCCTAATCCCACCGTGACGACGCACGGCGCTTGACCTGGAGAGAAGGGTGCTTTGTGTTTGTTTCAACGATGCCGATTACAGGTTTCAGGCATGTGAACCAACGCCCGGTTTATATTTCGTGGCGGTAACACCGCAGGTGGCGAGGAAAGGTTTTGCCGGACCCCGGGCGCACCTATGCGCGCTGCCGAATATCTACTCCGCACTCTGTGCGGTGCCACTTACAGCAGCGCGTCGACGAACGCCTCCGGCTCGAAGGGCGCGAGGTCGTCGGCACCCTCACCGAGCCCGACAAGCTTGACCGGCACACCGAGCTCGTCCTGGACATGGAACACGATGCCGCCCTTGGCCGTTCCGTCGAGCTTGGTCAGCACCACGCCGGTGATGTCGACCACGTCGGCGAAGACGCGTGCCTGGGTGAGACCGTTCTGACCGACGGTGGCGTCGAGAACCAACAGCACCTCGTCGACGGGTGCCTTCTTCTCGACGACCCGCTTGACCTTGCCGAGTTCGTCCATCAGTCCGGTCTTGGTGTGCAGACGGCCGGCGGTGTCGATGAGCACGACGTCCACGCCGTCCTCGACTCCCCTCGCGACCGCGTCGAAGGCCACCGATGCCGGATCGGCCTGTTCCTTGCCTCGCACGATGTCGGCGCCCACCCGTTCACCCCACGCCTGGAGCTGGTCGGCGGCAGCGGCACGAAATGTGTCGGCGGCACCGAGCAGCACACGTCGTCCATCTGCGACCAGCACGCGCGCCAGTTTGCCGGTGGTGGTGGTCTTTCCGGTGCCGTTGACGCCGACGACGAGCACCACCGCCGGGGACTGCGCGTGGGGCAGCGCGCGCACCGATCGGTCGAGCTCGGGGTGCAGTTGCTCGACCAGCACCCGCCGCAACAGGGCGCGGGCGTCGGCGGCGGTGCGCACCGGATTCGTGGCGAGTTCGGTGCGCAGACGCTCGACCACCGCTGTGGTGGACGCCGAGCCGAGGTCGGCCATCACGAGGGTGTCTTCGATCTCCTCCCAGCTCTCCTCGTCGAGATCACCCGCACCGAGCAAACCGAGCACGCTCTTGCCGATGGCCCCTTGCGACCGCGACAGACGCCCACGCAGCCGCCCCAGACGGCCGGCGGTGGGCGCGATCTCTTCGCGCGGCGGAGCCGCCACCGCTCCGGACGCATCCGACGGGACATCGACGGCCGCGGCATCCGTGCCCTGCTCTGCGGTCTCCGGTACGGCGGTCTCGGGTTTAGCGGTCTCGGGTTCCGCGACCGCCGGTGCGGCGGTCTCGGGTTCCGCGACCTCCGGTGCGGGGGTCTCCGGTGCGGCGGTCTCCGGTGCAGAGGTCTCCGGTGCAGCGGTCTCCGGTGCAGCGGTCTCCGGTTCTGCGGTCTCGGGTTCGGCCGTCTCCGGTGCGGCGTAGTCCGGCAGTGAGATGTCGGTGATCCCACGCGTGGGTGAATCCCGCGGCACCGACGCGTCATCGCCCACGGCGGGCTGACCGTCGACATCGGTCCGCTCACCGGGCGGTCGCACCGGTGCGGGTGGCTCGACCGTGCCGGTTCCGCCCTGACTGAAGGTGAAGCCCGATCCGGCCCGATATCCCCCCGACCGGTCGACCTGGGGTTTGCTGCCGTCGACCACTTGGGTGTCGGTGGCGGCGCTGCCGGCGTCATCGTGCAACGAGACGCGCCGCCGCCGTGACACCACGAGGCCCACCACGATCAGCGCGAGGATGACGACGACCGCGACGACGATCGCGATGATGATTCCGGTGTTCACTGATTCAGTCCCTGTCCTCGTTGGTTCTGGAAGATTCCTCGCTCGTCGGCACAGTCCTCGTCGGGGCAGTCCTCGTCGGCGCAGTCCTCGTCGGGGCAGTCCTCGTCGGCGCCGTCCTCGTCTGGGGCGTCGAACCCTCCGACCCGTCGGTTTCCGACACCGCGACGGGGATGTCCTGCCCGCGCAACCGTTGCGAGATGACCGTGGTGATCCCGTCGCCACGCATGCTGACGCCGTAGAGGGCGTCGGCCACTTCCATCGTCGGCTTCTGATGCGTGATAACGATCAACTGTGACCGCTCGCGCAGCTGCGCGAAGAGACTGATGAGTCGGCGCAGGTTGGTGTCGTCGAGCGCGGCCTCCACCTCGTCCATGACGTAGAACGGGGACGGGCGGGCGCGGAAGATCGCCACCAGCATGGCGACCGCGGTCAGTGACTTCTCCCCACCGGAGAGCAGTGAGAGGCGTTTGACCTTCTTGCCGGGCGGCCGCGCCTCCACCTCCACACCGGTGGTGAGCATGTCGCCGGGTTCGGTGAGCACCAGTCGACCCTCGCCGCCGGGGAACAGGGTGGCGAACACCTGCTCGAATTCGCGCTCCACGTCGGCGTAGGCCTCGGTGAACACCTGCAGGATGCGGGCGTCGACCTCCTCGACCACCGCGAGGAGATCCTTGCGTGCCGCCTTGATGTCCTCGAGTTGCGCCGACAGGAAGTTGTAGCGCTCCTCAAGGGCGGCGAACTCCTCGAGCGCCAGCGGGTTCACCTTGCCCAGGGTGTTGAGGTCCTTCTGCGCCTTGCGGGCCCGCGCCTCCTGGGTGGCACGGTCGTAGGGCATCGGTGCGGGCGCCACCACGAGGTCTCCGCGGGCCTTCGCCTGTTCGTACTCGGCCACCTCGAGGGCCGACGGCGGCATCGGGACCTCCGGGCCGTACTCGGCGATGAGGTCGTCCGGCGACATCGCGAAGTTCTCGAGGACCTGTTCCTCCAGTTGCTGGATGCGCAGCGCCGATTGCGCGCGGGCCACTTCGTCGCGATGCACCGCGTCACGCAGCACGTTGAGTTCTTGGGTGAGGTGCGTGGCCCGTTCGGTGAGTCCCTCCACCGTCCGGGAACGCTCACCCTTGATCCGTTCGAGCTCGTCGCGCCCGGCCTGCGCGGTGGCCACGGCCCGCACGAGACGCTCGGAGACTTCCGCCGCAGCCGCCGCGACATCGGCCGCCACCGCGGCGGCGGCACGACGCGCCTCGTCCTGGCGGCGGGCGCGCTCTCGCGCATCCCGCTCGCGTTGTGCCGCCCGGCGCAGCGAGTCGGCGCGACCGCGCACCGACGTCAGTCGCTCTTCTGCGGTACGAAGCGCCAGCCGCGCCTCCATCTCGCCGGTGCGGGCCGCGGCCACCGCCGCAGCGGCGGCCGTCCGCTCGTTCGCATGCCCGGCGTCGTCGGCGTCGGTGCCGGTGCCCGCAGCGGTCGCTGTCTCGTCGCGGTCCAGACGAAGCCGCTCACGTAGCTGCGCGAGGGTGTCGAGCATGTCGGCCCGGCCTTCTTCGGCCTTGTCGCGCTGTCGCGTCAGGCGTTCGCCCTCGGCCTCGGCGGCGCGGATCTCCTGGCCCAACCGGGCAAGGTGTTCATAGGCCGTGCCCACGGTGGCGTCGGACTCGTGCAGCGCGGCGAGCGCCTCCTCGGCGGCTTCGCGGCGTTCGCGCTGCTCCACCAGGGCTCCCTCGAGGGCCGCCGCGGTCTGTTCGCTGTTCCGGCGCGCCGCAGCGAGGTCGGCGGTCGCCGCGTCGATGGCCGACTGCACCTCCAGCATCGAGGGACGTCGCGACGAACCACCCTCCACCGAGGCGGGACCGATCCGGTCCCCGTCGCGGGTGACCGTGCGCACCCGGTGTTCGCCGGCCAGACGCAAACCCGTGGCGGCGTCATCGACGATCACGGTGTCGGCCAGCACGAGATCGACGGCCCCGCGGACCGACGAGGCGCACGACACCACCGTCGCAGCCCATCGGGCGCCGTCGGGCAACGTGACCTCTGGAGTGGCCGGCGTGTCCGGCAACCCGCCGAGGATCAGCGAGGCGCGACCGCCGTCGCCGCTCTTGAGCGCTTCGAGTGCCCGCACCGCGGCGAGTCCGTCGACGGTGGCGATGGCATCGACGGCCGGACCGAGCGCACCCGCGATCGCGGTCTCGAAACCCGGCTCGACGGTGAGCAGTTCCGACATCGGTCCGAGCAGACCGTCCGGCGCGTGCTCGATCAGCCAGGCGCCGCCGTCGTTGCGTTCGAGTCCCACCGACAGCGCCTCGATGCGTGCGGTCAGTGACGCGATCTGCTGTTCGGCCTCTCGTTCGGTTGTCTGCAGGGTGGCCACCCGCTCGTTCGAGAGGTTCAGCGCCGTCACGCAGCGTTCGTGGTGCTCGTCGAGACCCTGTTCGGACGCCTCGAGTTCACCCAGCGACGTTGTCACCGAATCCTGTTGCGCCTGAGCTTTTTCCGATCGCTCAGCGGCCGCCGCGATCGCCGCGGTCAGCCGAGCGGCCTCGGCCTCGATCCCGTCGGCCTTGGTCTGCAGGCTCTCCACCTGACCTTCGAGCCGGGCGAGTCCCTCGCGGCGGTCGGCCACTGCCCGGACCGCGGCCAGGTGCGCTCGTTCCGCCTCGGCGGCCACCTGTTCGCATTCCTCGAGTTCGAGTTTGGCCCCCTCGAGGTGTTCGGCGGCGTAGGTCGTCGCCTCGGCGAGTTCGGCCTCGGTCAGCGCAGCCTCCTCGGCCTGCCGCTCGAGGTCCTCCGGGTCGGGGCCGCTGGAGGTCACGGTCGGCTCGTCGAGGTAGCGGCTGCGTTCGGCGGCCACCCGACCGGTGGCGTCCACGCGCTCGGCGAGGGCCGAGAGCCGGAACCATGCCTGCCCTGCCTCCGCGGCGGCTGGGGTCACCTGTGCGAGGTGGTCGGAGTGGGCGGCCAGCTCGGCGTTGACCGCGTCGAGTTCGGCGGTCACCTCGTCCTGGCGGGTGCGGATCTCGTCCTCGACGGCGGTGTGCTCGGCCATCTCCGTCCGACGCGTCACCAGATCGTCGGCTGCCAGGCGCAACCGGGCGTCGCGCAGGTCCGCCTGCACGGTTTGCGCGCGGCGGGCCACCTCGGCCTGCCGGCCCAGCGGTTTGAGCTGACGACGCAGCTCGGCGGTGAGGTCACCGAGCCGGTCGAGGTTCGCCTGCATCGACTCGAGCTTGCGGACCGCCTTTTCCTTGCGCTTACGGTGTTTGAGCACGCCTGCGGCCTCTTCGATGAAGGCACGACGGTCCTCCGGGCGCGACTCCAGGATGGCGGCGAGCCTGCCCTGACCGACGATGACATGCATCTCGCGACCGATGCCCGAATCCGACAGCAGTTCCTGTACATCCATCAGCCGGCACGAGTTGCCGTTGATCTCGTATTCCCCGGCGCCGTCGCGGAACATGCGCCGGGTGATCGACACCTCGGAGTACTCGATCGGCAATGCCCCGTCGGCATTGTCGATCGTGAGGGTGACCTCGGCACGTCCCAGTGGCGGCCGGCCGGAGGTTCCGGCGAAGATGACGTCTTCCATCTTGCCGCCACGCAGCGCCTTGGCCCCCTGCTCACCCATGACCCAGGTCAGCGCATCGACGACGTTGGACTTGCCCGAGCCGTTGGGGCCCACCACACAGGTGATCCCGGGCTCGAACCGCAGCGTTGTCGCCGACGCGAAGGACTTGAAGCCCTTCAGGGTCAGGCTCTTGAGGTGCACGACCGTACAGACTACTCACCGGAGCGGATCCGCTGCCCGCTGCGGCTGATCAATCCGCCTCCGGCGGGGGTGAGTCTCAGCGTTCGGCGAATCCGTGCAGATCACCACGCGCCGGGTCGAATCGCTCCACGACGAGATCGACCCGACCAGGGGTGTCGGCGGACCGCAACCAACTCAGCAGGGCTTCGACGGCGTCCCGGGACCCCTCGGCCACCACCAGGACCCGGCCGTCGGACAGGTTGGTGGCCGATCCCACCAACCCGAGTTCGAGGGCACGCGATCGCGTCCACCACCGGAAGCCCACCCCCTGCACGTGTCCGTGCACGTAGGCGGTGAGCCGGGTCGGGGCCTGTTGACCGCTCATGTCACTCGGACTCGATCCGCAGATCCACGCTGGTCCCCGCCTTGAGCGTGCGGCCGACGGTGCACACCTGATCGACCGCGCGTTCCACCACCACCAGCAGCCGCTGGGCGGCGGCGGGATCGAGTTCGGACAGATCCACCTCGAGCACCTCGTCGAGATGCGGATACACCTCGTTGTCGCGGTCGGCGTCACCGGACACCCTGATGGTGGCGTCGTAGTCGTCGCCGAGGCGACGGGCCAGGGGCCGGTCCGACGACATTCCGGTGCACGCGGCGAGCGCGATCTTGAGCAGTTCCCCGGGCGTGAAGACGCCTTCGACATCCTGCGAACCGATGAGTACCTCGGCCCCCCGCGAACTCTTGCCGGTGTAACGCCGGGTCCCGGTGCGCTGCACCCACAGGTCGGTGTGCGCGGCCTCGACGGCGGGGGCGGTGGCTGTTGCGGTCGGGTCGGTGGTCATCGTGGCGACGACTCCTTCGTCTCGGTCTCGACAAGGCGGTGGGCGTGCGGGCCACCTGCTTCTGCAACCAACGCGGACAGGGCCGGATTGTTCCGGCAGGTCGCCCCGCTCAGTGTCCGGCAGGTCGCCCCGCTCAGTGTCCGGCAGGTCGCCCCGCTCAGTGTCCGGCGGGCCGCCGCTGGCATCGCGGACAATAGTAGGAGCTCCGGTTCATGAACTCCTCGCGCCGCATCGGGTATCCGCATCGACGGCAGGGGGCCCCGGCGCGGCCGTAGGCGTTCAGGGACCGTTCGAAGTAGCCCGACCTCCCGTTGACGTTGACGTAGAGCGAGTCGAACGAGGTTCCGCCCGCGGCGAGCGCATCGGTCATGACCGCGGTGGCGTCGTCGATCAGTTCGGCGAGTTTGGCCCGGGAGATTCCGTCGGTGAGGCGGGCGCCGTGCAGGCGCGCACGCCACAGCGCCTCGTCGGCGTAGATGTTGCCCACACCGGAGATCAGCGACTGGTCGAGGAGGGCACGTTTGATCTCGGTGTGCTTGGCCCGGATACGGCCGACCACGGCATCGCGATCGAAGGCGGGATCGAACGGGTCGGGTGCGATGTGGGCGATGGAGGCGGGCATTGCGTCCGACTCGCCGGGAAGCATGTCGTCGGCCGGCGCGTAGTCGTCCACATGCCACCCGCCGAAGGTGCGCTGATCGACGAACCGCAACTCGTTGCCGTCGTCGAGCGTCGCCCGTATCCGCAGATGGGTGTGATCGGGCGCGCCCACCTTCGCGATGAGCATCTGCCCGCTCATCCCGAGGTGGACCACCAGAGCCTCGTGGTCGCGGCCGTCGGGGGTCACCAGGTCGAGCCACAGGTACTTCCCGCGGCGCCGGGCGGCACCGATGGTCATGCCCGTCACCCTGCCGACCAGGTCGGGTGCGCCCCCGACCTGACGTCGCACCGCGCGCGGATGCAACACCTCGACGCCGGTGATGCGACGGCCGGTGACGTGCTGTTCGAGGCCGGCACGGACAGTCTCGACCTCCGGCAGTTCAGGCATCTGCTGGTTCAGGCACCGGGAGCCGAGGCACGCTCGGTGAGTGTCTGCCAGGCCAGCGCAGCGGCTTTCTGCTCGGCCTCTTTCTTGGTGCGGCCCACACCGTCGCCCACTTGTTCGCCGGCCACCACGGCATGCGCCGTGAACTCCTTGTTGTGGTCGGGTCCGGTGGACGAGATCTGATACTGCGGCGGCCCGTAGCCACGCTCGGCGGCCAGCTCCTGCAGCGAGGTCTTCCAGTCGAGGCCCGCACCGAGGTCGCCGGCCCTGTCGAGCACCGGATCGAACAGCGCGAGGATGATCCGCTGGGACACCTCCAGACCGTGCGCCAAATAGATCGCACCGAACAGCGATTCCAGGCCGTCGGCGAGTATCGAGTCCTTGTCACGTCCGCCCGTCATCTCCTCGCCCCGCCCCAGAAAGAGGTGACGGCCGAGGCCGCCGGGCCCCAACCCCCGGGCCACGTCGGCAAGCGCGTGCATGTTGACCACGCTCGCCCGGATCTTGGCGAGTTCGCCTTCGGCGCGGTCGGGATAGCGCAGGTAGAGGCGTTCGGTGATCACCACGCCGAGCACGGAGTCACCGAGGAACTCCAGACGCTCGTTGGTGGGCAGTCCGCCGTTCTCGTACGCATAGGAACGGTGGGTCAGGGCCAGCGTGAGCAGATCGTCGGGAATCGTGGCGCCCACGGCGTCGAGCAGATCGGCGGCGTCGGTCACTCCGGGCCCCGCGACTCTGCCTCTCCGGCCACCCGGTCGGTGTCGGAACCGGGAGACTGTGACGCGCCGTCGGCGGACGTGCCAAACCTCTCGGTCAGCGCCGCCCACCGGGGATCGATCAGCTCGTGTCCGTGCCCGGGTTCGGCGACGGCCAGTCGCACGCCACACACCGTGCACAGGCCGGGGCAATCGTCGCTGCACAGTGGCGACATGGGCAGCTCGAGCGCCACCGCGTCGATCACCGACTGTTCGAGATCGATGCGGTCGTCGGAGATGCGGTGGATGTCCTCGGCGTCGGAGGTCTGTTCGGTCTCGCTGTCGGGATAGGCGAACAGTTCGGTGAGGAACACCGTCACGGTGCCGTCGATCGGTTCGAGGCACCGTGCGCATTGTCCGTCGGTGTCACCGGAGACGGTCCCGGTGACCAGGACGCCCTCGGACACCGCCTCGAGCCGCATGTCGAGATCGACCTCCGAACCTGCGGGAATGCCGATCATCTCGACACCGATGCGCTCGGGAGTGACGACGGTGCGATGCACCTCCGACATCGTTCCGGGCCGGCGCCCCAGCGATCGGATGTCGAGGACGAAGGGATCGCGCTGCGATGCCGGCGCACCAGGATTCACTGCATTCTCGGCCACATCTGCACGATACGCCCGGGTTGCCGATTCGTCCGGTGTCGCGACACGCCCGTCGAGCGGCCGATCACACGGCCAGCGGCGAACCCTGGTCGCGGGTGTATCCGGCGCCCCGTGCCTGGTCGCCGTGGGTGCGGCGGCCTGCGGCTTCCTCGTCGACGCTGCGCGGATACTCGACGTAGTCGTGCATTCCCGCGCCGGTGCGAAGCTGATGACGCCCACGGTTCACCGAACGGAGGGTGCCGGTCAGGATCTCCTCGAAGTCGGCGAGCTTCTCGTCGACGTAGACGTCGCAATCGCCGCGCAGGCGGTCGGCCTCGGCGTGGGCGGCGTCGATGATCCGTTCGGCCTCCGACTTCGCGGCCGCGACCACCTCGGTCTCGGAGACGAGTCGCTGCTGCTCGGCGATGCCGTCGGCCACCGACTTGTCGTAGGTGCTGTTGGCGGCGTCGACGGTGCGCTGGGCCTCGGCACGCGCGCGACCGGTGACGGCCTCGAATTCACGCGCCGCACTCGTCGACAGGCGGTGGGCCTCACCGGTGGCGTCGTCCACCAGAGACTTTCCGTGCGACGACGCCTCATCGACCATCCGGTCGGCCTGGGCCTTGGCGTCGGCCAGGATGCGGTCGGCCTCGGCACGAGCGTGTGCGAGCACGGCCTCGGATTCCGAATCGGCCTTGGTGATGACGGTGTCGGCGTGGTCCCGCGCGTCACCGATCAGCGTCTCCCGCTGGTCGAGCACGTCTTGGGCGTCGTCGAGTTCACCGGGGATCGAGTCCTTGATGTCGTCGAGCAGCTCGAGCACGTCACCCCGCGGCACCACACAGCCCGCGGTCATCGGGACGCTGCGAGCCTCCTCCACAATCGCCACGAGTTCATCGAGAGCCTCAAATACCCGGTACACAGCTACCCCAATCCGGCGCCTGCCATCTGCTCGTGTGCGGGACTCTTGTCCCATCTGAAACTGATGTGACCATTGTGCCGAATGAGGTCGCTGTGATTGAGGAGGATGATGAGTTGGGCGTGTCGCGCGTGACTCTTGTGTCAGGCGTTGCGTTCGCCGCCCAGGTTGGCCAGCAGCCGTTCATGGATGTGCGGCGACAGATACGGAGACGCGTCGCCACCGAGTTTGGCCACCTCTTTCACCAGCGAACTCGACACGTGTGCGAAGCGTGGATCGGTCAGCAGAAAGACGGTTTCGACGTCGGCGAGTTCCCTGTTCATCTGCGCCATCGGCGTTTCGTAGTCGAAGTCGATCGCCGAGCGCAGTCCCTTGACCAGCACATGGATGTTCTCGTGGGTCAGGTAGTCCACCAGCAGCCCGGTCCACCGGTCCACCCGCACGTTCGGCAGGTCGGCGCAGTCCTGCTCGATCAGCGCGATACGTTCGTCCACGCCGAACAGGCCGCGCTTGTTGGGATTGACCACCACGGTGATCACCACGTCGTCGAAGCAGCCTGCGGCGCGTTCGACGACGTATCGGTGTCCCCGCGTGAACGGATCGAAGGAACCGGGAATCGCGGCCGTTGTCATGGCGTAAACCTACCCACGTCCACGCGGGTGTCCCCATAGGTTCGCGACAGCACCTGCTCGTACACGTCGGGCCAGGTGACCGCGTCGCCGCGCACACCGCGCTCCACCACCACCAGCGCGTCCGGTGCCAGCCAGCCCGCCGCGAGGCGACGCAGGTCGTCGTCGACCTCGGGCGCGCCGAGTGCATACGGCGGATCGGAGAAGACGAGGTCGATGCGTTCGTCCGACGACGGTGCGGTGGCCAGGAATGCCGACACCGCGCCGGTGACCACGCGTCCGCGGCCGACGAGGCCGAGATCGCGCAGGTTGCCGGTGACCACGCGTGTCGCCTGCCGCCGGTTGTCGACGAAGGTGGCCGACGCCGCACCGCGGGAGAGCGCTTCGAGGCCGAGTGCCCCCGATCCCGCGTAGAGGTCGAGGACACGGTCGCCGGTGAGATCGGTCCGTGCGGTCAGCACGTTGAACAGCGATTCGCGAACCCGATCCGACGTGGGGCGCGTTCCCGCATCGGGCACACGCAGCCGACGTCCCCCGTGCTCTCCGGCGATGATCCTCGTCATTCGGACCATTGTGCTCGGCGGTGTGATCGTCGGGCCCCGGCACCGCCGCCGAACGTGACCCGCATCGACGCCCGGCCGCAGGCTGACGTGATGCGTGTCACAATAGTGGACTGAACTGGGCAAAGCGCCGCATATTGATGTCCGATTTGCCCAGCCGGGTGACTCCGCCGAAACGCGTTGTTAACGTCGCAAACGTTATGAGCCCGTCTCTCGCCAGCATGTCCTCGCCCGCCCTCACCGTCAGTTGCCGCATGCCCGCACGCAGCGATGCCACCCGACTCTGGGAGATCGCCGCGGACTCAGCGGTTCTCGACGTCAACTCGAGCTACTCCTATGTGCTGTGGTGTCACGACTTCGCGGCCACCTCCATCGTGGCCGAAGTCGATGGCCGCCCAATCGGTTTCGTCACCGGCTATCGCCGGCCCTCCGAACCGTCGACACTCATGGTCTGGCAGGTGGCCGTCGACGATTCCCACCGCGGACACGGCATCGCCGCAACGATGCTGCACCAGCTCCTCGACCACGTCGAGAGCAGCTGGATGACGGCACTGCACACCACGATCAGTCCTGACAACGTTGGCTCACAACGTCTTTTCGCGTCCGTCGCACGTGACCGGGGACTCCGACTCACGCGGCGCGAACTGTTCGGCGCGAGCGACTTCCCCGACTCGCACGAGCGCGAAGACCTGTATCTGCTCGAACCGGTGACCGTCGCACGCTGACGGGTCGGTCACCACGCCGGCCGCCGCTCAACGTCTGCGCGGCACCGAGTTCCTTCAGCACCAAACTTCCACATCGGAGGATTCTCCATGAAGTCAATCACCACAACGATCGACGACTCGACGTTCACCGACAACGAATCCGAGGTTCGCAGCTACTGCCGCAACTGGCCGACGGTGTTCGGCCGCGCACGCGGCTCCTGGATCACCGACATCGAGGGACGCGAGTACCTCGACTTCTTCGCCGGTGCCGGAGCACTCAACTACGGGCACAACAACCCCATCCTCAAAGAGGCGCTCCTGGAATACATTTCCGGCGACGGCATCACTCACGGCCTGGACATGGCGACCGTGGCCAAGGGCCGGTTCCTCGAGACGTTCCGGGACAAGATCCTGGCTCCGCGAAATCTCGACTACAAGGTGCAGTTCCCCGGCCCGACCGGGACCAATGCCGTCGAATCGGCACTGAAGCTCGCCCGCAAGGTGACCGGACGTGAGTCGATCGTCAGCTTCACCAACGCCTTTCACGGCATGACGCTGGGATCGTTGTCGGTGACCGGCAACTCGATGAAACGCGCCGGAGCCGGTGTGCCGCTGGTGCATTCGACTCCGATGCCGTTCGACCACTATCTCGACGGCACGGTCGAGGACTTCAGCTGGTTCGAGCGGGTGCTCGACGACTCCGGCAGCGGCCTCAACACGCCGGCGGCGGTGATCGTCGAGACCGTGCAGGGCGAGGGTGGCGTGAACGTCGCGCGCGCGCAATGGTTGCGGGGTCTGGCCGATCTGTGCCGCCGCCGCGACATCCTGCTCATCGTCGACGACGTGCAGATGGGCTGCGGCCGGACGGGCGAGTTCTTCTCGTTCGAGGAGGCCGGCATCACGCCCGACATCGTCACGCTGTCCAAGTCGATCAGTGGGTACGGCCTGCCGATGGCCCTGGTCCTGATCCGCCGTGACCTCGACGTCTGGGCGCCGGGCGAACACAACGGAACGTTCCGCGGCAACAACCCGGCTTTCGTCACCGCGACCGCGGCCATCGACCAGTTCTGGTCGGACGACGCGCTGACCCGCGACGTCCACCGCAAGGGCCGTCAGATCGACGAGGTGTTCTCCACCCTCGCCGCGCGGCACCAGGGTCTGTCGACCCGCGGCCGGGGCATGGTTCGGGGACTGGTGTTCGACGAGGCGACGTCGGCGGCCAAGGTCTGCGCGCATGCCTTCGGCTCGGGACTGCTCGCCGAGACGTCCGGACCATCCGACGAAGTCGTCAAACTCCTTCCGCCACTGACCATCTCAACCGAAGAACTCGATCGCGGACTCGGCATTCTGGTCGATTCCGTGGAGGCGGTGATCGCATGATCGTTCGCACCACCGACGAGATCACCGGCACGGAGCGAGAAGTCGCCGACCCCAAGGGGAATTGGGTGTCCAAGCGCATCGTGCTCGGGGGCGACCGCGTGGGATTCTCGTTCCACGAGACCACCATCAACGCCGGCAGCGTCAACGAGTTCCACTACGCCAACCACGTCGAGGCGGTGTGGCTCGTCGAAGGCGAGGGGACACTTCTGGACCGGGAGAGCGGCGAGACCTATCCCCTCGGTCCGGGCACCATGTACCTGCTCAACGGTCACGAGCGGCACACGGTGACCGCCGAGACACAGATGCGCATGCTGTGTGTGTTCAATCCGCCCGTCGTGGGGACCGAGGTACACGACGAGAACGGCGTGTATCCGCTGGTCACCGTGCCCGAACAGCCCAACGGCAGGCACGCGGAAGCCTGAGCGCGCCACGGCGGCACGGCATTCTGCCCTACCCTGGAAAGGGTGCGCACGCGGTTACAGATCGGCTGGACACCGGCCGAACCGACCCCGCTCGACCCGGATCTCGACGACCGGATCGAGCGACTGCGGCGTGTGCTCGACGGACGCCGGATCGTCGCATTGACCGGCGCGGGCATCTCCACCGACTCGGGCATCCCCGACTACCGCAGTCCCGGCGCCCCGGTCCGCACGCCGATGACCTTGGAGATGTTCTTGTCGTCGCCGCAGTTCCGGCGTCACTACTGGGCACGTAATCATCTGGGGTGGCGGCACATGGATGCCGCCCGCCCCAATGCGTCGCACCTTGCGCTCACCGACCTGCAGCACAATGGTCGCCTGAGCACCGTGATCACCCAGAACGTCGACATGCTGCACACAAAGGCCGGCACCCGCGGAGTGATCGAACTGCACGGATGCTACGGGCGGGTGCGGTGCCTCGACTGCGGCGCGGTGATGTCCCGCCGGCGTCTCGCCGAGGTGCTCGAGGTGCTCAATCCCGGATTCGCCGACCGAGTGGCCGGTCGCGGTGCCATCGAAGTGGCCCCCGACGCCGACGTGACCCTCACCGACACCAGCGAATTCGTCGTCGCCGACTGCGCAGTGTGTGGCGGTGTCCTCAAACCCGACATCGTGTACTTCGGCGAGAACGCGTCGAAAGACGTTGTTCAGCAGGCATTTTCCGTCGTCGACGAGGCCGACGCAGTTCTCGTGATCGGGTCGTCGCTCACGGTGATGTCCGGTCTTCGTTTCGCCCGACACGCGCACCGCACGGGTAAACCGCTGGTCGTCATCAATCGCGGCGCCACCCGCGCCGACGACATCGCCGAACTCAAGATCGACCACTATTGCGCAACGGTGTTGCCCGCATGGAGTTCTCGGCTCACGCAGGTGACCGAGGACTACAGCGCCACCAGGTCGTCGGCGTGAATCACCGGCCGATGTAGTTCCGGTGGCAGTTCCGACGTGGATCGACCGACCATCCGGGCCACGTCGGAGGAATCGTAGCTGCTGACGCCCCGGGCGCGGACCACGCCGCCGGTGTCGACCAATTCGACCACATCGCCGTCGTAGAACGGTCCGCGCACACCCACCACCCCTGCGCCGAGCAGAGAGCGGCGCCTGCGCGACACCGCGGTCACCGCACCCTCGTCCAGCATGATCTGCCCACGCGCGTCGGCGGCGTGCCGAACCCAGAACCGCCTGGCCGACAATCGTTCTGCCCTGGCGGCGAACACCGTGCCCACCGAGGCGTCGGCGAGCGCCTTGTCGGCGTCGGACGCCGCGGCGAGTAGCACCGGCACGCCCGCATCGGCCGAAAGCCGTGCCGCGGCAAGCTTGGACGCCATACCGCCGGTGCCCAGTACGCCACCGGATCCGGCGATCACACCGTCGAGGTCGTCGGGTCCGGTGACCTCAGGGATCAGCCGCGCGCGCCGGCCGTCGGGACCGACCGTGCGGGGATCGCCGTCGTAGAGGCCCGTGACATCCGACAACAACACCAGTGCGTCGGCTCCCGCCAGGTGCGCCACCAGCGCGGCGAGGCGATCGTTGTCGCCGAAGCGGATCTCGTTGGTGGCCACCGTGTCGTTCTCGTTGACCACGGCAACCGCGTGCAGGGTGCGCAACCGGTCCAGGGTCCGCTGCGCGTTGGCGTGGTGTGCGCGATTGGAGATGTCGTCGGCGGTGAGCAGCACCTGGCCCACCGTGCGTCCGTAGCGGTGGAACGAGGTGCCCCAGGCGTGCGCGAGCGCGAGCTGCCCGACGCTCGCCGCCGCCTGCTTAGTGGCCAGATCGGTCGGGCGCCTTTTGAGTCCCAGCGGTGCGATGCCTGCGCCGATCGCGCCGGAGGACACCACGATCACGTCGGTTCCGGCCCGCATCCGCGCTTCGAGCGCATCGGCCAGCCGGTCGAGACGGTCGCGGTCGAGGCCGTGATCGAGGTCGGTGAGGGCCGACGAGCCGATCTTGACGACGATGCTGCGGGCACCGGCGATCGATTCGCGGACGTCGCTCACAGCTCGTCGCTTTCGGGGTCCTCGTGCAGGCCGCGTCGCACCCGACGGGCCTCCTTGCGCTCTGCCGCGCCCACCCGCTCGGAGCAGTCGAGGCGAATGTCGGTGCCGCGTCCGGTGATCGGGACGTCGTCGCCCATCGGAGTGGTCGGCTCCCAATCGAAGGTCATCTCGCCGATGGTGACCGGCGCGCCGGGCTGCGCGCCCAGACGGACCAGTTCGTCCTCCACGCCGAGTCGATTGAGCCGGTCCGCCAGATAGCCGACGGCCTCGTCGTTCTCGAACTGCGTCTGCGCAATCCAGCGCTCGGGTCGGGTACCGCGAACGATGAACCCGCCGGGGGTGGCCGGATCGGGGACCACCGTGAAGCCGGAGTCGTCGACCGCCTTGGGCCTGATGACGGCGCGTCGCGCAGCGGGTTTCGGATGTGCCGCACGGTATTCCGACACCATCGCGAACAGCGCATTGGTCAGCTCTTTGAGCCCCTGGTGGGTGACCGCAGAAATGCGGAACACCGGCCAGCCGCGTGCGGCGAGTTCGGGTTCCACCAGATCGGCGAGTTCGGCCGCATCGGGCACGTCGATCTTGTTGAGGATGATCACACGTGGCCGTTCGGCGAGATCGCCGAGTCCGTGATCGGTGTCGAGGGCGGGCTGGTAGGCGGCGAGTTCCGCCTCGAGCGCGTCGATGTCGGAGACGGGGTCGCGGCCGGGTTCGAGTGTGGCGCAGTCGACCACGTGCGCGAGCACGGCACAGCGTTCGAGATGGCGCAGGAACTCCAGACCGAGTCCGCGGCCGGTGGACGCGCCGGGGATCAGGCCGGGCACGTCGGCGATGGTGAAGACCCCACCAGGTGTCTGCACCACACCCAGATTGGGGGCGAGCGTGGTGAACGGGTAGTCGGCGATCTTGGGTTTGGCCGCCGAGAGCACCGACACCAGCGACGACTTGCCCGCCGACGGGAATCCCACGAGCCCCACGTCGGCAACCGATTTCAGTTCGAGCACCAGGTCGCGGTGCTGCCCCTCCTCGCCGAGCAGCGCGAAGCCCGGCGCCTTGCGCGCCCGCGATGCCAGCGCGGCGTTGCCCAGTCCGCCGCGACCGCCCTGCGCGGCGTCGAACGTCGTTCCCTCCCCCACCAGATCGGCGAGGATGGTGCCGTCCGCGTCGAGTACCACGGTGCCGTCGGGTACGGCGAGCACCAGGTCTTCTCCGTTGGCACCGTCGCGGTTGTCGCCCATTCCGGGTTTACCGTTGCCGCCTTTGGCGTGCGGGCGGAAGTGGAAGTCGAGCAAGGTGTGCACCTGCGGGTCGACGACGAGGCGCACCGATCCGCCGTTGCCTCCGTTGCCGCCGTCGGGTCCGCCGAGCGGCTTGAACTTCTCCCGGTGCACCGACGAACAGCCGTGGCCCCCGTTGCCCGCGGCGACGTGAATGGTCACCCGGTCGACGAACCGCGACATGACGTCCTACTTCCCGGCCGCCTGCGGCGACCACGTTGTGGTCAGAATTACCCGACCAATAGCAACAGGGCGGGCCGGGTGCGTATGCCCCTGCCCGCCCTGTGATGAGAGCTCATGCTCTCGAAGGTCCGCTCGGTCAGGCCTGAGCGGTCTCCGGAACGATGTTGACGGTCTTGCGACCACGCTTGGTGCCGAACTCCACCGCGCCCGCCTCGAGGGCGAACAGGGTGTCGTCGCCGCCACGGCCGACGTTGACGCCGGGATGGAACTTGGTGCCGCGCTGACGAACGAGGATCTCGCCGGCGCTGACCTGCTGTCCGCCGAAGCGCTTCACACCGAGCCGCTGGGCGTTGGAATCACGACCGTTGCGCGAGCTGGACGCGCCCTTCTTGTGTGCCATGTGTCAGTCCTCCTGAAAAAGTCGGAAACTACTTGATACCGGTGACCTTGAGGACCGTCAGCTTCTGACGATGACCCTGGCGCTTGTGGTAGCCGGTCTTGTTCTTGAACTTGTGGATGCGGATCTTGGGGCCCTTGACGTGCTCGACCACTTCGCCGGTGACAACGATCTGGGCCAGCTTGTCCGCGTCGGTGGTGAGCGTCGACCCGTCGACGACCAGGGCCACGGGCAGGCTCACGGTGCTGCCGGGCTCGCTGTCGATCTTCTCGACCTTCACAATGTCGCCCTCAGCGACCTTGTACTGCTTACCGCCGGTCTTGACGATCGCGTACGTTGCCATCGAAGCTGTCCTCTTACTCATCATCTCGGGCTCGTGGCGCGGTTGTCGCGCACGAGCGTTGTGGGTGTGTGCGTCCCGGTGTGGGCCGCACGGCATCGAGCTGTTCAGCCCGGGATGCTCACGGTTCACACCAGAGGGCCTGTCCGCTGGTCTCGAGAACCGTGCATCGTTACCGGCACAGCTCGAACCCGCCGCGGAAGGCGACCAAACAAGATTACGGGACCGGTCGCCGTCGGGTCAAACTCGCTCCCACCATGTCCTGGCTGGTCAATCCTCCACCGGAGGACCCGCGGGCCGCCCTGCGGTGCGTCGCCGTGGACGCCGCCGCACCGCCACCGGCGCCGTCTCGGTCGAGACCGGGCCGAAAGTGGTGAGCGGCTGGGCGGGCGCCGGACTGGTCACCGAAACCACTTCGGGGGACGTCGTGGTCGGAGACGCGGCACGTCGCACTGCCCGCCGACGGCGTTTCACCGCGCCGGTGTCGGGCACGCTCGACCCGGTGTCGGGCACGCTCGACGCGGTGTCGGGCACGCTCGACCCGGTTTCGGGCACGCTCGACCCGGTTTCGGGCACGCTCGACCCGGTGTCGGGCACGCTCGACCCGGTGTCGGGCACGCTCGACCCGGTGTCGGGCACGCTCGATGCGGTGTCGGGCACGCTCGACTCCGTTTCGGGCACGCTCGAGTCGGTGTCGTGGGAGTGGGCGGCCATCGCCCGGAACATCGGGTGTTCGGACGGGTTGTGCGTGGGGGCGGGTTTGGGCTCGGGCTGATCGTTCTTCTTCTTGCCGCGCCGCGACCGCTTGGACCCCGAACCATCGGCACGGTCGGTGTCCTCGGTCCGGATCTCCACGGGACTCGAATGAACGATGATCCCGCGGCCACCGCAGGTGGTGCAGGTGGTCGAGAACGCCTCCAGCAGGCCGGTGCCCAACCGCTTGCGCGTCATCTGCACCAGCCCGAGGGAGGTGACCTCCGACACCTGATGGCGGGTGCGGTCCCGGGCGAGCGCCTCGGTCAGGCGACGCAACACCAGGTCGCGGTTCGACTCGAGCACCATGTCGATGAAGTCGACGATGATCATTCCGCCGATATCACGCAGCCGCATCTGCCGGACGATCTCTTCGGCCGCCTCGAGATTGTTGCGGGTGACGGTCTCTTCGAGGTTGCCGCCCGATCCGGTGAACTTGCCGGTGTTGACGTCCACCACCGTCATGGCCTCGGTGTGCTCGATGATCAGCGTGCCGCCCGAGGGCAGCCACACCTTGCGATCGAGCGCCTTGGCGAGTTGTTCGTCGATGCGGTGCACCACGAACGAGTCCGGGGCGTCGGCGTGCGGACGCTCGAATCGCTGCACGCGGTCCATCAGGTCGGGCGCCACGGAACTGACGTAGCCCTCGACCAGGTTCCACGCCTTGTCACCCTCGACGACGAGTTTCTTGAAGTCCTCGTTGAACATGTCGCGGACCACCCGCACCAGCAGGTCGGGTTCTTCGTAGAGCGCGCGCGGCGACACAGAGCCGGAGCCCTTCTTCACCTTCTGGAAAGCGTCGTCGATGGACTTCCATTGGTTTTCCAGGCGCTCGATGTCGGCACCGAGATCCTCGGCGCTCACGCCCTCGGATGCGGTACGGATGATCACCCCGGCATCCTCGGGCACCAGCTTCGCCAGCACCTGCTTGAGCCGTTTGCGTTCGACGTCGGGAAGCTTGCGGCTGATGCCGGTCGACGAACCACCCGGCACGTAGACCAGATACCGCCCGGCCAGCGAGATCTGAGTGGTCAGCCGGGCACCCTTGTGACCCACCGGGTCCTTGCTCACCTGGACGAGCACGTTGTCGCCCGGCTTGAGTGCCTGCTCGATCTTGCGGGAGCCGCCGTCGAGTCCGGCCGCGTCCCAGTTGACCTCGCCGGCGTAGAGCACCCCGTTGCGGCCGCGGCCGATGTCGACGAAGGCGGCCTCCATGCCCGGGAGAACGTTCTGCACGCGGCCGAGGTAGATGTTGCCGACCATCGACGACGACGTCTCGGTGGTGACGAAATGCTCGACGAGAATCCCGTCCTCGAGCACAGCCACCTGGGTGTAGTCCTCGATCGGGGTGGCGTGGGCATGACCGTCGCCGGACGGCTGGGCGAGAAGGTTGTTGGCGCTGCGTTCGCGCACCACCATCACGCGGTCGACGGCCTCGCGACGGGCCAGGAACTCCGACTCGCTCAGGATCGGCGGGCGGCGACGTCCGGCGTCACGGCCGTCGCGGCGGCGCTGACGCTTGGCCTCGAGACGTGTGGAACCGGAAATGCCCTGAACCTCGTCCCTGGCGCGCTTGCTCCGGGGTTCGCGCTCGTGCACCACGGTGTTCGGCGGATCGTCGGGCGAGCCCTCTTCGGCCTCGGCACCGCCCTTGCGGCGACGCCTGCGGCGACGACGCTTCGACGACGAGCCCTCCCCATCGGCCTCATTACCGTCTGCCGAGCCGTCTTCATTGGTGTCCGACGAATCGCTCTGCTCATCGTCGGTGTCGGCGGAGTCCGCGTCGGCGCCCGCCTTCGACGGCTTCTTGCGTCGCTTGCCCGACGGTCGCGCAGGCGAATCGCTGCTCTCGTCGCGCTCATTGTCCGACGAGTCGGCGCCGCTCTGCTCGCCCGCGTCACTCTCCTGGTCGTCGCCGGAGTCGGTGCGCTCGTTCTGGTCCCCGCGCCCGCGCCCGCGACCCCGGCGTCCCCGGCGACGTTTGCGGTTGCGGCCATTGCCCGACGAGTCATCGTCGGTGTCGGTGTTCTCCGCCGCGGATTCCGCCTCGTCGCCCTCGACCGTCGCCTTCTGTTGCGACGGCTTCTCCTGTGGCGCCCTGTCCTGGGACTCTGCCTTCTGCTGATTGGGCTTCTGCTGATCGGGTTTCTGCTGGTCCGGCTTCTGCTGGTCCGGCTTCGCGGCGGGCTTGGTGGCCGCAGCCACCTCGGCAGCGGTCGGTTGCAGGAACAACGGGCTCGCCGCGGCATCTTCGAACGCCTGCGGTGGCACCGGTTCGGGCACCTCGATCGCCGAGAACAGCGACGGCGCGTCGGCGGTCTGCGGGGTGGATGTTTCCCCACCATCTGCCGGCGACACCTCTGTTGAGGCGTCCCCCGCGGGTGACGCCGGGGAAGATGTGTGCGCTGGTGCATCGGAATCTGGCTGCGCTGGTGCGTCGGAATCTGCCCGCGCAGGAGCCTCTTCCACCGCGACGGCCGATTCATCGACCTCGACGTGGTCGCGCACCCGGGCAGCCACCGCCTGCGCGACGTCGCGTTCGACGCTCGACTGCGGGCTGCGTGAGTGCCAGCCGAGTTCGGCGAGGTGGGCGAGCACCTGCCTGCTGGTCAGCCCCAGGACGCGGGCGAGCGCGTGCACACGGAGCTTGCTGGGAAAATCTTGTGCCGGATCCGACGCTGCGTTCGCGTCAGCCGGCGACCCGTTGTCGGTCACTCGTGTCTCCTCGAACCCCCGGGCGCGTCAATCTCCGCGGCCACGCGAGGGTCTGTCGTGTGTCCCGGTCCGTGCGGACCGGTGTTGTGTGGTCTGCGCGCCCTCGCCGCTCGGTGATCTGCGACTGCGAAGCGCTCTTGCTGGGTGACGGGGTCCGTTTCACCGTCCACGCCATCTCCGGTGGTCGCGGCCCGACGAGCACTGAGCTCGCCGACGACGTCGACTCATCGGCATCGATGGGGAAGGCTGCGTACCGTGGCGAATGCCGATGTTGTCGGCGACCTCGCCCCGGATACCGGGCTCCATCGGTGTCCTCGCGAACAAAGTGTGTTCGCGATAACTGGACAAGTATCCCACACCGCGGGTTGCTTCCCGCAAGCTATGCGTGATTGCGCGCGGCGGCGGCGTTCGGGTGCCGCCGCGCGAGCGGTGTCCCGAGTCGGTCAGCGCTCGAGCGCGGGGAACCAGAGGGCGATTTCGCGCTCGGCCGATTCCGGCGAATCCGAGCCGTGCACCAGGTTGTTCTGCGTACTCAACGCGAAGTCGCCGCGGATCGTCCCGGGGACGGCCTTCTCGACGGGGTCGGTGCCACCGGCGATCTGCCGGAATGCCGCGACGGCGCGCGGCCCCTCGAGAACCGCCGCAACCAACGGTCCCGAGGTGATGAACTCCAGCAACGCGGGATAGAAGGGCTTGCCTTCATGCTCGGCGTAGTGGCCGCGCGCGACGTCGTCGCTTGCCGTCTTGAGTTCCATGGCCACCAGGGTGAGGCCCTTGCGTTCGATCCGGCTGATGATGTCTCCGACCAGGGCTCGGGCGACGCCGTCCGGCTTGATGAGTACGAGAGTCCGTTCAGTCACGAGCACACTGTATCGACTCGTTCACCGCGCCGGGCTACGACGGCGCGGGTTGAATCGATCATCGAGGGCAGTACTGTTCCGCGACCGGAAAGAATCCGTAGTCGAACAGGTTGCCCGGCGTGGTCTGCGGGCTGACGACCACCTGAAGACATGCGCCCGGAGTGGCCACCGCTGCCGCCGTCGCCCGATCGAACTGCGCCGCGAACGCCAGGTTGGCCGCCCGGTAGGTGGCCGGAACGGGCAGCGCGGCGACGGCCTCGGGCATCTTCATCGTCGCCACCCGCTCGGTGATGCCGCGCGTGGCGAGGTAGCTGTACCCGCCCGGTGGCGTCGGCATCGGAACACCCACCTCGGGACCTTCGGACACCGTCGGCGCCGGGGGCGCTGCTTCCGTAGCGCCGACGCCGACGAACAGCGCGGCGGACCACGCGGCCGCGATCACGAGCAGAGCCGGCAGGCGGCGAATTGTGCCTCGGCTGGGCTGACGAACGGCAATCGCGGCGCTCACACGGCTCCTCGGGATCGGCATCGGTGAACCCGAGAACACAGACAAATACGACCCCCGGGTGTGCGTATTGTCACAGACTCCGGCCCGGCGGGGAATCCCCCACGGGTAACGGTTGCGCACCGGATCTTCGATGGCGGCAACTCGCGCTCAGGCGAAATGAACGATGCTGATCCCGCCTGCGATGAGGCAGTAGACGACGAACGGATAGAGCGTCCGGGTGTGGAAGTACTTCGCCAGAAACGCGACGGCGGCCAGTGCGGCCAGGAACGCGCACAGCGATCCGACGAGGACCTGCCCGCCGATGCCCTGACCCTCGGGGCCGAACAGTTCGGGGATCTTGAGCACACCGGCAGCGAGGATCACCGGCGTGGCGAGGAGAAAGGCGAATCGCGCGGCATCTTCGTGATCGAGTCGACGCAACAGGCCCGCCGAGATCGTGACACCCGAGCGCGAGATGCCCGGGAAGAGGGCGAGGATCTGCGCGCTGCCGATACCCGCGCCTTCGGCCATCGTCAGATCCGTTGCGGCCCGGTCGTTGTCCGAGAGCGAGTGCCGACCCGCCGCCGATCTGCGGCGGCGCAGCAACTCAGCGGTCAGCAGTACGAGTCCGTTGAGGAACAGGAACACCGATGCCGCGAGCGGCGTGGCGAACAGCACCCGAAGGGGTTTCTCCGCGAGAAGACCCACGATCCCCACGGGGATGGTGCCCGCGATGATGAGCCAGGCCAGCCGCGCGTCGTCGGTGTCGACGCGCCGGCGGCGCACCGATGAGATCAGCCCGGTGACGATCCGCACCCAGTCGCGCCAGTAGAAGATGATCAGCGCAACGGCCGTGGCCACGTGCAACGCCACGACGAACGCCAGGAACGGCGTGTGACCGGCAGTGGCGGACTCGGTGACGAGTCGTTCCCAGTTCCCCCCGAGCCACGCCGGAACGAGAATCGAGTGACCGAGACTGGACACGGGGAACAGTTCGGTGACGCCCTGCAGCAGGCCCATCACCACCGCCTGCGGATAGGTGAGGTCACTCATACGGCTACTCGACTCGCGATCACGCCCGCCACTGTAGCGAATCCCGTTGTGCCGCATGAACTCCGACAAACCGCATGTTGCCGGGCAAAACCGGCACGCTCAGCCGTCGATGGGTTGCTGTCCGGGTAACTGGCCGCGCTCGATCCGCCGTTCCACGTCGATCTTGATGTAGCGGATGTAGAGCCAGACGAACAGGAAGATCACACCGATCACCGCGATGGACCAGTGGAACACTCCCCCGGCGATCACCAGGATCTGTAGGCCGAGGTCGAGTCGCAGCGCTCCCGGCCGGCCCTGCCGCCCGGCCGCGAGGATCAGCAGCACGGTCACCACGGCGAGGTAGCTTCCCGACACCCAGGTGATGCCGTTGCCCACCCGCGCCACGATGGGAAACGTCAGGATCATCACGATGACCTCGAGGATCAGGGTGCCGGCCATCACGCCGCGCAAACCTTTCCACGGGTCGTTGACCGGCGGGGTGAATCGCTGTGGCGCCGTGGCGTTCTCGTCGGGAGAGCTCATGCGGGGTCCTTCCCGAACAGGGTGCGCCCGGCACCGGCGGTCACCACCGAACCGGTGATCACCACGCCCGCACCCGACACCGGTTCGCCGTCGGATTCCTCGGCCAGGCCGATCGCGGTCGCCACCGCATCGGGCAGGAACGGTTCCACCGCGACCCGCTCCTCACCGAACACCTCTCGGGCGATCTCGGCCAGCGTCTCGGTGTCCAGTGCGCGCGGCGACCCGTTGTTGGTGATGACCACCTGGTCGAGCACCGGTTCGAGTTCGGCGAGCACGCCCTCGGCGTCCTTGTCGCCGAGTACACCGACCACCCCGACAAGCCGGCGGAAGTCGAATTCCTCCGCGAGTGCCCGCGCCAACGCGCGGGCACCGTGCGGATTGTGCGCGGCGTCGACGAACACCGACGGGGCGCTGCGCACCCGTTCGAGGCGCCCCGGACTGGTGACCGATGCAAATCCCGTGCGCACCGCATCGACGTCGAGTTGCCGGTCGGGTCCGGCGCCGAAGAACGCCTCCACCGCGGCCAGCGCGAGCGCGGCATTGGCCGCCTGGTGCTCGCCGTGCAACGGAAGGAAGATCTCGTCGTACACGCCGCCGAGTCCCTGGATGCGTAGCAGTTGTCCACCGACCGCGGTGATCGTGTCGAGAACCGCGAACTCCGAATCCGCGCGCGCGACGATGGTGCCCTTGTCGACGGTTTCGCGCAGCAGTACATCCATCACCGCGGGCGGCTGCGGCGCCAGGATGGTCACCGGGTCGGTCACCACCAGATCGTCCTTGGCGCGCTTGATGATCCCGGCCTTCTCCCCCGCGATGGCGGCCAGCGAATCACCCAGATAATCGGCGTGGTCCATGGCGATCGGGGTGATCACGGCCACCGTCGCGTCAACCACGTTGGTGGCGTCCCAGCGTCCACCCATCCCGGTCTCGACCACGGCCACGTCGACCGGGGCCTCGGCGAAGTAGGCGTAGGCGATCGCGGTGAGCACTTCGAACTTGCTCATCCGCGGTCCGCCCGCGGCCGTCGACGAATCGTCGACCATCGTGATGTACGGCTCGAGGTCACGATAGGTGTCGACGTAGGCCCGCGCGCCGATCGGATGGCCGTCCACCGCGATCCGCTCGGTGACGCGTTGCAGATGCGGACTGGTGTATCGGCCGGTGCGCCGATGCAGCGCGGTCAGCAGGGCGTCGATCATCCGGGTGACCGAGGTCTTGCCGTTGGTGCCGGCCACGTGAATGGCCGGGTAGGCGTGCTGCGGCGATCCGAGCAGATCCATGAGCGCCGAGATTCGGGTGAGTGACGGTTCGATGCGCGTCTCGGGCCACCGCGTGTCGAGTTCGGCCTCGAGGTCGGCGAGTTCGGCCAGATCGGCCGGACCGTCGGTCACCAGCAGGGGCGGCTCGCCTTGCGGGTCGTCGTCGGTCAGCAGCGAGGCCAGATCCATCGGATCGGGCTCCACGTCGTTGCCCTCGAACCCGGCGATGTCCTCGGCGGTGAAGATCGGCCCGTCGTCGTCGTCCGGATCGGAGAAGTCCCGATCGTTGTCGGTGTTGTCGTCGGTCACGATCCGCCCAACGCGGCCAGCTTGGCACCGAGCCGTTCGACCTCTTCGGTCGCGACCTGCTGGCGGTCACGAATCTTGGCGACCACCTGATCGGGCGCCTTGGCCAGGAACTGCTCGTTACCGAGCTTCGCGGTGGTCTGCGCGAGTTCCTTCTCCGCGGCGGCGAGATCCTTGGCGGCGCGTTTGCGTTCGGCCTCCACATCCACACTGCCGGAGGTGTCGATGCGGACGGTCACCGTCGCCGCCGACAACCGGACGTCGACGGTGGCGGTTGCCGCAAACCCCTCGCCCGCCGGGTCGAGGCGCGCCAGCGAATCCAGGTATGCCCTCGACGCGGTGAGTCCGGCGGCCTCGAGGCCGTCGATCTCGGCGCTGACCCGCTGGCCGGGACGCAGCCCCTGATCGCTGCGGAACCGGCGCACCTCGGTGACGAGCCGCTGCAGGTCGTCGATGTGGGTGACGGCGGCGGGATCGGCGCGCACACCCGAGGGTTGCGGCCAGGCGGCGATCACCAGCGACTCACCGCCGGTCAACGCCTTCCACAGCACCTCCGTGACGAACGGCATCACCGGCGAAAGCGCCCGCAGCAGCGGATCGAGCACCGCACCGAGAACGAGTCGTGTTGTGTGCGCACGTGTTTCGTCATCCTCGGCGAACTGCACCTTGGCCAGTTCGAGATACCAGTCACAGAACTCGTCCCAAGCGAAGTGGTAGAGCGCCTCGCATGCCTTGGAGAATTCGTAGGAGTCGAAACCCGCATCCACCTCGGCGAGCACCTCGTCGAGGCGCTGCAGAATCCAGCGGTCGGCCACGGTGAGTTCGGCCGCCTGCGGCAACTCCCCGGTGGTGGCGCCGTTCATCATCGCGAAGCGGGTGGCGTTGAACAGCTTGGTCGCGAAGTTGCGTGACGACGAGGCGTGGTCCTCGCCCACCGAGAGGTCGGCGCCCGGGTTCGCGCCGCGGGCCAGGGTGAAGCGCAACGCGTCGGCCCCGAAGCGCTCGACCCAGTCGAGCGGGTCGATGCCGTTGCCCCGCGATTTCGACATCTTGCGTCCGTGTTCGTCACGCACGAGGCCGTGCAGGAGCAAATTGTGGAACGGGACCTCATTGCCCGGTGCCATCCGCTTGCCGACGAAGGTGCCGAACATCATCATGCGCGCCACCCAGAAGAACAGGATGTCGTAGCCGGTGACGAGAACCGATGTGGGATAGAACTTTTCGAGGTCGGGGGTCTCATCCGGCCAGCCGAGCGTGGAGAACGGCCACAGTCCCGAGGAGAACCACGTGTCGAGCACGTCGGTTTCCTGCGTGTACCCGGCGGGCGCTTCCTCGCCGGGGCCCAGGCACACCACCTCACCGTCGGGGCCGTACCAGATGGGGATGCGGTGTCCCCACCACAACTGTCGCGAGATGCACCAGTCGTGCATGTCGTCGACCCACGCGAACCAGCGCGGTTCCATCGACGTGGGGTGGATGACGGTCGATCCGTCGCGCACCGCATCGCCTGCGGCCTTCGCCAGTGACTCCACCTGCACCCACCACTGCATCGAGAGGCGGGGTTCGATCGGTTCACCGGTGCGCTCGGAATGTCCGACGCTGTGCAGGTAGGGCCGGATCTCCTTGACGATCCGCCCCTGCTCGGCCAGCGCCTCACGGATCTTGACGCGCGCCTCGAAGCGGTCCATACCGTCGAACACGGTGCCGGTGCCGGCGATGCGCGCCGACTCGTCGAGGATCGTGGGCATCGCCAGTCCGTGCCGCTGACCGATCGCGAAGTCATTGGGGTCGTGGGCGGGCGTGATCTTGACCGCTCCGCTGCCGAACTCGGGGTCGACGTAGTCGTCGGCGATGACCGGGATCGTGCGGTCGACGAAGGGATGGTCGAGTTCGGTGCCGATCAGGTGCGCATAGCGCTCGTCGTCGGGGTGGACGGCGATCGCGGTGTCGCCGAGCATCGTCTCGAGCCGGGTGGTGGCCACCACGATGTGCGGTTGCGCGTCGTCGAGCGAACCGTAGCGGAAGCTGACCAGTTCACCTTCGACATCGGCGTAGCTGACCTCGATGTCGCTCACCGCAGTCTTCAGCACCGGCGACCAGTTCACGAGTCGTTCGGCCCGATAGATCAGGCCCTCGTCGTAGAGCTGTTTGAACACGGTCTGCACCGCACGGGAGAGGCCCTCGTCCATGGTGAAGCGTTCGCGGGTCCAGTCGACGCTGTCGCCGAGGCGCCGCATCTGTTCACCGATGTTGCCGCTGATCTCGGCCTTCTCGGTCCACACCCGCTCGATGAACGCGTCACGGCCGAGGTCGTCGCGGGTGAGACCCTCGTCGGCCAGCTTGCGCTCCACCATCGTCTGCATCGCGATCGCGGCGTGGTCCATGCCGGGCAGCCACAGCACCTCGAATCCCCGCATACGGGCGCGCCGGCTGAGGGTGTCCATCAGGACGTGCTCGTAGGCGTGCCCCATGTGCAGCGAACCGTTGACGTTCGGCGGCGGGATGACGATCGAGAATGCGGGTTTGTCGCTGGTGGCGTCGGCGGTGAAGTAACCCGCGTCCACCCAGTCCTGATACAACCGGGATTCGTGTTCGGCCGGATCCCAGGACTTCGGCAGCGACGAGGTCGAGTCGGGAGTGATCACCCCACAATCTTAGGGAACGCCGGTGCCGCGACCCGTAGCCGGTGGACGTCCTCGGGGGCGTTGACGTTGGTCAGCCAGTCCGGCTCACTCACCGCGACCCGGTGGGTGGCCAGCGCATCGAGTGCCGCGGTCATCCGGCGCTCGCCGGAGTCCACCAATCGCGTGACCACGGACGCATCCGAGGTGCGGTAGATGCCGGCCATCGGATGGTCCCGGCCGGCCTCACGTGCCACCACCACTCCGGTGGACTCGGTGACCCCGCGAGCGAGTTCGTCGATGAGTTCCGGGGAGATCAGCGGCATGTCGGTGGCGCAGACGAACGCCAGTGCCCGACCGGCACCGTGGGCTGCGTGCAGCCCCGCGGCGAGCCCGGCCAGCGGGCCGGCGCCCAGTTCCTCGTCGGTGACCCAGATCGCCTCGGGCCCACCGGTCCCCTTCAGCAATCGGTAGGCGGGCGACGATTCGGCAGCCACCACGAAGACGGGATCACAGCGCTGGGCGAGTACTCCGACGATTCGGGCGAGCATCGGTTCGCCGTCCCAGTCCATTGCCGCCTTGTCGGAGCCCATGCGGCGCGAACGCCCGCCCGCCAGCACGATTCCCGCCATCTGCCCGTGTGTGTCAGTCATACGACCAGTGTCGGTGACAGCACCGCATCGGGGCGTCGGGTTGACGAAATCCGGCGTGGGCGCCGCTCAGGCGCTCTTGTCGCGGCGCTCGCTGGAACTGTCGGTGCGCGGCACGATGGTCGGCAACACATTGTCGTTGACGGTCTCGGCCGTCACCACGACCTTCTCGACGTCGTCGCGGCTCGGGATGTCGTACATCACCGGCAGCAGAACCTCTTCCATGATGGCGCGCAGCCCGCGTGCACCGGTACCGCGGTGGATGGCCTGGTCGGCGATCGCCTCGAGTGCGTCGTGGGAGAACTCGAGTTCCACGTTGTCCATCTCGAACAGCTTGGTGTACTGCTTCACCAGCGCATTCTTGGGCGTGGACAGGATGCTGACCAGCGACTCCTTGTCCAGGTTGGTCACCGAGGCCACCACCGGCAGGCGGCCGATGAACTCGGGGATCAACCCGAACTTGATCAGGTCCTCGGGCATCACGTCGGCGAAGTGGTCGGTGGTGTCCACGTCGTCGCGGCTGGCGACCTCGTTGCCGAAACCGATGCCGCGCTTGCCGATTCGTTCGGAGATGATCTTCTCGAGGCCCGCGAACGCACCGGCCACGATGAACAGCACGTTGGTGGTGTCGATCTGGATGAACTCCTGATGCGGATGCTTGCGCCCACCCTGCGGCGGCACCGACGCCTGGGTGCCCTCGAGGATCTTCAGCAGCGCCTGCTGCACACCCTCGCCCGACACGTCGCGCGTGATCGACGGGTTCTCGCTCTTCCGGGCGATCTTGTCGACCTCGTCGATGTAGATGATGCCGGTCTCGGCGCGTTTCACGTCGTAGTCGGCGGCCTGGATCAGCTTCAGCAGGATGTTCTCCACATCCTCGCCGACGTAACCGGCCTCGGTGAGGGCGGTGGCGTCGGCGATCGCGAACGGCACGTTGAGCATCTTGGCGAGGGTCTGCGCCAGGTAGGTCTTGCCGCAGCCGGTGGGGCCGAGCATCAGGATGTTCGACTTCGCGAGTTCGACAGTCTCGCCGGTCCGCGAGTCCTTCTTCTCCCCGGCCTGAATCCGCTTGTAGTGGTTGTAGACCGCCACCGCGAGTGTCCGCTTGGCGGTGTCCTGTCCGATCACGTAGTTCTCGAGGAAGTCGCGGATCTCCGCGGGCTTCGGGAGTTCGTCGAGCTTCACATCGCCGTTCTCGGCGAGCTCTTCCTCGATGATCTCGTTGCACAGGTCGATGCACTCGTCGCAGATGTACACGCCGGGACCGGCGATGAGCTTCTTGACCTGCTTCTGGCTCTTACCGCAGAACGAGCACTTGAGCAGATCGCCACCGTCTCCGATTCGCGCCATCTCGTGCTGTACCTACTTCCTCGTTGTGTCGTGTTTCCGTTGTGGTCACCCGGACGTCGCCGCAACAGAAGCCTTCGGCGGGCTGACGGACAAGGCGAACTCACCCGTATGTGACACGACCGATAGTCCGACGGTACCCGGGCGTCGGGAGAACTTCGACCGGTAAAGACAAATGTCGCGGGCGTGTCGCCTATTTCTTGAGCGACTTCTTCCGATACTCGAACACCTCGTCCACGATGCCGTATTCCTTGGCGGCGTCGGCGGTGAGAATGTTGTCGCGGTCGGTGTCCTTGCGGATCTTGTCCGGCGCCTGTCCCGTGTGATGGGCCAGGATCTCGTCGAGCCGATTGCGGATCCGCTCGATCTCGGCGGCCTGGATCTCCAGGTCGGACACCTGTCCCTGATAGGCCCCGCCGGTGCGTGGCTGATGGATCAGGATGGTGGCGTTGGGCAGCGCCGCACGCTTGCCCGGAGTGCCACCGGCCAGCAGGATCGCGGCGGCCGACGCGGCCTCACCCAGGCACACCGTCACGATGTCGCAGTGCACGTACTGCATCGTGTCGTAGATGGCGAGCATGTCGGGCACGCTGCCGCCGGGCGAGTTGATGTACATGGTGATGTCACGGTCGGGGTCCTGCGACTCGAGCACCAGCAGCTGCGCCATGACGTCGTTGGCGACGGTCTGATCGATCGGGGTGCCGACGAAGACGATGCGCTCTTCGAACAGCTTCGCGTACGGGTCGTACTGGCGCTGACCGTTCGGGGTGTGCTCGATGAATTGGGGAAGGATGTAGCGGGCCTCGATCCCCTTGACCGCGAGGGCGGCCGCGGGGATTCCGGCGGCGACGTCGGCGGGCAGCGAGTTGAGGAAGCTGGCGGGGGTCATGGCATGCTCCGTGAGGTTGGTGCGAGCGGGGACAACGGACGACCGGGCGGGTTCACGCATCACGCGGGGGTCACCGCCGTCGGACGTGTGATCACGTGATCGACGATCCCGTAGTCCTTCGCCTCGGCCGCGGTGAACCACTTGTCGCGGTCGGCGTCGGCCTCGATCTTCTCCAGCGGCTGGCCGGTGTGTTCGGCGTTGAGCCGGTTCATCTCCTTCTTGGTGGCCGCGAACTGCTCGGCCTGGATGGCGATGTCGGCTGCGGTGCCGCCGATACCCGCCGACGGCTGGTGCATCATGATGCGCGCGTGCGGCAACGCGTGACGCTTACCCGGGGCTCCGGCGGCCAGCAGGAACTGTCCCATCGACGCGGCCATGCCCATCGCGAAAGTCGCCACATCGCATTCGGCGAGTTCCATCGTGTCGAAGATGGCCATGCCCGCGGTGACCGATCCGCCCGGCGAGTTGATGTAGAGGTTGATGTCGCGGGTCGGGTCTTCGGCCGACAGCAGCAGGATCTGTGCGCACAACCGGTTGGCGATGTCGTCGTCGACCTGGGTGCCGAGGAAGATGATGCGTTCACGCAGCAGCCGCTCGAACACCGAGTCGCTCAGGTTCAGCCCGGCGACTCCTGAACTCATCGAGGGTGTGTGGATGGTCGGCTTGCTCACGGTTCCCGCCTTGTCTGTGGTCGTCGTCTTGTCCTCACCGACACTAACCAATCGGTCGCGGCAGACACTCCCGAGGACACGCTGCTTCGCTGAGAGCAGAACAGCCGGACCCGGGGGGGCCCGGATCCGGCTGTGCTGAGGTGTCCTTCGCGATGCCCGGGGTCAGGCGTCCTTGCTGTCGTCGGTGTCCGTGTCGGCCTCGGCGGCCTCGTCGGCGTCGACCTCGTCGGCGGTACCGAAGAACTCGGTGGTCGAGACGGGGTCACCGTTGGAGTCGGTGACGGTCACCTCGCCGACGATGCTCGCGAGCGCCTTGCCGCGCCGGACGTCGGCGTACACCGCGCCCACCTGATTGGCCTGGGTGAGCTGCTGGATGAACTCCTGCGGTGCCATCCCGTAGCGCTGCGCCTGGAACAGGATCTGCTGGGTGAGCTCATCCTGGCTGACCTCGGTGTCCTGCTGTTCGGCGATCGCATCGAGCAGCAGTTGGGTGCGTACCGACTTCTCCGCGGACTCGCGCGCATCGGCCTCGAACTTCTCGCGGGTGGTGCCCTGGGCCTCGAGGAGCTGGGCGAGCACGGCCTCGTCGTGGCCGATGCTGTGCAGCACCTGTTCGAGCTGACCGTCGACCTCGGCGGCGACGACGTTCTCGGGCAGCGGGATGTCGACGGTGTCGAGCAGCTTCTCGAGCACGGCGTCACGGATCGCGTTGGCCTGCTCGGCCTTCTTCGACTGCTCGACACGCTCGGCGATCGACTCGCGCAGTTCGTCGACGGTGTCGAACTCGCTGGCCATCTGGGCGAACTCGTCGTCGAGGTCGGGCAGCTCGCGCTCCTTGACCGAGTTCACCGTGACGGTGACGTCGGCGTCCTCGCCGGCGTGGTCCCCCGCGACGAGCTTGGTGCTGAACACCTTGGTGTCGCCGGTGGTCATGCCGACCAGCGCCTCATCGAGGCCGTCGATGAGCTGTCCGGAGCCCACCTCGTGCGACAACCCCTCGGTCGACGCCTCCTCGACGGGTTCGCCGTCGACGCTGGCGGCGAGGTCGATGGAGACATGGTCGCCGTCCTGCGCGCCGCGTTCGACACCGGTGAGGGTGCCGAACCGGGCGCGCAGCCCCTCGAGTTGCTCGTCGATGGCGGTCTCGTCATCGGCCAGCGCGTCCACCTCGACGGCGAGCGTCGAATAGTCGGGAAGCTCGATCTCGGGCCGGACGTCGACCTCTGCGGTGAAGGTGATGCTCTCGCCGTACTTGAGCTCGGAGAGGTCGATCTCGGGCTGACCGATCGCCTTGGTGTCGGTTTCGGCGACGGCCTCCGAGTACTTACCCGGCAGCGCCTCGTTGACAACCTGGGCGAGGATCGAATCGCGCCCCACCCGGGCCTCGATCAGTTTTGCCGGAGCCTTGCCCGGGCGGAAACCCGGAATCCGGATCTGCTGGGCCAGCGACCGGTACGCCCGGTCGAAATCGCCCGAAAGTTCGTCGAAGGGGACCTCGACATTGAGCTTCACCCGGGTCGGGCTCAGTTGCTCGACGGTGCTCTTCACGCCTGAATGCTCCTTATATCTGCTTGTCGTGACGTCTACGGTGTCCGAGTGTCGTCAGACGCCCGCGCGATCCCGTGACGTACGGACGGCTTTCCATCTCTAGTCGGGATGACAGGATTTGAACCTGCGACCCTCCGCTCCCAAAGCGGATGCGCTACCAAGCTGCGCCACATCCCGGCGGGCCCACCAGGTCTCCGAGCGCGTCGAGATCAGCGCACGAACAGGGCCAACGAACGATAGTACGTGGCGGCGCCCGTACCACCGAATTCGCCTCCGCCGTTTCACCGGCCCGATCCCGCGAAACGGCCGCGGCAGCGATTTCGGATCCGACGCACTCACCGGGTACAGTCACATGCGCTGCGCCGCGAGGCGCGCACGCGGGTGTAGCTCAATGGTAGAGCCCTAGTCTTCCAAACTAGCTACGCGGGTTCGATTCCCGTCACCCGCTCGCTCGGGACGCCAGGCCAGAGAATCCTTCTCGGCCTGGCGTTTTCGATTCCGGCCCCGGTTGCCGATCTTCTCCTCACCCGCCACGCGAGTACCGGACGCCGGCCTGCGGGCTCGCTCCGCGCCACATCGAGTAGAGATCCACTCGTGTATGAGACCGCCATCGGGGCCGACCATCGTGTCGAATCCGATTCGTCGAACACGCAAGGAGTCGATCATGAGCAGCGGGATCAAACGTCGTACCCGGGCACCACGGGTGCGCGCGTCGATGGAATTCGGCACGGGCCACGCCCTGCAACTCCTCGAGTTCGATTCGGGGATGCGGGCCACCGTGGAGATGGGGCAGGCCGTCGAACAGATCCCGGCACGGCCGAGCCAGATCGCCCCTCCGACAGACGTGGCATCCGAGGAGGCAGGCGAACGCACGGGCAGCGACGGTGACGGCATCGGCGTCTTCACTTCCGGCGAACAGCAGTGGTTTCGCAACACCTTCTGCAACGGTTCGCAGTCGTGCGTTCAGGGCTGGGACTGGGCTGTGTGCGGAACGCAGTGGGGGGTCAACGCCGCCACCGGTATCGCCATGGTCGGTTCGGAGGGAACACGGAACGCGACCTTCACCGTCAGCATGTGGGAGTGCGTGTGCGTGGGACCGTTCTGCATCGGCGGGCACGACTGCTACTGGGTTGAACAGTGGAAGGGCCTGGTCATCCCCGGCCATTGGCTCTCACTGCGTACCACCGCCTCGGATGCGTCCTACCTGCGGTGGGACCTGACCGGGGCGGGTGGCAACACACAGGTGAGCCTCTGCGCGCAGTACTGACGCGACCCACATCCCACGGTGGTGTGATCCAGGCCACAATCGGCGTAATCTCGGGTCATGTCGTCAAGTCACATCAAGAGTCAGCGCAAGTGCCCGACCTGCGGCGCCCACATGTTCGTCCGCAAGGACGTCGTGCGATCCGATGAAGGACACCAGCGGATCGACGTGATGCTCGTCTGTCGCGACGAGTCGTGCGCCGAACCCGCGGTCCACCTCCGCACGGAGCATCCGCAACCCGCATGAGTGGCGGTCACGCCGCGACGAGATCACCGGGTTCATCGATTCCACTGTGACGGTTGTCACATCAATTCGCGATACACGACGCCACCTTTGGTTTTGAGATTCCGCAGCGCCGATGTGCGACAGCGATCTCCGCGAGAGGACTCCCGGTCTTTGGACCGAAGGCAACGGTTGTGTAACGATGGGATCGCGGCGCAGCATGAGCGCGCGCCCGCTAATGTCCCGACAGCCTCCTTGTCCCGACAGCGAAGGTCCGAGAACTTCCGTGCTGAACATCAACCCGTCACACCGCAACCGTCGTGGGATCGCCCGTCGTTTCGTCGCGACCGTGATCAGCGTTGTGGCCGTCGCACTGGCGCTGCCCGCCATCGCCCAGGCCACTCCGGTCACCGTCATCCCGGGTCTGCCCCCCGTCGAGGTGCCCAACGTGCCGGGTCTGCCGACCCCGCCCACCCCGACCCCGCCGACGACCCCCAAGCCGACGCCGAAGCCGCAGCCGCCGGCCACCACCGAGGAGACCCCGGGCGTCCCGGCGATCCCGAACGTCAAGACCTCGACCGGCTGGATCGCGCTGGCCTCCGACAAGGACCACACCATCTACTGGTGGAAGGACGGCAAGTTCGTCAAGTCGATGCCGATCTCGATGGGCTCCGATGCGCATCCGACCCCCAACGGCGTCTACTACACCCGCGAGAAGTACCAGCACATCGTGATGGACTCCTCCACCTACGGCGTGCCGGTTGATTCCCCCGAGGGTTATCGCACCGACGTCTACTGGGCGACCCGCATGTCGTCGGACGGCATCTTCATCCATGCCGCACCGTGGTCGGTGGCCCAGCAGGGTAAGAGCAACGTGAGCCACGGCTGCATCAACGTCAGCACCGAGAACGGCCAGTGGGTGTACAACACCATCCCGCAGGGCAGCCCGATCGTGGTGCGCGGCACGGTCGGCGGTCGGTACGACGGCAACTGACGCCTCCGCACATTCGACGTCACCCCGTCGGCCGATTCGGCCGGCGGGGTGACGCCTTTCTGTCCCCTGTCCAGGGGTCGCACATCACCCCGGATTCACTGTGTGAGCTGCCGGTATCCACACATTCGGTTGCAGTTAACGTCGGCGACGCCGACCGCACGCCGCCTGTAATACGAGAGTGACAAACTTGCCTGTCCGCAGACCCACGTCGGGTCGGCCCGCGACCAGGAGATGCCAGTGACCGACACCGCTCGCCCCATTGCCGAGGACGCCACCGTGACCGGCCCGACCGGTCAGACGCGCACCGGAATGACGGTGGCGGCGCTCAAAGCCGCCGTTTCCGATCACCTCACCTACTCCATCGCCCGCCCCGCGGCGGTCCTCGGCCCCGAACACTATTACCGCGCTTTGTCACTCGCGGTTCGCGATCGCATGCAGCAGCGGTGGATGTCGACAACGCAGGACTGGCTCGACCTGTCGAACAAGGTGACCTGCTACCTGTCGGCGGAGTTCCTGATGGGTCCGCAGCTCGGCAACAACCTCCTCAACCTCAACATCGAGGACGAAGCCCGGGCGGCGCTGGCCGATCTCGGCCAGGACCTCGACGAGGTGATCGCCTGCGAACCCGAGCCCGGGCTGGGTAACGGCGGCCTCGGTCGGCTGGCCGCCTGCTATCTCGATTCACTGGCCACGCTGGAACGGCCGTCCATCGGCTACGGCATCCGCTATGAGTTCGGCATCTTCAAGCAGGAGATCAGCGACGGCTGGCAGATCGAGAAGACCGACAACTGGCTGGCGCACGGTAACCCCTGGGAGATCGAGAAACCCGATGCCAGCTACTTCGTCAACTGGGGTGGGCACACCGAGCAGTACGAAGATGTGTCGGGCAAGCTCCGGGTGCGCTGGGTGCCCGGGCGCGTGCTCAAAGGCACTTCGTTCGACACTCCGGTACAGGGCTACGGCGTCAACACGTGCAACACCCTCACCCTGTGGAGTGCCCGCGCCGTCGAATCCTTCGCCCTCGACGCCTTCAACACCGGCGACTTCTACAAGGCCGTCGACGACGAGGTGGTGTCGGAGACCGTCTCGAAGGTGCTCTACCCCAACGACGAACCCGAGGCGGGTAAACGGCTCCGGCTGTTGCAGCAGTACTTCTTCGTGACGTGCTCGCTGCAGGACATTCTGCGCATCCACATCGAACGTGCTCACCTCACCCTCGCCGACCTTCCGAACAAGTGGGCCATCCAGCTCAACGACACCCACCCGTCGATCGCGGTGGCCGAGCTGATGCGACTGCTCATCGATGAGCACAAACTGCCGTGGGACGAGGCCTGGGATCTGACCGTCGCCACCTTCGGCTACACCAACCACACGCTGTTGCCGGAGGCATTGGAAACCTGGTCGCTGCGGATCTTCGCCGAGGCGTTGCCGCGACATCTGGAACTGATCTACGAGATCAACGACCGGTTCCTCGCCGAGGTCCGCGAGAGGTTCCCCGACGACGAGGACAGGGTCCGCCGGATGTCGCTGATCGGCGAAGAGGGCGGCAAGAGCGTCCGGATGGCGCATCTGGCCACCGTCGGCAGTCATGCGGTCAACGGGGTCGCAGAGTTGCATTCGGAGCTGCTCAAGCAGAGCGTTCTTCACGACTTCTACGAGATGTGGCCCGAGCGGTTCGGCAACGTCACCAACGGCGTGACGCCGCGGCGATTCCTGGCCCTGTCGAACCCGGGTCTGCGTGAACTGCTCGACGAGACCATCGGCGAGGGCTGGCTGACCGACCTGGATCGGCTGCGCGGTCTCGAAACCCATGCCGACGATCCGTCGTTCCGCGAGCGTTGGCGTGCGGTGAAGCGCGACAACAAGGGGCGGCTGGCCGAGTACGTCCACGGTGTCACCGGCATCGAGCTCGATCCCACCTGGATGTTCGACGTCCAGGTCAAGCGCATCCACGAGTACAAACGACAGCACCTCAACGCGCTGCACATCGTCAGCATGTATCAGCAGCTCAAGAACAACCCGGGCATGACGATCCCGCCGCGGGTGTACATCTTCGGCGGCAAAGCGGCACCGGGATACTTCTTCGCGAAGCGGATGATCAAGTTGATCACCGCCATCGGCGACACCGTGAACTCCGATCCGGTGGTGAACAGGTACATGAAGGTGGTGTTCCTACCCAACTTCAACGTGCAGAACGCCCACCTCGTCTACCCGGCCGCCAACCTGTCCGAACAGATCTCCACGGCAGGTAAGGAGGCCTCGGGCACCGGCAACATGAAGTTCATGATCAACGGCGCACTGACCATCGGCACGCTCGACGGTGCCAACGTGGAGATCCGTGAGGAAGCCGGCGCGGAGAACTTCTTCCTGTTCGGGCTGACCGAGGATCAGGTGGAGAGCGTCAAGCGCGACGGGTATCGGCCGATGTCGTACATCGAGAGCGATCCCGAACTGGCGTCGGTACTCGAGTTGATCGCCTCGGGTCACTTCACCCACGGCGACACCGAGATCCTGCGCCCCGTCGTCGACAACCTCGTCTTCGACGACCCGTTCCTGGTGCTCGCCGACTACCGCTCCTACATGGAGTCCCAGGCCGCGGTCGGCGAGGCCTGGCTCGACCACGACCGCTGGTCGAGGATGTCGATCCTCAATTCGGCGCGCAGCGGCAAGTTCTCGTCGGATCGTGCCATCGCCGAGTACTGCACGGACATCTGGAATGTCACTCCGATGAACGTGACCCTGTAGAACAGGGCCGCTAGACCGGCGCCCCGGCGTCGAGACCCAGTTGCTTGCCCTCGGCGCGTACCCGCGCGATCGCCCGCATCTTGTTCGACGCGTCGAGGGCGGCCACCTTGTAACCCTCCGCCAGGGTGGGATAGTTGAACACCGCATCCACCAGGTAGTCGACGGTGCCGCCCAGGCCCATCACGGTCTGACCGATGTGGACGAGTTCGGCGGCATTGCTGCCGAAGGCGTGCACACCGAGGAGCGTGCGGTCCTCGGCGTGCACGAGCAGCTTGAGCATGCCGTAGGAGTCGCCCATGATCGCGCCGCGGGCAAGTTCACGGTAGCGGGCGACGCCCACCTCAAACGGGATGTTGTCGGCGGTGAGCTGATCCTCGGTGCGGCCCACGAAACTGATCTCGGGGATCGCGTAGATGCCGATCGGCTGCATCGTCATGTCGGTGTCCCCCACCGGTTCGCCGAAGGCATGGTAGGCGGCGCGCCGCCCCTGCTCCATCGACGTCGCCGCCAGCGCCGGAAAACCGATGATGTCGCCGACGGCATAGATGTGCTCCACGTCGGTGCGGAAGTTCTCGTCGACGCTGAGCCGACCGCGCTTGTCGGCCACCAGACCGGCGGCCTCGACCTTGAGTTCGTCGGAAACACCTTGTCGCCCAGCCGAATACAGCACCGTGTCGGCGGGGATCTTCTTGCCCGACGCCAAGATGGTCAGCGTCCCGGAGGGATGGGTCTCCACGGTGTTGACCTGCTCGCCGAAGCGGAAGGTCACCCCGCGCTCACGTAGCTGATACTGCAGCGCCTCCACGATCTCCCGGTCGCAGAAGTCGAGCATTGCCGGACGCTGTTCGATCACGGTCACCTTGGTGCCCAGCGCGGCAAACATGGAGGCGTATTCGATGCCGATCACACCGGCCCCCACCACCACCATCGAACTCGGTACGCGGTCGAGATCGAGAATCTGGTCGGAATCGACCACCGTGACACCGTCGAACTCGACGGTCGAGGGCCGGGCGGGCCGGGTTCCCACCGCCACGACGAACTTGTCGGCGCGGACACGTTTGAGGTCGCCGGTCGCGTCCTCGATCGCGATCTCGTGCGGATCGACGAAGAACGCACTGCCGATGAGCATGGTGACGTTGTTGCGCGCCAACTGATTCTGGATGATGTCGATTTCCTTGCCGACCACGTGCATGGTCCGCGCCGACAGGTCACCGACCGTGATGTCGGACTTCACCCGGTACGACTGCCCGTACATATCCCGCTGATTGAGGCCGGTCAGATACAGCACGGCCTCCCGGAGCGTCTTCGACGGGATGGTGCCGGTATTGATACACACCCCGCCCACCATGTCGCGACGTTCCACGATCGCCGCCCTCTTGCCGAGCTTCGCGGCAGCGATGGCCGCCTTCTGCCCGGCCGGTCCGGACCCGATGACAACGATGTCGAAATGATCCACGTGCACGTCTTTCCGCTGGAGTTCACCGATGGCCGCCCATCGGGCCTAGATCAGTGTCGCTCAGCGGGGAGTTTCGCACGACTCGAGACGCGAATATCCGTCGAACGTCGCGATCACCTGCAACCAGCGCGCAAGCGCCTGACAGCCCGTGGTGTCGGGATCGGTCACCGACCGCCGATACGGCTCGGACCGATAGGAGGTGTGCCGTCCGCCGGACGGATTGCGTATCACCAGACTGCGCCAGACGATCAGCGCGGGCAGATACCGGCGCGCGGACCAATAGGCCGCACGCAGTCTGGTGGCGTCGCGACGCCACTGGGCCGGCGAGATCGAGGTTCGAGCGGCGTTCTGAAAAGCGTTGTCGCGCAGCGTCTGCCACATGTGGCGAAGCCACGCGACCGGACTGTGGAATTCCATTGCCCCGGTCAGATCGGCGACGTCGCGGATGAGTGAGTCGGGTTCTGCATTGCAGATCATGTCGTCGGCGGTACCCACCCACCAGGCCGGCACCGTCGACGGCAGCGACGGTCCCGCGCCGGCCACGCCCCATCCATCACATCCCGGTACCACGCCAGGGGGCTGGTGGGGGTCGGCCACGAATCCGAAGGCGCACAGCCTGTGCAGGCCAGGGTCGGCACGTGCGGACAGGTTGTGCGCGAAGGTGCGCACCACCACCGCAACCTGGGAGTATCCGATCAGCACCACCGGCCCCTCGGTCGCGGCGAAGGCATCCGCCAGCCGACTCACGCCGATCTCGACGCTGCGTGCGTAACTGATCCCGACGCGTTGCGGCGCCGGCCCGTAACTGGCGGGGTATCCGACCCAGCGTGCGACGAACCGCTCATCGAGGTCGGCGGTCACCGACTCGAGCATACCGGTCACCTCGGTGCGGGTGTCCGCGTCGAACGACTCGCCGGTGCCGCCCACGGCGAGCACGGTGATCGGGGCGGAGTCCGTGGGCATGAGCCCATTGTGGGTGGGCGCGGATGAGAGCGCCCGCGCACAACGCTGAACGTTGGCTGTGATCTGCGCCGAATGCGCGCTCAGCACGCAACAAAACGTTGGCCGAATCACATCCGACCAGGTTGATTAACACAAATGTAACGCGAACAATGGATTGAGACGGGGTTCCACTAGCGGGACCTCGACACAGCAAGACGAACGAAACCGAGAAAGCAGCAGTACCCATGTCTTTCGCACGCATCCGTGCACGCCTCATTCCCTCCGCACTCCAGCGCCGCCACCTCTACAGCCGCATCAACCGTCTCCCGGCCGGCACTCAGCGCGACGAGTTGCTCATCATGGCGCAGCGCGCCGAGAGCCACTGACCTCACCTTCGGCGCAACGGCGCCGCGTTCATCGCTGGCAGACCGGGCACCAGTACAGGTTGCGCCCCTCGAGATCGGCGACGGCCACGGGCGTGCCGCAGATGCGGCACGGCTCCCCCGCCCTCCGGTACACGTAGGTACGCGGCCGGTTCGGCGCATACGAACCCGGACCGTGGTCGTCCTCGGGTCGCACCACATGAATGCGTCCGCGACGCACGCCCACCCGCATGAGTTCGACGAGATCGCACCAGATCGCATCGAACTCGTCGCGAGCGATTGTGCGGCCCGGTCGCATCGGGTCGATACCCGCGCGGAAGAGCACCTCGGCGCGGTAGACGTTGCCGACGCCGGCGATCACCTTCTGATCCATGAGCAGCGCACCGACCGGGCGTCGTGACCGGGCGATCTCCTGCCAGGCGCGCTCCGGGTCCGCGTCGCTGCGCAACGGGTCGGGTCCCAGGCGCGCGGTGAGTGCGTCGAGGTCGGCGGGCGTGTAGAGCTCGCAAGCGGTCGGGCCCCGCAGGTCGACGCCGTACTCATCTCCCTCGATGCGTAGCCGCACCGCACCGACGGGGTCGGGCATCGGCACCGGCACCTCCGTGAACGTGCCGTACAGACCGAGGTGCACGTGCACCAACTGGTGCCGGCGCCCGTCCCGGTAACGCTGCACGAGGTGCTTGCCCCACGCATCAGCGCCGGCGAAGATCATCCCGTCGATGAGGGCGGCGCCGTCGGCGAACCGTCCCTGAGGGCTGCTCGTGCGCACCCGTCGACCCCCGAACAACCGCTGCTGGCGCCGCGCGATGCGGTGCAGGGTGTGACCTTCGGGCACGGTGGCGGATCAAACCCGGGCGGATCAGACCGCCGGTCAGGATTCCGGAAGGGCGGGTGCGACCCCGGTCTTCTCGTAATCGGCGAGGATGTCGATGCGCCGCTGGTGACGCGCCTCCTCCGACCACGGCGTGGTCACGAAGGCATCGACGATGGCGAGCGCCTCCTCGGTGGTGTGCATACGGCCGCCGATGCCGATCAGCTGTGCGTTGTTGTGCTGGCGCGCGAGCTGTGCGGTCTCCACGCTCCACGCGAGTGCGCAGCGCGCACCCTTGACCTTGTTGGCCGCGATCTGTTCACCATTCCCGCTGCCGCCCAGCACGATTCCCAGACTGCCCGGATCGTCGACAGTCCGTTGTGCGGCCGCAATGCAGAACGCCGGATAGTCGTCGAGGGCGTCGTAGACGTGGGCGCCGCAGTCGATCACCTCGTGACCCGAACGGGTGAGATGGTCGGCGATCTGGGCCTTGAGTTCGAAACCGGCATGATCTCCACCGAGATAGACGCGCATGGCGTCACTATAGATTGGTGGCGTGGACGCCTCCTCGCCGATCCCCAATGTGCCCGGTGTGGCCGACGCCGACGACCCGGCCGCGCCGCCGTTCGACCCGAACCGACGGTGGCTCGCACCTGCCCGCTACGCGTCGAAACCGCGGTTGCACCCGTGGGAGATCCCGCTGCTGGTGCTGTTGATCCTGTTGACCGTCGTGGGATACGCGGTGATCGTGTTGCTGGTCATGCAGGGCAGCCTCAGTCAGTACGTGCTGCTGGTGCTGGCCCTGCCGCTGCTGTTGTTCCTCATCCGTGGCATCACCTACGCCTCGCCGCGGGTCAACGGCGTGCAGATGACTCCGACGCAGTTCCCCGAGGGCTACCGCATGGTGGTCGACGCGGCTGCGCGCTACGGACTCGAGTACGTACCCGACGCCTACGTGGTGCTCGGCAACGGCGCGATCAACGCATTCGCCTCCGGGCACGGTTTCCGCCGGTTCGTGGTGGTGAACTCCGACCTGTTCGAGATCGGCGGGCGATCCCGTGATCCCGACGCGCTGCGTTTCGTCATCGGACACGAGGTGGGCCATATCGCCGCCGGCCACGTGTCCTATTGGCGACTGCTGGCCACCGGCGTGGCCATGCGCATCCCCGTGCTCGGATCGGCGCTCTCACGCGCCCAGGAGTACACCGCCGACAATTTCGGGTACTACACCCAGCCGTCGGGAGCGCCGGGTGCCATCGGTGTGCTCTCGGCGGGCAAGTACATGCTCTCGGCCGTGGACTTCGATGAGTTCGCCGACCGCGCCACCCACGAGAAGGGCCCCTTCGTGTGGGTGGTGAATCTGTTGTCGACGCATCCGGTGCTCACGTGGCGGGCCGCGGCGCTGCGCGACCGCACTCGCGCCGGCGCCCTCTTCTTCCGGCCCCGCACGGTCGTGCGCGGTGCGGGCAGCGGCAACACCACACCGATCACCACGCCGCCGCCCCCGTCGGCGGTGCCGGCGGGATGGCTGCCCAACGGACTCGAACCACCCCCACGGATCTGACCCGGCGCGCCGGCACCGCGCGGTGCCGGCCGCCCGGATCGGTTGGCATCAGTCGAATGCGGGGTCTTCGTCGCGGCCGCGCTTGAGCTCGAAGAAGTGCGGGTAGGAGGCCATCGCCACCGCGCCGTCCCACACCATGCCCGCAGTCTCCCCGCGCGGAATCCGGGAGAGCACCGGACCGAAGAAGGCGACGCCGTTGACGTGGATGGTCGGGGTACCGACGTCCTCGCCCACCTTGTCCATACCTTCGTGATGGCTGCGGCGGATCTCCTCGTCGAATTCGGTGCTGTCGGCGGCCTTCGCCAGCGCGGGGTCGAGACCCACCTCGGCCAGTGCGGCGGCGATAACGTCGTCGAAATCCTTGTTGCCCTGGTTGTGAATACGCGTGCCCATCGCGGTGTAGAGGGGAAGCAGGATGTCATCGCCCTTCTGCGCTGCGGCCGCAGCCAGCACGCGCACGGGACGCCACGCATCCTTGAGGCCTTCCCGATAGTCGTCAGGGATGTCCTTGCCCTCGTTGAGCACGGCCAGACTCATGATGTGGAAGTTGACGTCGATGTCGCGGACCTGTTCGGCCTCGAGGATCCAACGAGACGTGATCCAGCACCAGGGGCAGAGCGGGTCGAACCAGAAGTCCACGCGATTTCCCGACATGTGTTCATCCTCTCGGTAGTCCGGCGCGTCGGGGTCACAATCGACTCTCGCGCCGCAACGGATCGGGACTCTGTTCGTCCCCTTCGGCTCATTCAACCAGCGCCGCCATCAAAGGATTCCGCCTCATCGTGCGGCGTTAAGCTGGCAACTGTGACTGCTCCGAACCTCACCAGAGACCAGGCCGCCCAACGCGCGGCGACCGTAAACGTGTCCCACTACGACATCGAGCTCGACCTGACCGACGGCAATGGCGCCGCGGGCGTCAAGACGTTCCGGTCGGCCACCACCGTGACCTTCACCGCCACCCCGGGCACCGAGACCTTCATCGATCTCGTCGCGCCGACCCTGACCTCGGTGACCCTCAACGGCACCGAACTCGACGTCACCGGTTTCGACGAGTCGGTCGGCATCGCCCTGCCGGATCTGGCCGCGGAGAACACCTTGACCGTGGTGGCCGACTGCGCGTACTCCAACAGCGGCGAGGGGCTGCACCGCTTCGTCGATCCCACCGACGACTCGGTCTACCTGTACTCGCAGTTCGAGACGGCCGATGCCAAGCGGATGTTCGCGTGCTTCGACCAGCCCGATCTCAAGGCCACCTATGCCCTCACCGTCACCGCGCCGGAGGACTGGAAGGTGATCTCGAACGCGCCCACCGAGTCGATCACCGAAGGTGTGCACCGATTCGAGACGACCCCGGTGATGAGCACGTATCTCGTGGCACTGATCGCCGGCCCGTACGCCGAGTGGACCGATTCCTACTCCGACGATCACGGCACGATTCCCCTCGGCATCTACTGCCGTGCGTCGCTGGCCGAGTTCATGGATGCCGACCGGCTCTTCACCGAGACCAAACAGGGTTTCGGCTTCTATCACGAGAACTTCGGCATCCCCTACGCTTTCGGCAAGTACGACCAGCTGTTCGTGCCGGAGTTCAACGCGGGCGCCATGGAGAACGCGGGCGCGGTCACCTTCCTCGAGGACTACGTATTCCGCTCGCGCGTCACCAAGTACAACTACGAACGCCGCGCCGAGACGGTGCTGCACGAGATGGCACACATGTGGTTCGGTGATCTGGTCACCATGAAGTGGTGGGATGACCTGTGGCTCAACGAATCCTTCGCCACCTTCGCATCGGTACTGTGCCAGTCGGAGGCCACCGAATACACCACCGCGTGGACCACCTTCGCCAATGTCGAGAAGTCGTGGGCCTACCGGCAGGATCAGCTGCCCTCGACCCATCCGGTGGCTGCCGACATCCCCGACATCGCCGCCGTCGAAGTCAATTTCGACGGCATCACCTACGCCAAGGGTGCGTCGGTCCTCAAGCAGTTGGTCGCCTACGTCGGCCTCGAGGACTTTCTCTCAGGCCTGCGCGACTACTTCGAATCGCACCGTTTCGGCAATGCCACATTCTCCGATCTGCTTGCCGCGCTGGAGAAGTCGTCTGGCCGCGACCTGTCGGACTGGGGCAGCCAGTGGCTCAAGACCACCGGCATCAACGTGTTGCGGCCCGATTTCGACCTCGACGATTCGGGCGCGTTCACCCGTTTCACGATCGTGCAGGAGGGCGCCACACCGGGTGCCGGCGACACCCGTGTCCACCGGTTGCGGGTGGGTGTCTACGACGACGACGATTCCGGGAAGCTGACTCGCACGCACACCGTGGAACTCGACGTCTCCGGTGACCGCACCGATGTCGCCGACCTGGTCGGCGTCGCACGTGGCAAGCTCATCCTGATCAACGACGACGACCTCACCTACGCCTCGGTCCGGCTCGATCCCGATTCGCTGTCGACGGCCACCACACGGCTCGGCGATATCACCGAATCGATGCCACGCACCCTGGTGTGGTCGGCGGCCTGGGAGATGACGCGCCAAGCCGAGATGAAGGCCCGCGACTTCGTGGAACTGGTGTCGCGCGGCATCGCCGCCGAAACCGAAATCGGTGTGGTGCAACGAGTTCTGCTGCAGGCCACCACCGCGATCAACGCCTACGCCGACCCGGTGTGGGCGGCGAGCACCGGCCGGCCCGCGTTCAGCGCACGCCTGCTCGAGCTCGCACAGCAGGCCGATGAGGGCTCCGATCACCAGCTCGCGTTCGTCAGCACCCTGCTCTCGGGCGCGGTCAACGAGGATCAGACCCAGATGCTGCAGTCGATCCTGGACGGCGACGATCCGGCCGACTACGGTCTGGGCGGCCTGACCGTCGACACCGACCTGCGGTGGAAGCTGGTGCAGGCGTTGGCCACCGCGGGCGCGATCGATCGCGACGCCGACGACACACCGGTGATCGACGCGGAGGCCAAACGCGACAACACGGCCGCGGGCGCACGGCAGGCGGCGACGGCCCGGGCCGCGCGACCGCTGGCGGAGGCCAAGGCCGATGCCTGGGCGCAGGCCGTGGAGGACGACACCCGCTCGAACATCTACACCCGCGCGGTGGTGGCCGGCTTCGATCGCCCCGGTCAGGGCGAACTGCTCGCGCCCTACGTCGACAAGTATTTCGACGCGGTGCCCGGCATTTGGGCGCGCCGCTCCAGCGAGGTCGCCCAGACCGTGGTGGTGGGGCTGTACCCCTCGTGGGATATCAGCAGCGAGGCGTTGACGAAGGCCGACGAGTTCCTGGATGGTGACCACGCCCCCGCCCTCAAACGATTGATCTCCGAAGGCCGAGCCGGAGTGGAAAGGTCGCTGGCCGCACGCGAGTTCGACGCGAGCTGAACCCGGCGGGCTGCTGAATGGAGCGGCGTCGCGCGGGGAACCTCATCCCGCGAGGCGCCGCTCCGTCGCGTCGAGCGTGCCCAAAATCGCGTCGGGCGTGCCCAGAATCGCGTCGAGCGTGCCCGGGTGGTTTCGACAAGCTCAACCAGCGGGGCGGTCGCGCTCAACCAGCGGGCGGAGAACCCTGTCGAGCGTGCCCAAAACCGCGTCGAGCGTGCCCGGGTGGTTTCGACAAACTCAACCAGCGGGGCGGACGCGCTCAACCAGCGGGCGGAGATCCCTGTCGAGCGTGCCCAAAACCGCGTCGAGCGTGCCCGGGTGGTTTCGACAAGCTCAACCAGCGGGGCGGACGCGCTCGACCAGCGGTGGTTTCGACAAGCTCAACCAGCGGGTGGAGGCGCTCGACCAGCGGTGGTTTCGACAAGCTCAACCAGCGGGGCGGACGGCTCAACCAGCGGGCGGACGCGCTCGACCAGCGAGCGGAGGGCTCAACCAGCGAGCGAAAAGGTTGAGCGGTTCAGATCGCGGCGGCGGCGGTGGCCATCACGTGCAGCGCGGACACCAGTCCATCGATGAGCTCGCCCTGGCGGATGCTGGAGATGGCAGCGGTGACGCCGAGTCCGGCAACCCGGTCGTTGACTCGATCGGCCACGGCGCTACCCGACACCACGACGACGTCGTGCGTATTCGGCGACACCGCGATGAGGGCACCGTGGGCCGGCTCGGGCGCCTTGGCCAGCACGGCTCGCGCGTCGGCCACCGGATCGGCACCGAGATCGCCGATGTAGACCGAAAACCGGACGAGCGCCTTCTCGCTTGCCGCGGTCAGTGCCTCGTCCAACTCGACGAGTTCGTCCCGACTGAACGGCGGCGTGGTGGGGGTCTGTCCCGGGAATCGCGTCGCCGAGACGCGTCCACTGTTGGTGACGACCGTGCCGACGGGCAGAGCCGAGGCCGTGGTGGCCTCCAGGGTCGAACCGGAATCTGTCACATGAGAAACGTCACCACTTGGCACTGGCCGAGCCTCCATCCACATCAGTCGGTTCCGCGTGACCCGCCAGCGCCATCGGCTCGATATCCGTGGCACTGAAGAGCAAGGGTGCTCGATCCCACGGCTGATCGAGGCTGTATTCCTGCAGCTTCGGATACTTCAGACCCGACGAAAACGCCATCGACACCACACACGCCAAGGCGGCGATGACCACCAGGATCGTGACGGGCACTCCGATGTAGACGATCAGGTTGTCCATGTCACCCTTTCGTTCGTTCGCCGCAATCTCTTGCGTTCACTCCTCGTCGCCGACGCGGACGCGCCTGCCGAAGAGCTGGTGTGATCAATCTAGCTCACCGAACCGCCGTTCGGGCACTGACCCCTACAGTGCGTCGTAGACCGGCTCAGGCAGCTCCGGCGTCGATATACCGGCGCCACGCCGGATCAATCTCCTTGACCGACGCCAACAGGCGCCAGTGCGTGCCCCGCGGGATCGCGGGCTTTACGCGCAGCGCCCAACCGAGCTCGCTGAGTAGACGATCTGCCTTGCGATGGTTGCAGCTCGCACAGCAGGCGACGCAGTTCTCCCAACGGTGCTCCCCGCCCCGGCTGCGTGGGAGCACGTGATCGATCGTGTTGGCCTTGGCCCCGCAGTATCCGCAGCGGAACCGATCACGATGCATCAGCGCGGCCCGCGTCATCGGTATCGACGCCCGGTAGGGCACCCGCACAAAGCTGCGGAGCCGGATCACCGAGGGGATCGGCACCGCTATCCCGGCCGAGTGCACGGCCGACCCTGTGGTGTCGGCGTCGATGACGTCGGCACGCTCGCGCAGCACGAGGACGATCGCGCGTCGGATCGAGATGGCCGTCAGCGGTTCGTAGGTGGCGTTGAGGAGCAGCACCCTCCGGCGCCCCCACAACGTGGTGTCGCGCGACGGCGCCGATTCCCGGGACGGTGTCGATATCCGGGAAGGTGCCGATTCACGCGGCACGCCGATGTGATGTGCACTGCGTGTCATCGCGCCTCCCGCCCACGTCGAACGCCTCAAGCCCACGTCGAACACCGTCAAGTGGATCACGGAAGTCGACGTCACGCACGAGAACACTGCGTGTACATGCAGGTCAGCCAGATGAACGGCCCGTTGCCCGCAGACCCCGACCACCACTCGCGCCGCACCGTCGCCTCTGCCGATCACTTGGTTGAGACCACCTCCCCGTGCGGGGACAATGGAATGCGTGAGTGGTGAGATCCCGGCGGCAGGCCGGCAAACGGAGACGCAACCTGCGCGTTCCTTCTACGACGAGGTGGGTGGGGCCGCGACCTTCGACACCATCACCCGTGTGTTCTATGAAGGGGTTGCGCGCGACGAGGTGCTGCGGCCGATGTATCCGGAGGAGGACCTCGGGCCCGCCGAACGTCGGCTGAGGATGTTTCTCGAGCAGTACTGGGGCGGGCCCCGCACCTACTCCGACGAGCGCGGACACCCGCGACTGCGGATGCGCCACCATCCCTATCGCATCGGCCCGATCGAGCGGGACGCCTGGCTGCGCTGCATGCACACGGCCATCGCGGCCGTCGACGACGCCACGCTCGATCCGCCGCACCGGCAGGCACTGATCGACTACATGGAGATGGCGGCCCAGTCGATGATGAACTCCCCCTTCTGAGCCCTGCAACCCCCGTTGACTGCCGAGCCGACGCGCCGATCCGACCAGCGTTTCTGCGCGAAAACTCAGGTAGGGCAGAATTACTACGGTGAGCGATGAGACACCGGATGTTGTTCCCGTCGACCCCGACACTCTCGATGAGACCGACGTCGAGGCCGAGACCACTGCGGCCCCAGTGGTCTCGCAGTTGGATCCGGGTGACGACAGCTGGTGGCGATCGGCCATCTTCTACCAGATCTATCCCCGGTCGTTCTCCGACCTGAACGGCGACGGGGTGGGCGATCTGGCCGGTGTCATCGACAAGCTCGGCTACCTCGAACTCCTCGGCGTCGACGCCGTCTGGCTCAGCCCGATCATGCGCTCGCCGATGGCTGATCACGGCTACGACGTCTCGGACCCCCGCGACATCGATCCGATCTTCGGTGATCTCGCCGAGTTCGACGAGTTGGTGGCCGAAGCCCACGACCGCGGCATCCGCATCACCATGGACCTGGTCCCCAACCACACCAGCGATCAGCATCCGTGGTTCGTCGAGGCCGTCGCCGCGGGACCGGGCAGCCCCGAACGGGCGCGGTACATCTTCCGCGACGGCACCGGGGAGGACGGAAACGATCCGCCCAACAACTGGCACAGCGTGTTCGGCGGTTCGGCGTGGCGGCGGGTCACCGAGGCCGACGGTTCACCGGGCCAGTGGTATCTGCACATCTTCGCGCCCGAGCAACCCGATCTGAACTGGGAGAATCCGGAGGTGTTCGACGACCTCGAACGTACCTTGCGGTTCTGGCTCGACCGCGGGATCGACGGTTTCCGCATCGACGTCGCGCACGGCATGGCCAAGCCCGCCGATCTGCCCGACATGGACCTCGAAACCGTTGGACTCCTGCAGAACAGCGACGACGACCCGCGGTTCAACAACTATGCGGTCCACGACATCCACCGCAAGATCCGCAAGGTGATCGACGAGTATCCGGGGGCGGCCAACGTAGGCGAGATCTGGGTGGACGACAACGAACGTTTCGCCGAGTACCTGCGTCCGGACGAACTCCACATGGGCTTCAACTTCCGTCTGGCCAAGGCGCCCTTCGAGGTCGACGCGATCCGCGACGCGATCGAGAACTCTCTGGACGCTGTGCTCTCGGTCGGCGGGGTACCCACCTGGACCCTGTCGAATCACGATGTCGACCGCGAGGTGACCCGCTACGGAACCATAGAGCCTCCCACCGACGCCGAAGCCGACTCCGAATCCGAATCCGACGCGGAGTCCGGCCCCGAACACGTGGTCGACATCGACCTGGGCCTGGCGCGCGCGCGGGCGATGCTCCTGGTCGAATTGGCGCTTCCCGGAACGGTATTCATCTACAACGGCGCCGAACTCGGCTTACCCAACGCCGACCTCCCCGACGAAGTGCTGCAGGATCCGGTGTGGAAACGGTCCGGACACACCGAACGTGGCCGCGACGGATGCCGGGTTCCGTTGCCCTGGGAGGGATTCGAGCCGCCGTTCGGATTCTCCAGCAACCCCGACACATGGCTCCCGATCCCCGCATCGTGGGTGCGGTTCACCGTCGAGAGCGAACTCGAAGACGTCGGCTCGATGCTGTCGCTGTACCGGCAGGCACTCGAAATGCGTTATACGCGGCCCGAATTCAATGGTGAAACAGTCGAGTGGTACGGGGCGCCGGAAGGTTGCCTGGCGTTTCGCCGGTCCGAGGGTGAGCTGATCTGTGCGTTGAACACCACCGGCGAACCGGTGGCACTGCCCGCTGGTGAGCTGCTGCTCACCAGCTCGCCGCTGATCGACGGCCACCTCGCACCGAACTCGTCGGCATGGCTGGTCTGACCCGATCGACCTCCGACGCACGGCACCGTCAGAGCACCGTCACCCCGAGATCGCGGTGGCGGCGCTGATACACCGATCCGAACCGCGCATCGATCCGGATCCACGCCGCCGACAGGCGGATTCGCACCGGCTCGGACGCTGCAATGGCGTCGGTCGGCGACGTCTCGGTGACCTCGTGTCCGTCGCCATCACGCACGAATCCCATTGCGGTGAGCGCAAACAGCGATCGCAATGACACCGTCGCCGACAGCCCACCCTCGGCCGTCGACACCTCGAGGATTCCCTGATCGAGCAGTCCGGTGGCCGGACCGAAGTTGCTGCCCTCCTCGCGCGCCAGGCGTGCCCCCTCACGCGTGACGTCGACGACGGTGCGGGCGGGCACGTCGTCGAGGTGGCGATAGCCCACCCGGGCCGGCAGCGCCCCGCGCCATGCGGAGTCCAACGGCATTCCCGGGTCGGCGGGCTCGCTGCCGTCGCCGCGGGCCAGCGCGGATCGGATGGTGGCGGCGTCGCACACGACGTCGTCGGGTGCGAGCGTCCCGAACACCGACCGGGTCACCAGGACGTCGAATCCGGTGTGCGCCCACAGCGCCACCAGCCCGTCGGCGCGCGCCGACAGGCGGATCACGGCAGCCTCGTCGAGGCGCATCGCACGGGACAAAAACGCCACCGCATCGGCACGATCGTCGGCGCCTGCCGGCGCCAGAAACCGCTCCGGACTCATGTCTCGTCGGCGGCCACCGGTCGCCGGAAGCTTTCCAGGTAGGCGCGTTCGTCGGGGGCCAGGCGTCGCAACCGCTGGGCGTCGACGTCGAACGCGACCAGTTGGGTGGTGGCGGTGACCGCCGGTTTGTCGGTGGCCGCCGCCGTGCGCGGCCGCACCTCGTAGCCCACCACGAAATCGACCGCGCGAACCTTTTCGACGAACATGGTGACCGCGATCGGACCCTCGTCGTGGCGGACCTGCGCGCGGTAACGCACATGGAGATCGGCCACCACGCAGCCCTCCCGCAGCGAGGCGGTGGGACGCTCGTCGTAGAAGAGCCACGGGATGCGCGCCTCCTCCAGGAGGGTCACCATCCGCGCATGGTTGATGTGGGCGAACACATCCATGTCCGACCACCGCACGGGAACCTTGACGACGTAACCGTTCTCGGTCACCGTGCCCTCATCCTCGAACAGCACACTCATCCTTTCGTCGGGTGGGCACGTCTATCGGATCACGCTGCGCAGCTGGCGCGCCGCCACCGACAACGTGGCCAGGTCGAGGTTGCCGGACTGCTCGATGTCGGTGAGCATCGCGCGCACCCGCGCCAGCCGCGAGGAGTGCGACGACTCCCACTCGTAGATCTTGTCGTCGGCCGACTCGTCGGGTTCGGTGATCTCCAGGATCTTGAGCGTCAACGCACGCAGCGCGCCGTGCATGTCGTCGCGAAGGGCCAGCCGCGCCAGCGCGTGCCACCGGTCGCCGTACTCGAGGGTCGACACGGCGGTGAGCAACTCCTCGAGACCGTAGTGCTCCATCACCGCGAAGTAGAGTTCACCGACCTCCACCGGGTCGCGGTCGGAGATCTCGGCCGCATCGATGATGTCGAGCAGGCAGAACCGGTGCAGGCTGATGGCCACGTCGTGGGCCAGATCGGGTGCGACACCGAGCTCCTGGTAGTGCGCGACGCGCTCGTCGACGTCGGCGGCCGAACTCGTGCCGAACCAGCTGTCCACCAGGGCCGACAGTTCGGTGATGCGACCGGTGTAGCGGGTGACCTCGGCGGCCATCGCCAGCGGCTGGGGGCGGAACGCCAGCAACCACCGCGACGCCCGGAACAGCAGCCGTCGTGCGTAGAGGGTCATCTCGTCGATCGCGGTCACCGGTGCCGCAGCGTGACGGATACGGTCGAACAGGTCGGACATCCCGAAGACCTGATCGGCCACCACGTAGGCGCGCACCCCCTCCTCGGTGGTCGACCCGGTGCTCTCCCCGAGCCGGAACAGATGCGTGATGCCTGCCCGGTCGACGACGTCGTTGACCAACACCGTGGTGACGATCTCCCGCCGCAGCCGATGTGCGTGCAGCGCGTCGGGGAACCGTTCCCGCAGCGGCACAGGGAAATAGGACGACAGCCGGGGGTCGAATACATCGTTGTCGGGCAGGTCGGTGGCCAGCAGGTCGTCCTTGGCGGCCAGCTTCACGTGTGCCATGAGGGTCGCCAGTTCGGGCGACGTCAGACCGCGATGCAACTCCGAACGCTCCCGCTTGAGCAGCTCCTGCGGCGATGGGAGCGCCTCGAGGCGCAGATCCACTCCGCGAGAGGAAAATTCACGAAGCAGCCGGGAGCCCACGTCCACCCGGTCGAGTGCGTATGCCCGCGCGAAGCCGAGTTCTGAATTCTGCGAGACGTTGTCGGCGAGGACGAGGTCACCGACCTCGACGGTCATCGATTCCAGCAGCGGGTCACGCGCAGCTGGCTCGAGTTCACCGCCGGACACGGCGGCGTCGAGCAGAATCTTGATGTTGACCTCGTGGTCGGAGCAGTCGACGCCGGCCGAATTGTCCATCGCGTCGGTGTTCACCCGGCCACCCGCGAGATCGAACTCGATCCGGCCGCGTTCGGTGGCGCCGAGGTTGCCACCCTCGCCGATCACCTTGGCGCGCACTTGGTTTCCGTCAACCCGGATGGCGTCGTTCGCCTTGTCGCCGACCTGTGCGTCGGATTCGGTGGAGGCCTTGATGTAGGTGCCGATGCCGCCGTTCCACAGCAGGTCGACCGGTGCGACGAGGATCGCCCGGATCAGCTCCGGCGGCGACAGCTGCGTGACCCCGGCGTCGAGACCGAGTGCGTCGCGCATCTGCGCACTGACCGGGATGGATTTCTGCTCGCGTGACCACACGCCACCACCGGCACTGATGAGGGAGGTGTCGTAGTCTGCCCACGACGAGCGCGGTACGTCGAACAGTCGGCGGCGTTCGGCGAACGACGTCGCCGCATCGGGGGCCGGGTCGACGAACACGTGCCGATGGTCGAAGGCCGCGACGAGTCGGATGTGTTCGGAGAGCAGCATGCCGTTGCCGAACACGTCGCCGCTCATGTCGCCGATTCCGACCACGGTGAAGTCCTGTGACTGTGTGTCGATTCCCATCTCGCGGAAATGGCGCTTCACCGACTCCCACGCACCGCGTGCGGTGATACCCATCGCCTTGTGGTCGTAACCGGCCGAGCCACCGGAGGCAAACGCGTCGCCGAGCCAGAACCCGTATCCGATCGCCACCTCGTTGGCGATGTCGGAGAAGGTCGCGGTGCCCTTGTCGGCGGCCACCACGAGGTACGGATCGTCGCCGTCGCGACGCACCACCGATGCCGCCGGGATGACCGCACCGGAGGAACGGTCGAGATTGTCGGTGACGTCGAGCAGACCGGAGATGAACTGCCGGTAGCAGGCAATGCCCTCGGCGCGCAACGCATCTCGGTCGGCCGCCGGATCACCGGTGGATGACGGCGTTCGTTTCACCACGAACCCGCCCTTGGCACCCACCGGGACGATCACCGCATTCTTGACCGCCTGCGCCTTGACCAGACCCAGGATCTCGGTGCGGAAGTCCTCGCGCCGATCCGACCAGCGCAACCCGCCACGGGCCACCGAGCCGAAGCGCAGATGCAGGCCCTCGATGCGCGGCGAGTAGACGAAGATCTCGTGCGCCGGGCGGGGTTCGGGAGTCTGTGGGATCTCGCGTGGCCGCAGCTTGAACGACATGACCGGGCGCAAATCCGTGCCGGCCGGTGGGGTGTCGGGCAAGGTTCCGGGCGCCGACGCCGGCACGTAGAAATTCGTGCGCACGGTGGCGGTGACCACCGCACTGAACGCCGACAGCACACGGTCGGCGTCGAGACTGAGAACCTGGCCGACGTCGTCGCGCAGGCGGGCGAGGATCTCGTCGCGGGCGGTGTCGTCGGCGTGTTCGGGATCGAAGGACGCCTCGAAGAGATCCACCAGGCCACGGGTCACCGAGCGGTACTGACCGAGTGTCTGCGCGATGTGAGCGGGACTGTAGGAGAAGCCGCACTGACGCAGATACGCACCGTAGGCGCGCAACACCGCGGCCTCGCGCCAGTCCAGGCCGCAGCGGATGACGAGTTCGTTGTAGGCGTCCACCTCGGCGTTGCGCCGCCAGATCTGGGTGAACGCGGTGGTGAACCTATCCCCGAGGTCGTCGATGTGCTCGGTGTCGACCGTCATCTGATCGGCCAGCGTCACCCCGAACTCGTAGACGTGGCACACCTGCCCGTCGGGGCGCACCACGCGGTAGGGATGTTCGTCGACGACGTCGAGGCCGAGACTGTGCAGCACGGGTAGTACGTCGGTCAGGGTGGCCGAACCCCCGCACAGATACAGCGTGAAGGCCCAGCGCAGCGGCCTCGCCGGCTCGTCGGCACCTGTCGCTGTCTCGGTGGCGCTCTGGTTGAGGGTGACGGCGATGTCGCCGTCGGACAGGTCGGCGACATGGGCGAGATCGGCGACGGCGGCGGCCGGGGCCCGCTGATCCTTGTAATCGTCGGGCACACCCGCGATGAGCCGGAGCAACGCGTCGGTGCCGCCCCGTGGCGGTGTCACGCCTGCGGGCAGCCCGCTGACGGCCATCTCCCGGACGCGTTCGTCCCAGGTACGGATGACGCCGGCCAGCGCTTGCTGCAACTCCTGCAGGGCGGGGGTCCCGATATCGAAGGAATCGAACTCGGCTGCCCCGGCCGCGTCGACGCGGACCATCACCTGCAACTGGGCCAGCGGCATCTCGCTGACCCGGGCCGAGTACTCCAGATCGGTTGCATCGAGGCGCTCGGATACGGTGCGCTGCAACGCGAGTCGCGTCTGGGTGTTGTAACGGTCGCGCGGCAGATAGATCAGCGCGGTGGCAGTGCGTCCCGGCGGATTGATCCGCAGAAATGCGCGCAGCGAACGGGTGGCCACCGCGTCGAGCATCTCCTCGACACGCCGGCTGAGTTCGGCGTCGGAGTCGGCGAACATCTCCACGAGCGGATAGTTCTGCAGGAGTTCGATCATCGACTGCCCGGCGAAGGAGTCGTCCTCCACACCTGCCCGGCGCACCACCTCGTGAACCTTGGTGCGCAGCACCGGAACATCGAGGATCGTCTGGTGCAGCCCCGACGAGGTGAAGGTGCCGAGGAACCGGTGTTCGCCGGCGTGCGATCCGGACTCGTCGAATGCCGGCATCTGAATGAGAATCGGATAGTTGGATCGCTGGATGCCCGTCGGCAGGTAGACGCGGGACACACGCGGCAGCAGCGGCGCGGTGGTCAGGGACGGAAAGTCGGTGTCCACTGCGTCGCCGCGCCACACACCGAGGCTGTCGCCGACCTCACCGGTGCCCGACACCCGCGTATACCCCAGCGGCACAAAATGATTGCCCGCAAACCACTCCAGCAGCCGCGAGTACTCATAGCGCTCGGTGGCACGGATACCCGACTCGGGGGTGGTCGGTGCCGCCGCACAATCGGCCGCACATGTCGACAACTGCCCCCGCATCGCGACCGCGTCGGCATCGACGATGCCGACCCGCCCGATCACCCGTGTCAACGAGTCCCGCAGGTCGCTGGCATCGACACCCGTGCGCCCCGACAGTGCGCTCACGTAAATCCACGACTCCATCGGGCCGTCATGACCGCGGCCGACGGCGGTGAGCTGTCCGGAGTCGTCGCGCGACACCGCGAGCACCGGGTGGTCGATGCGACCGACCGTCAGGTCGTGGCTTTCCAGGGTGGTCAGCACCGCCTCCACGAGGAGCGGCATGTCGTCGTTGACGACGATGATCTCGGTGCCGCCACCGTCGGAGTCGATGACGTCGACCAGCGATTGCCCGTCTGCTCGGGTCTGCGCGAACTCCAGGTGCCTGCTGATCCGCTCGAGATCGGCGGGGTCGACAGCCGCAGAGTTCTCCGACGAGGTGTCGTCACCCCCCACCGTCAGATAGCAGGGAACCACTTGCGACAGCAACGATGCCGCCTGAGACAACGCACTCACCTTCGTTCCTGGGTACGGCCACCGGCCGTGAACAGATCCGACCCGATGGTACGGACCGCGGTCAGTCCCGGGTCAGTTTCCGGTGGGTAACCCGGTGCGGGCGGGCGGCGTCGGGACCGAGCCGGTCCACCTTGTTGGCCTCGTAGGCCTCGAAGTTGCCCTCGAACCAGAACCACTTGCCCTCTTCGACGTTGCCCTCCCAGGCCAGGATGTGGGTACAGGTGCGGTCGAGGAACCAGCGGTCGTGGCTGATCACCACGGCACAACCGGGGAACTGCTCCAGCGCGTTCTCCAGCGAACCCAGGGTCTCCACGTCGAGGTCGTTGGTAGGCTCGTCGAGCAGGATCAGGTTGCCGCCCTCCTTGAGGGTGAGCGCCAGGTTGAGACGGTTGCGTTCACCACCGGAGAGCACCTCCGAACGCTTCTGCTGGTCGGGGCCCTTGAACCCGAACGCGCTCACGTAGGCACGCGACGGCATTTCGTTCTGACCCACTTCGATGTAGTCGTTGCCGTCGGAGACGACCTCCCACACCGTCTTCTTGGGATCGATGTTCGCGCGCCCCTGGTCGACGTAGCTGAGCTTGACCGTCTCACCCACCTTGACGGTGCCCGAATCCGGTTTCTCCAGACCGACGACGGTCTTGAACAGCGTGGTCTTACCGACGCCGTTGGGGCCGATCACACCGACGATCCCGTTGCGCGGCAGCGTAAAGCTGAGGTCCTTGATGAGTACCCGGCCGTCGAAGCCCTTGTCGAGGTGGGAGACCTCCACCACCACATCGCCCAGCCGCGGCGGTGTGGGGATCTGGATCTCCTCGAAGTCGAGCTTGCGCGTCTTCTCCGCCTCGGTCGCCATCTCCTCATAGCGCGCCAGTCGGGCCTTGTTCTTCGTTTGGCGGGCCTTGGCGCCCGAACGCACCCAGGCGAGCTCTTCCTTGAGCCGCTTCTGCAGCTTCTGGTCCTTCTTGCCCTGGACCTCGAGCCGCTCGGCCTTCTTCTCCAGGTAAGTGGAGTAGTTTCCCTGGTACGGGATCAGCTTGCCGCGGTCGACCTCGCAGATCCACTCCGCGACGTGGTCGAGGAAGTAGCGGTCGTGAGTGACGGCGAGGACGGCACCGGGGTAGGCGGCCAGGAACTGCTCGAGCCACAGCACGCTCTCGGCGTCGAGGTGGTTGGTGGGCTCGTCGAGCAGCAGCAGGTCGGGCTTGGAGAGCAGCAGTTTGCACAGGGCGACACGGCGTCGCTCACCACCGGAGAGGTGGGTGACCGGGGAGTCGCCGGGCGGGCACCGCAGCGCGTCCATCGCCTGATCGAGCTGGGAATCGAGGTCCCAGGCGTCGGCGTTGTCGAGATCCTCCTGGAGTTTGCCCATCTCCTCCATGAGTTCGTCGGAGTAGTCGGTGGCCAGCAGTTCGGCGATCTCGTTGAAGCGATCGAGCTTCTGCTTGATCTCGCCCATGCCCTCTTCGACGTTCTGCTTGACCGTCTTCTCCTCGTTGAGGGGCGGCTCCTGCAGAAGGATTCCGACGGTGGCATCGGGGTCGAGGAACGCTTCGCCGTTCGACGGCTGGTCGATCCCCGCCATGATCTTGAGGATCGACGACTTACCCGCACCGTTGGGTCCCACGACGCCGATCTTGGCGCCGGGGAAGAACGACATCGTGACATCGTCGAGGATGACCTTGTCGCCGTGCGCCTTGCGCACCTTCTTCATGGTGTAGATGAATTCGCTCACGCATCTGCCTTCCTGTGCGCTGATCAGGGCCACAGCTCCCGCCGCATGAGACGGCTTCGGCGCCCATGGCACAACGGTCTGACAGTCTAGTCGCCCCAACCGGGCACAACCGAAAGACCACCTCACGCTGCCGGGCAGACTGGACCGGTACCGCGCAGCGGGACCGAGCGAGACTACCGGCCCGGAGGAGGAGTCGATGCCACTGACCGAATTGGTGCGGTTGCCGGCGGCCACATTCCGGATGGGCTCGAACCGCTTCTACCCCGAGGAGCGGCCCGAGCACGATCGCGAGGTGGGTGCATTCGCCGTCGAACGCCATCCGGTGACCAACGCGCAGTTCGCCGCCTTCGTCTCCGACACCGGCTACGTGACCGTGGCCGAGCGTGCCATCGACCCGGCCGACTTCCCCGGAGCCGATCCCGCCGACCTCGTCCCCGGCGCGTTGGTGTTCACGCCGACCGATGGTCCGGTGGATCTGCGTGACTGGAGGCAATGGTGGCGGTGGCAGCCGGGGGCAAGTTGGCGGCATCCGCGGGGACCGGGGTCGTCGCTCGCCGGGGTCGACGATCATCCGGTGGTGCAGATCGCGTACGCCGACGCCGTCGCCTACGCGGACTGGGCGGGCCGACGGTTGCCCACCGAGGTCGAGTGGGAGTACGCGGCCCGCGGGGGCGCCGACGGTCACGAATACGCCTGGGGCGACGAGCTGCATCCAGACGGAAAAGTGCTGGCCAACACCTGGATCGGCGATTTCCCGTACCGCAACGAAGGATGGGGCTCCACGTCGCCGGTCGGATCGTATCCGCCCAACGGGTTCGGACTGGTCGACATGATCGGCAACGTGTGGGAGCGAACCTCGGACGTCTTCACACCGCGTCATGTCCCCCCGGACCTGACCACGGTCTCCCCCGACGGGCGTACCGATCTGCTCGCTCCCACCACGTCACCGCAGGTCCTGCGGGTCACCAAAGGCGGATCGCATCTGTGTTCGCCGAAGTACTGCCGCCGCTACCGTCCGGCTGCGCGTTCGCCCCAGTCCGACGACTCGGCGACCTCGCACCTCGGCTTCCGCTGCGTGGTCTGAGCGCTCCCCTCCGGCGCTCGGACCCGTCGGCGTCACGCGGCAGCACCCCCGTCGAGCGTGCCCGGATCCGCGTCGACCGTGCCCGGATTCGGGTCGACCGTGCCCGGATTCGGGTCGACCGTGCCCACCCCGTCGCGTCCGCGGTACTCGACCACGCATCGCGCAAGATCGAGGCCTACCGACTCGGCAACCATCTCCAACTCCTGACGGTTCTCGCCATCTGCGGTGGTGTAGGCATTCGTCCGGATCGGGCCGTGGACGATGACCGGCCGGCCCTTCTCGATCGCCCCCGACACGCCCGCAGCGAGCCGACGCCAGCAGCTGACCGTCAGATACAGCGTGTGGCCGTCGACCCACTCACCCGTGTTGCGGTCACGTCGACGGGCGTTGCTCACCATGCGGAAACTCACCACCTCGTCGCCTCCGGCGGTTCGGTTGTGCCGCGGCTCGGAGATCACCCTCCCGACGACGGTCGAATAGGTTTCATACATTCGCGGGTCCTCCTCCTCTGATGCCGCGCGAGTACGCGACCAGATCAGCATCACCCGAAATCGACGCGGCACACGACGCCCGCGATCGCCTGTGGATAACTGGATTCGACGGCTGCGGGCTATACTCGCCACGCTCGGCGGACTCACCGCCGGGCACGCCTCCGTAGCTCAGATGGATAGAGCAAGGGCCTTCTAATCCCTAGGTCGCAGGTTCGAATCCTGCCGGGGGCACTGTGATGGTTCGTCCGGCCGATGCCACACCCGGCGGAAGTTGGGTCGAATCGGAGAACTTGGGTGCTGCGGCACCCAAGTTCGCCGGCATCACCCAACTCCGTGGAACGCACGCGCGGTCATTCTCCTGCCTACCGGCGCGGTGTCGCGTGACCTGGCAGTGCGACGCGGCACGCGCCCTGTGGGAAACGGCGGAACCAGATGGCGATCGATGCGTCGGACTTACACCCGGCACCCCGCCCGGGGCCGTCATCCACGCATCGGAGATGTCATGTCGCCACCGCTACCGCTTCCGCTGTCGGGAGTGTTCCCGTTCCCCGTACTGCCCTTTGTGCCCGGTCCCACCCGACCCGCGAACCCTCAGTTCAACACCCTGTTCGACGTCACCCCGTCCGAACTCGATCAGGTGGTGCGCACGTGGCGTGAGCAGGGGCGAACTGTCGGATCACTGGAGTTCGCCGGGATGCGCGACGTGCACGGCGACGCCAGCGATGTGATGGCCGCGTTGCGCGGGTGCGCCACACCCGCGCACGACGCGACCACGTCCATCCGCGACCGCATCGACGACATGGCGACCGTGCTCTCCCACTTCGTCTCGAGCAGCGTCGACAGTGACACCGCCTCCGCGGGCCGCTTCGACCGGATGGCCGAACGCTGATGCGCCCCACCATCACACAGCTCCGCGACTGGGATACGCACTCCATGTCCGGCGCCGGAGACACGGCGCAAACCGCTGCCAACACACTCGACAGCGCCCTGACGTCTGTCACCACGGCGATGGACCAGCCGGATACCTGGAAGGGGCAGACCCACAGCGCGGCGCAACTCAAGGTCACGCAGGAACACGATCACGCCGACGAGGTCCGCAATGTGCTCCAGCAGATCGCCGACGAAGCCAAGGATGCCGGCGCCGACCTCACGTTCGCTCGCGATTATGTTCTGCGGGAAGTGGATTCGGCCACACTCGCTGGATTCACCGTCTCCGACACGGGCACCGTGACCCACACCGACGCCGCCAAGAACGAGGACGCCGACACACTGGAGACGCGGATTCAGGCCGGCCTCGACACCATCGAGGAGTTCGATCGGCTCTACGGCGACCGCCTCGAGGCACTGCGCACCGACCTCGCCGCGATGATCAACGGCCAGCCCGACGTGACGCTCCCGGATGGGCGCAAGGCCGATCCCGACGACGTGGTCCGCATGCTGACGGGCATGACGCCCGACGAACGACGGGCATATCTCGAGCAACTCAGTGAGCAGGACCAGCGACGGGTGATGCAGGCCGATCCCGACGCAATCGGGAATATGGACGGGGTGCCGTTCACGCTGCGCATCGACGCGAACGAGATCAACATCCGCAACGCGCTGCACGACGAGGAGAGCAAACACACGCCTGCGGGCGACCGACGTGCGGCGGTGTTGCGAGACATGTTGCGGCAGCGCAGCGATCCCCATCGCACGCCCCAGGCCGACCGTCCAGGCCAGATCCCTGGCACCGACAGCGCCGACGACCTTCTGGTGGAACGGACCTTCATCAGCTTCCGCAACACCACCAACGGACGGTGGGTGGAGATGATCGGCAGGATCGATCGCAACACCAAGAACGCTGCCGTCTACATCCCCGGCACGGGCACCAACCTCGACCGCAGTAACCAGAACTACGAGGCCGGCTGGAACCTCGCCCATTTGTCGGGCGCACCCGTGTTCGTCTTTGCCGACGGCGACTTGCCACAGAACATCGGGTGGGAAGAACCGCTGCGGCGGCTTGATCCGCGGTCATTCGGAGACCAGAGCGGCGAACAGCATGCGCTATCGGACTCCGCGTTCAACACGCGCTTCGCCCTCGACCTCGCACCGAAACTCGTCGCATTCGGCCACGAACTCGACACCGAGCTGGACGAGAACGCGCCCGACGCGAAAACCACCTACATCGGTCATTCGTACGGCGGATCGGCGTTGGGCACGGCCGAGCAACTCGGGTTGCGAGCCGACCGCGTGGTGTACGCATCGTCGGCGGGTACCGGCATCTTCGACGCCCCCTGGAACGACGCCAACCCGAACGTCGAGCGGTACTCGCTGACGCCTCCCGGCGACATCATCCAGGGCGTGCAGTCATTTCCCCACAACCCGCACGGGGGCGATCCCGACAACACACCCGGGGTCACCCGGCTCGACACCGGGTTCTACAGCGGCGAGTCGCCCGAACACCGCGGACTCGTGGCCGGCGCCGGCTCGCACGGGGAGTACTTCAACGACCGCAACTCCACCGCATTCCGGAATATCGTCGAGGTCATCCAGGGCGATCGGCCGACACCGTATGTCCATCGGATCAGCGACGACCCGGTGACGGTCAACGGCGGTCAGTTCGTCAGGGATCACCTCACCCCGGAGCAGTTGGGGAAAACCGCCGAGGAACTCGCCAAGGAGGCAGCCGAACAGTTGCGTGATCAACTGCTACGTCGGAAATATCCCTTTCCGATCCCCGACCTGCCACTCAGCCTTCCCTGACCCCCGCGGTACCGCGCCACCCGCCGATCAGCCGGATCGAGTGGTAGATGAGCAATGCCGCGATGGCACCGAGCGCGATACCGCCGAAGCTGAGATCGCCTATGGTCCAAGAGAAGTCGGCGATACCGATCACCAGCGGTATCGCCGCGGTGAACTGGTTGATCGGCTTGGCGAAGTCGACGCGATTGGTCACCCAGATGTGCACGCCGATGATGCCGACCAGACCGTACAGCGCGGTGGTCACCCCACCGAGCACGCCCGCGGGCACCGCCGCGATCACCGCACCGACCTTCGGACACAGCCCGAGCAGGATCGCGGCCAGCGCAGCAACCCAGTAGGCGGCGGTGGAGTAGACCTTGGTGGCCGCCATCACGCCGATGTTCTCGGCGTAGGTGGTGGTCGCCGACCCGCCGCCGCTACCGGCGAGCATGGTGGCGATGCCATCGGCGGCCAGCGCGCGACCGATACGCCTGTCGTAGTCGACGCCGGTCATCATGCTCACCGATTTCACGTGCCCGATGTTCTCCACCAGCAGCACCAACACCACCGGGAGAAACGTCGGGATCACCGACAGATGAAACGACGGCGCGTGAAAGGTGGGCAGCCCCACCCAGCCCGCCGAGCCGATCGCGCTGGTGTCCACGTCGCCCAACGCGAGCGCCAGCAGATAACCCACGACGACACTGAACACGATGGCCAGACGGCCGAGCAGGCCACGGAACAGCGCAATCGAGAGAACGAGGAGCACCAGCACCACGGTCGCGATCACCGGCTGCTTCTCGAAGTTCGTCTTGGCCGTCGGAGCGAGGTTGAGTCCGATCAGCGCGACGATCGTGCCGGTGACGATGGGCGGCATCAGCGCCTCGATCCACCCGATACCGGCAAAGTGCACGATCACGCCGATCACGACGAGCAGTGCGCCCACCACCACGATGCCGCCCAGCGCCGAGGACATGCCGTGCGACGCGGTGGCGGCCAGAACCGGAGCGATGATCGCAAAACTGGAACCGAGGTAGCTCGGTAACCGGTTGCCGGTGATGATCAGGAACAACACCGTGCCGATGCCGGAGAACAGCAGCGTCGTGGCGGGCGGGAACCCGGTCAGCACCGGAACGAGGAATGTGGCGCCGAACATCGCGACCACGTGCTGCAACCCGATCCCTATGGTCTTCGGCCACGACAGCCGCTCGCCGGGTCCGATCACCGTGTTCTCGCCGACCAAGGTCCACGACAGCGGACCGCGAGGCTTCTCGACTGGTGTTCCCATCACCACAGTGTGCGATACGTCGGCCGCTCGCGCGTGCCGCCGACCCGGGTTGCGACCTCACCGGACGATCGAAACCTCTTCTTGGCCTGAACCTTTGCGCTGACAGGCAGCACGCAGATTCAGTCCAGCCGCCACCAAGGTGCGGTCCCTAACGTTCATCGTGTCGGCAACGAGGTCGGCCATCACCGAAGGAGACTCAGATGCAACCCGGACAGCAGCCGAACGGCCAGCAAGGGGCCAAGCCACCCCAGGGACCTGCACAGCCGCCCCGCCGGCGCCGCCGCCGGCGTGTCTGGAATCCCCGCCTGCGGCGATGGGAATGGGGCTGGAGCTACTGACCAGCACCTCCGAGAACCCGACAACGCACTATGCACACTGTTGCATAGTGCGTGGTTGCATTGTAGGTTCCGGTGGTGGCTTTGGAGCACGCGATCATGGTCTCGTTGTCGGAACGTCCCGGCACCGGTTACGAGATCGGCCGTCAGTTCGACAGGTCCATCGGCTACTTCTGGTCGGCTACCCATCAGCAGATCTATCGCACCCTCGGGAAACTGCACGCCGACGGCTTGGTGAGCTACGAGCCGGTCGCTCAGGAGGGCAGACCCGACAAAAAGGTCTACACACTGTCCGCCGCCGGTCGCGACGCACTGCGTCACTGGGTCAACTCCCCCACCCCGATTCAGCAATTGCGCGACGACCTCGGGGTCAAGATCCGCGCCGCGGCGCTCGGCGATCTCCCCGACCTCATCACCGAGATGCGCCGACACCGCGACCTCCATCGCGCCCGCCTGGACCTGTATCGATCCTTCGAGCGGGACGACTTTCCCGATCCCGAGGCGCTGACCGGTCGCCGCCTGCACCGCTACCTCGTGTTGCGCGGTGGAGTCCGCATCGAACAAGGCTTCATCGACTGGTGCGACGAGGTCATCGCCGCCCTGACCGGCGAACTCCAGACAGGCACGAGCTGAACAGACCACAGCGACCTCACGGATCGCTGCGACACCCCGACCACCAACCCTTCGATCAGCAAGGAGTGCCCCGATGCCAGCCCCATCCGCGCATTCGCCTTCGGCACAACCCAATCCGCACTACCCCCACATCTTCGAGCCGCTGCGGATCGGCGGGATGACGCTGCCGAATCGACTCGTGATGGGGTCGATGCACACCGGTCTCGAAGACAGGATCTGGGACACCGACAAACTTGCCGCGTACTACGCCGAGCGCGCCCGCGGCGGTGTCGGGCTGATCGTGACCGGCGGCTTCGCACCCAGCCGCAGCGGTCTACTCCTGCCCTTCGCGGGCAAGATGACCAATCTCGTCGACGTGAAACGCCATCAGCGCATCACCCGTTCGGTCCACCGGGCGCACGGCAGGATCGCCCTGCAACTCCTGCACGCCGGGCGCTACGGCTATACGCCGATCAAGGTGGCCCCGGGAAGCGCCCCCTCACCGATCCACCCGTTCAAACACCTGCGGATGACCGAACCCGTCATCCGGCACGTCATCGCCTCCTATGGTCGTGCGGCACACCTTGCACGCCGCGCGGGCTACGACGCGATCGAGATCATGGGCGGGGAGGGCTATCTGATCAATCAGTTCCTCTGCCCACACACCAACGACCGCACCGACCGTTGGGGTGGCAGCACCGAGAACCGGCAGCGATTCCTCGTCGAGGTGATCACCGAGATCCGCCGCCGGGTGCCTCGCGACTACCCCGTGATCCTGCGTCAGTCGATCGCCGATTTCGTCAAGGACGGCCAGACCTTTGACGAGATCGCACTGATGGCCCGCAAGGCCGAAGAACTCGGTGTGAACGCCATCAACACCGACATCGGCTGGCACGAGGCCACGATCCCCACCATCGTCACATCGGTACCGCGCGGCGCGTTCGTCAAGTTCACCGAACGACTGCGCGACGAGGTGTCGATACCGCTGATCGCCAGCAACCGCATCAACACCCCGGAACTCGCCGAGACGATCCTGCAACGTGGTCGGGTGGACGCCATCTCGATGGCCCGACCGCTGCTCTCCGACCCCGATTTCGCCGCCAAGGCGCAAACCGGGCGGGCCGACGAGATCAACACGTGCATCGGCTGCAATCAGGCCTGCCTCGACCATGCCTTCGTCGGGAAGAAGGTCTCGTGCCTGCTCAATCCGCGGGCCGGTCGCGAAACCACCCTCACCCTCGGTGCGACCCGCCGTGCGCGCTCCGTGGCGGTGGTCGGCGCCGGCCCGGCGGGACTGTCGGCGGCGGTGGCCGCGGCGCAACGCGGACACCGCGTCGACCTCTACGAGGCAGGCCCGAGCATCGGCGGCCAATTCTCCATCGCGGCAAGGATTCCCGGCAAGGAGGAGTTCGCCGAGACGCTGCGGTACTACACCCGCCAGCTCGAGATCCACGGCGTGCGCGTGCACCCCGACACCCGGGTCGATGCGGCGACACTCGTCGACGCAGGCTACGACGACGTGGTCATCGCCACCGGCGTGGCCCCCCGCATTCCGGTGATCCCCGGGATCGAACACCCGATGGTCATGACCTACGCCGACGCCGTGCTCGGTCGCCGCGAGATCGGCAAGCGGGTCGCGGTGATCGGCGCGGGCGGCATCGGCTTCGACGTCACCGAATTCCTCACCGTCGACGAGTCGCCGACCCTGAATCTCAAAGAATGGGAACAGGAATGGGGTGTCAGCGAGGATCTGGACAAGCCCGGTTTCGTCACCAAGCCGCGACCGCTCCCAGCGGTGCGCGAGGTCTACCTCGTGCAACGCAAGCCCGGCGGGCAGGGTAAGGGTCTGGGCAAGACCACCGGCTGGGTGCATCGGGCCAGCGTGAAGATGAAGGGCGTCCACCAGATCTCGGGCGCCACCTACGATCTGATCGACGACCGCGGGCTGCATCTGAGCTTCCATGATGCCGACGGTGCGGTGACCGAGACGCGACTCCTCGAGGTCGACAACATCGTGCTATGCGCGGGGCAGGAGTCGGTGCGCGACCTCGTCGATCCGCTGACCCTGGCCGGAGTGCGGACCCATGTCATCGGCGGCGCCGACCTCGCCGCCGAGTTGGATGCGAAACGCGCGATCAGGCAGGGCACCGAGGTGGCCGCCGGCCTCGTCTGACGGCACGGCGGGCGGGCTCGGCTCCCGGTTTACGATGTCTGGCATGGCAGTTCCCGCACCGTCGCCCTCTGCCCGTGCCGTGGTCACGGGCGCCTCCTCCGGCATCGGAATGGCCCTGGCCACAGAACTCGCCCGGCGCGGTCACTCGCTGGTCCTGGTGGCACGGCGCGGCGAGATCCTCGAGGATCTCGCCGCCGATCTGCGTACCGCACATCAGGTCACCGCGGAGGTGCGGCCCACCGACCTCTCCGACCTGACGGCGGTGGCGGTCCTTGCCGCCGAACTGGAATCGCGCGAGATCTCGATCCTGTGCAACAACGCGGGCATCGCGACCTTCGGCCCCCTCGCCGACCTCGATGCCGACTACGAACGCGCTCAGGTGAGACTGAACGTCAACGCCGTGCACGACCTGACGCTGGCCGTGTTGCCGCAGATGGTGGCGCGCGGCTCGGGCGGCATCCTCATGGTCGGTTCGGCCGCGGGCAACATGCCGATCCCCCACAACGCCACGTACGCCGCCACCAAGGCGTTCGTCAACACCTTCAGCGAGTCGCTCCGCGGCGAGGTCGGCGGGCAGGGCGTGCACGTCACGCTGCTCGCCCCGGGTCCGGTCCGCACCGGGACGCCGTCGGCCGAGGACGCCTCGGTGGTGGACAGGATGGTTCCCGGATTTCTGTGGCACGACAGCGACAAGGTTGCACAGATGAGCCTGGATGCGTTGCAGCACAACAAGATGCGCGTGGTTCCGGGTCCGCTGTCGAAGGCCATGTCGGTGGCCGGTGGGTACACCCCGCGCGCGGTGCTCGCACCCATCGTCGGCACCTTCTACCGGAAGCTGGGTGAAGGCTCGTAAGACGAGCGCCTCTACTCAGCGGCGCCGGCGGCCGGTGCCGAACATCGCCCGGCTGAACTGGCGGCCCGCCTCACCCGCCGCGTTCCGCAGGAATCGCTGCATGGGTTCGCTCGTCAGGATCTCGGTCACCATGCCCGGCTCTTCGGGCGGGGGCGGCGGTGTGGGTGCCGGCATCGGCGGGGGCGGCGCGTCGGGGGACTCCTGAGGTGCGAGCGTTTTCTCGATGAGCTTTTCGTAGGCCGATTCACGATCGATCCGCTCGCCGTACTTGCGGTAGAGGTCACTGCCTCTTGCGTGGTCAGTGATGTCGGCCGACGGAACGGCGTCCATCGACGACCGGGGCGCACGCACCAGCGTCCAGGCCACCGGGGTGGGCGCCCCCTTCTCGGAGAGCACGGTCACGATGGCCTCACCGGTACCCAGCGAGGTGAGGGCCTGGTCGAGCTTGTAGACGTCGGAGACCGGATAGGTTTTGACCGTCTTGGTCAGCGCCTTCTGGTCGTTGGGGGTGAAGGCGCGCAGGGCATGCTGGATGCGCGCGCCGAGCTGGGAGAGCACCTCGTCGGGGATGTCGGTCGGCAGCTGCGAGCAGAAGAACACCCCGACGCCCTTCGACCGGATCAACTTCACCGTCTGCACCACCTGGGCGACGAACGCCTTGGAGGCGTCGTTGAACAGCAGATGCGATTCGTCGAAGATGAACACCAGTTTGGGCTTGTCGATGTCGCCCACCTCGGGGAGAACCTGGAACAAGTCGGCGAGAATCCACATCAGGAACGTCGAGAACAGCACCGGATTGGCCGCCTGTGCGCCGAGTTCGAACAGTGTCACGCGGCCCCGGCCGTCGGAGTCCAACCGCAACAGGTCGGCGGGGTCGAGTTCGGGTTCACCGAAGAAGGTGTCGCCGCCGGCGGCGGAGAGATTCGTCACGGCGCGCAGGATGACCCCGGCGGTCTGTGTCGACACCCCGCCGATGCCCTTGAGTTCGGGTTTTCCCTCGTCGCCGGTCAGGTAGGTGATCACCTGGCGCAGATCCTTGAGGTCGAGCAGCGCGTACCCCTTGGAATCGGCCCAGTGGAAGATCAGCCCCAGCGTCGACTCCTGGGTGTCGTTGAGTCCGAGCACCTTACTGAGCAGGATCGGGCCGAACGAGGTGATCGTGGCCCGGACCGGGACGCCGATCCCGCCGTCGCCGAGCGACACGAATTCGACCGGAAACGCGGTGGGCGCCCAGTCGTCGCCGGTCTGCTGCGCGCGCGAGGTGATCTTGTCGTTGACCTCACCCGGACGGCTGATCCCCGACACGTCACCCTTGATGTCGGCCATCACCACCGGTACACCGTTGGCCGAGAGCTGTTCGGCGATCAGCTGCAGGGTCTTGGTCTTACCGGTACCTGTGGCCCCGGCGACCAATCCGTGGCGATTCATCATCGCGAGCGGAATCCGCACCTTGGCCGATGGATCGACCTGACCATCCACCGAGACGGTGCCCAATTCCAGTGACGGTGTTGTGAACTCATAGCCGGCGGCAATCGTCGCAGCGGCATCCTTGGGATCTGTCACAGAGCAGAGAATAGTCCCACGTCACCCGTTGGCTAAGGTTGACGGGTGCAAGACAAACTGGTGTGGATCGACTGCGAGATGACCGGACTCGATCTCGACAAGGACAAGCTGATCGAGATCGCGGCGCTGGTCACCGACGGTGACCTGAACATCCTCGGCGACGGCGTCGACGTGGTGATCCATGCCGATGACGACGCCTTGGACTCCATGCCCGATGTGGTGACCAAGATGCACGCCGACTCTGGCCTGACCGAGGAGGTCCGCCGGTCGACGGTCACGGTGGCCGAAGCGGAGAAGATGGTGCTCGACTACATCCGTGCGCACGTCACCACTCCGGGCGCGGTACCCCTCGCGGGGAACTCGATCGCCACCGACCGCGGTTTCATCGCCCGCGACATGCCCGAACTCGATACCTATCTGCACTATCGGATGGTCGACGTCAGTTCCATCAAGGAGTTGTGTCGCCGCTGGTATCCGCGCATCTACTTCAACCAGCCGGAGAAGGGCCTCTCACACCGCGCGCTCGCCGACATCCGTGAGTCGATTCGCGAACTCCGTTATTACCGGGCCGCCGCGTTCGTCGCCTCCCCCGGCCCCGACGTCGACGCGCTCGGCAAGATCGTCGAAGAGCTCGGACCCGCCTGACCCGCCGGTCAGACAATCGATTGGAGTTCGACGGTCCAGACCGGCTAGAGTATGTCCTTGGCTCGCGAGCCCGGTGAACAACCCCGGGTTTTCGACGCCGATGGTGAGCGTAGTTCAGTTGGTAGAGCACCAGGTTGTGATCCTGGCTGTCGCGGGTTCGAGTCCCGTCGCTCACCCCGAGAGGGAAATGGTGCCCCACCTGCGAAAAGCAGGTGGGGCACCATCCGTTTGAGCCGTCGGGTTTCCTCCCCATCCGGCGACTTGTCCTCTCGCTGTAGCCGCGACCGTGGGCTCGCTCGTGCAGAAAACTGCTGTTCACCTTGATGCTCTACTATCTGCAGCCGTGCTCGAAGAACTCAACAAGGCAGCCAAGAAAGTGGATCTTCACGTGGCGCCGGGTAAGAAGAAGGGCCAGTATTCGGTCCGTAAGTCGAAGTCCGGCAAACTCGTCGCAAAGAACGTGGATGCGGACGAGGTCAAGAAGATCATCAAGGACCGCAAGTAACAGTCATCCGAGGTGCGCGAGAGTGCCCATCAGCTCGTCGTGATCGCCGGAGACCTCGGAGTATCGCAGCGGCTTGACGCGTTCGACGAGGATTTCCCGGTCGGCCGACGGCAGCAGCGACATGACCTCGTCGAGGAAGTCGTCGAGCGGCATCGCCCATTGCGCCTCGGCCTGACCCGGCATCAGGTGGGTCTGTACGGCCGGGGGCACCAGTTCGAGAACGGTGACGCCGCTCCCCGACAGCTGCATGCGCAGACTCTCGGTGAACGTGTGGATCGCCGCCTTGGTGGCGCAGTAGGTCGGGGTGCCGGCCATCGGTGTGAACGCCAGACCCGACGACACCGTGATGATCGTCGCGTCCGGCGTGGCGGCGAGATGTTCGGTGAAGGCCGCGATCAGTCGCAGCGGCCCCAGGATGTTGGTCTCGACCTCCGCGACCGCCGTATCGAGGAAGCCCGGGTCGGTGAGGTCCTCACCGCGCATGATCCCTGCCATCGCGATCAGCACGTTGACCTCCGGAAACCGCTCGATCACCGAGCGACTCACCCGCGCCACGTCCTCGGCGTCGGTGGTGTCGATGCGGACCGTCTCGAGTCCCGGGTTCTCTTCTGCGATCTGACCGAGCAACTCCGCACGCCGACCACCGACGATGACCGTGTTGCCCTGCGCGTGCAGTCTCCGGGCCAGGCCGAGACCGATGCCCGACGTCGCACCCGGGATGAAGATGGTGTTCCCGCTCATGTTCATGATGTTCTCCCTGTGTCGGCTGACTTCTGTCTGTGTTTCCAGTAGACGGCCGCGGCGCGGCGTCTACCAGGCAGTCCTTATCCACGGACCGGCGATCCCTGGTTCGTGCGGGCAACATCGGCCACAGTGGAGGCCATGACACCCCACACATCGCGCCCAGCGCTGTTGCCGCTCTCCTGTAGCTGCCGGTGAGGGCGGACCGATCCGGGCTCGCCGACTTTCTCCGCAGACGTCGCGAGGCACTGCAGCCCGCGGACGTCGGGTTGCCCGCCGGAGCGCGCCGGAGAACCAGCGGGCTGCGACGCGAGGAAGTGGCGATGCTGGCCGGGATGTCGACCGACTACTACAGTCGGCTCGAACAACAGCGCGGACCGCATCCGTCCGAGTCGATGCTGGCGGCGATCGCGCAGGCGCTGCATCTGGGCCTCGACGAACGTGATCACCTCTTCCGGCTGGCCGGTCAGAACACTCCCGACCGCAAGGGCCGCGACGACCATGTCAGCCCCGGCATGATGCGTATCCTCGACCGGCTGCGCGACACCCCGGCGATGGTCGTCAACGGTGCGGGCGAAACCCTCATGCAAACGCCCATGGCCGTCGCCCTCGTCGGTGACGAACTCTCGCTGACGGGTCTGCGGCGCAGCATCGCCTACCGCTGGTTCACCGAGGAGACCACGCGCGCCAGGTTCCTCCCCGAGGATCACGACCTGCACTCGCGGGCCCACACCTCGCGCCTGCGTGCCGCCGCCACCCGCGACGGCCAAGGGTCACGGGCCGCCGAGATCGCCGAGGCGCTGATGACTCGAAGCGAGGAGTTCAGGCGGCTGTGGCTGCGCCACGACGTCGCCACGGCCCTCACCGACACCGAGAAACGGATCCTGCACCCCGAGTTGGGTGTCATCGAGGTGCAATGCCAGCTGCTGCAGGATCCGGCGTCGGCTCACTCGCTGCTGGTGTACACCGCCGTGCCGGGCACCGACAGCCACGAGAAGCTCGCACTGCTCAGCGCCGTCGCCCAATAGCTTCCCGGGTACCCTTGGGAGACAGGCGAGATCGATGAAAGGGCCCATGAGCAGAATGCCGGTGGCAGACCGCCGCCAATTCCTCCTCGACGCCGCGTTCACCGTGATCGCGCACAACGGCGTCGATGGTGCCACCACCCGGGCCATCTGCGCTGAGGCCGGGATGACCCTGTCGACGTTTCACTACGTGTTCGAGTCGCGCGACGCGTTGCTCGCAGCTCTCGTCGAGTACGGCATCGCTCGTGAGTTCGATTCCGTGAGTGCCGCTTTCGACGTCGCCGGTCACGACGACGCACACGGACTCGACGGTGTCGAAAGGATCCTGCGAACCTCGTTCGCCGGCTACATCGACGGGATCGCCGCCGACCCCGAACGCACGCAGGCCCTGATCTCGCTGAACCAATACGCCCGGCAAACCACGGGTCTGGCCCGGCTCGGTGCGGAGATGTACTACCGCTACTACGAGGGGATCGCCGAGGCACTTGCGCTCGCCGCAGCGCAATGCGAGGTGCAATGGCAGTCGCCGGTCGAAGAACTCTCACCGCTCATCGTGGCTGCGGTCGACGGAATCACCCTGTCGTACTTGAATATTCGGAATCGTGCGATCTGCGACAGGATCGCGCAGGCAACCGTGGGGCTCCTGCTGGCGAATGCCACCGAAACTGCTTCGCCACCCGAACTCGGCGGGACGTGAACCGCTGCGGGGCTGAGGTCTCAGTACAGGCGGACGTGCATCAGTGACACGTTGTACTGCGCCCACGTGGACATCGTGAAATAGAGGTCACGGTCGGTCGACCACGGGTGCAGGAATCCACCGTAGAGCTGGTTGTAGCGACCCGACTGGGCCAATTCGGCCGGTTCGGACCACAGTCCCTGCGGCGAACGCGCCGTGCGTAACACGATCGCACCGCGAAGCGAGTCCAGGTAGCTCAGCTGCCAGAGTTTCGAGGCCTCGTCGTAGCGCGCCGACAGTTCGCCGGTCGGACCGGCGAAGAGCACGGAGGCCGCATTGCCGTCGCGCGCCGGCACCCACTGTCCGTCCCGCCAGTACTGATAGGCCGTCTTGTTCAGCACGTCCGCCTTGGGCACCCGGGCCAGACCGACGGAGCCGATCCGCGAGTTGGGGGTTCCGAACATGTACACGTAGTCACCCTGCGGGACCATCGACGACACCTGGAATTGGCTGGTGCCGAAGAGGTTGTCCCATCGCGCCCAGGGGTCCTTGGTCCACGTCGAACCGCCGTCGTCGGAGTAGGCCAGGCCGCCGTAGTTGGTCAGCCATACCCCGGGGATCGGACCCCAGGTGCGCACCGACATGTAGCTCATGTACTGGCGGTCGCCGATCGCGAAACCCGAGGTGGGGATGGTCGTCATCTCGTATCGCTCGACGTGCCGTGCCGAGAGCACCTCCGCGGCGTGACACCGGCTGTCCTGCACCATCGTGTCGATGGACAGGCCGTCGGAAAGCTTCTTGTCGGAGCTGAATCCCAGCACATTGCTGCGCCAGTCGCCGCCGTTTGCGCCCGGCGGACGGAAGTTGCGGCCAAAACTGTCGCCGAAGGCGATGGCGATCTGACCGGGTTTGGATTCCCACATGATGCCCAGGTCGGTGCCTTGGACCTGCCAGCGTTTGTCGGTCCGGCTCGTCGATCCCCGTCCGGTGACGGTCGACACCCAGGACACGGGCCCCACCCGCGGCGGCGCTGGTTTCGCCGAGACCGGTCCCGGATCGATGCCCGGTGTCGCCGCGGGCGGCGGTGGCGGAATCGGGGCGGGATTCGGGTTGGGAACCGGCACCGGGATCACGATCGGACTCGGATCGAAGGTGATCTTCGGGAACTCGATGCTCAACGCGGGTCCGCCGGCACCGGGCTTCGGCTTGGGCGGATCGGTCAGGTCGGGACACGGATCGGTGCACGGATTCTTCGGCGGCAACTCCGACGGAATCCGTACCGGCGGCTTGGGCGCCGACTCGGGCTCGGGTACCGGAACGATCTTGGGATACGGCAGCGGAATGCCGATCCGGTCGGGCACCGTGGGGATGAGGTCCCGCGGGTCGACCGGACCCGGCTTGAGGCGGGGCGCACCGTCAGCGATACACCCCGAACTGGGCAGGTCGTCGGCGGACGGTGCGGCGTGCGCCGGCCCGACGAGCGCCACGGAACCGGCGATCAGCAGCATGGTGACCGCAACGGCGGGGACTACGCTGCCCAGTCTGCGGCTACCCACGATCTGCTCCTCGGTGATCTCCATGCCCGTCGGCACGATCACAAGGAATGTACCGAACCCTCACAGGGAACGGGCAATGATCTCCTTCATGATCTCGTTGGTCCCGGCGTAGATCTTCTGCACGCGGTTGTCCGCCCACATCCGCGCGATCGGATACTCGTTCATGTAGCCGTACCCGCCGAAGAGTTGCAGGCACTCGTCGGCGACGACCATCGCGCGGTCGCTGGTCCACCACTTGGCCATGGCCACCGTCGGGATGTCGAGTTCGCCTTTGAGGTGTTTGGTGAGGCAGTCGTCGACGAAGACCCGCGCGATGCGGGTTTCGGTGGCGGCCTCGGCGAGTTTGAATTTGGTGTTCTGGAACGCGAAGATCGGCCGGCCGAAGGCTTCGCGCTCCTTGGTGTAAGCGATCGTCTGCGCCAGTGCGGTCTCCATCCCCGCCACCGAGGCCACCGCGATGATCAGCCGTTCCTGCGGGAGTTGCTGCATGAGCTGGATGAAGCCCTGCCCCTCCTCGGCGCCGAGGAGGTTCGTCACGGGTACCCGCACACCGTCGAAGAACAGTTCCGAGGTGTCCTGACCGCGCTGACCGACCTTGTCGAGCACCCGTCCACGACGGAATCCCGGGCGGTCGGCTTCGACGAGCACCAGCGAGATGCCCTTGGCGCCTTCGCTGACATCGGTCTTCGCCACGACGATGATGAGATCGGCCTGGCCGCCGTTGGTGATGAAGGTTTTCGAGCCGTCGATCACGTACTCGTCACCCTCGCGGATCGCCTTGGTCTTGACGCTTTGCAGATCCGAACCCGTGCCCGGTTCGGTCATGGCGATGGCGCCGACCACCTCACCCGAGGCCATCTTGGGCAGCCAGGTGTTCTTCTGCTCCTCCGACCCGTAGGCGAGCAGGTAGTGGGCGATGATCCCGTTGTGCAGGCTGGCGCCCCACGACGAATCGGCGATACGCGCCTGCTCCTCGATCAGTACCGCCTCGTGCGCGAAGGTACCGCCCCCGCCCCCGTACTCCTCCGGGATCGACATGCACAGCAGCCCGAGGTCGCCGGCCTTGGTCCACAGGTCACGGTCGACGTGGTGCTGCGCGATGAACTTCTCGGTGTTGGGCGCGATCTCCTTCTCGCAGAAACTGCGGGCGAGATCACGCAGGGCCGTCAGTTCGTCGGTTTCCCAGGAAGGTCGCTCGGCCATGAATCACACACCTTGATCGTCGTGGAGATCTGAATCACTGGCGATCGTAACAGTGGCCGGTGACATGATCCCGGCGGCGGCAGCGTGGGCATCGCCGCCTCGGCGGTGTCAGGCGTTGCCCTTCGACCACACCGCCCAGGGGACGTTCCAGTCACCGAGCCCGTCGGTTCCCGAGAGAGTGCCCCCGACGGTGTTCTTGACCACCACCGGATCACCACGCAGCGTGGTCTGCATGACCCACAGCGCGTTCTCCGGACTCAGATTCAGGCACCCGTGGCTGGTGTTGGTGTTGCCTTGTGCCCACACCGACCATGGCGCGGAGTGGAAGAAGATGCCGCTGTAGGACATTCGTGTCGCGTAGTCGACCGGAGTGCGGTAGCCGTCGGCCGAACCGACCGGCACGCCATAGGTGGACGAGTCCATGATGATGTTGTCGTGCTTGTCGGAGACGAGATACACGCCGTTATCGGTTGGTGTCGCGTCCTTACCCATCGAGGTGGGCATGGTGCGGATCACCGTGCCGTCGCGCTCGAAAGTGACCTGCTTGGTGCGGTCGTCAGCGGTGATGATCATCGACCGACCGACGGTGAAGTTCGACTTGACGTTCTCCTGGCCGAAGAGCCCGTTCCCGAGATCGATTCCGTAGGTGTTGACGGCCACCGACACCTTGGTGCCCGGCTTCCAGTACTCCTTGGGGCGCCAGCGGACCTCGGTATCGCTGATCCAGTAGAAGGCGCCCTCGGTGGGCGGGTTGGCCGTGACGCTGATGGCCTGCTGCGCCGCCGTGCGGTTGGGGATCGGCTCGTCGAACTTGACCGCCACCGGCTGCCCGACGCCGACGGTCTCACCGTTGCTCGGGGTCAGGTAGGCCTGGGCGAGATTGTTCGGCGACCGGGTGGTGAACGACACCCGCTTGGTGCTGGCGCCGCCGATTCCCTTCGCGTCGGCCTGCAGCGTGTAGGTGCGGCCATATCCGAGGGGCTCGGTGCTCGTCCAGGTGGTGCCGTCGTCGTTGAGCGCACCGGCGACGGTGGTGCCGTCGGCCTTGCCGATGCGGACTCCGGTCAGCGATCCCTCGGTGGACCGCACGGTGATCGGCGCACCCGGCTGAATGCCCACCGCCTGATCGGGCAGCGGCCGGTTGGCCCACTCGGTGATCTCCATGCCCGGCATCAGCAGATCGCCGAAGAGGCTCGAACTCTGCACGTTCTCGGAGTAGGTCGGCTTCGCCGAGCACGACGACAGCAGCGCGACGAGCGCCAACATGCCGACGGCAAGCATCGCTCCGATACGCCGGCCACCACCGATCCGCATATGTCTCCCACCTCTGCACCCGACTGATCCTGTCGATCCGACAGCACGCGGCCACAGGGATCTCTCCCGGGCTCCGCGTGGATGTCCCAAGTGTACGAGATCTTCTAAATGCCCGAGTCGTCCGGTGGATCGACTCCGGCGGTATCGACCGGTGAGAACGAAAAACCCCCGCCACCTGCCTGTGCAGGTGGCGGGGGTCGTGTTGTGCGCCATCAGGGACTCGAACCCCGAACCCGCTGATTAAGAGTCAGCTGCTCTGCCAATTGAGCTAATGGCGCGTGCCGTGCGAGAGGAAACCTTACAGGCTCACCGGTGCAGAAGTGAAATCGCCTGCTCGGGTGGCCATGACGGCTCTCGCACGGGCCTGCCCGTCAGGCGTTGCCCTTCTTCCACACCGCCCAGGGGACGTTCCAGTCACCGAGTCCGTCGTCGCCGGGCAGCTGAGGACCCACGGTGTTCTTGGCGATCACCACATCTCCACGCAGCGAGTTGTTGAGGAACCACTCCGCGTTGGCGGGACTCACGTTGAGGCAGCCGTTGCTGACGTCGTCCACCCCCTGATCGCCCAACGACCACGGCGCCGAGTGAACGTAGATGCCGCTGAACGAGATTCGCGTCGCGTCGTATACCGTCTCGCGGTAGCCGCCGGGCGAGCTGACCGGCACACCGTAGGTGGACGAGTCCATGATGACGCTCGGCGCGCGTTCGGCTGTGATGTAGATGCCGTTGTTGGTGGGCGTGGAGTCCTTGCCCATCGACGTCGGCATGGTCTTGACCTCCTTGCCGTCGATCGACACGGTGATCATGTGCGTCTTGTCGTCGGCCACCGACACCATGCTCCGGCCGATCTTGAAATCGGTGGTGAGGTCGTTGTCGCCGTAGACGCCGCCACCGAGGTCGATGCCCTTGGTGCGCACCGCCACATGCACTTTGGTGCCGGGCTTCCAGAAGTGTTCCGGACGCCACCGCACCATGCTGTCGTTGAGCCAGTAGAAGGCTCCCTCGACGGGCGGATCGGTGGTGACGGTGATCGCCCGCTGCGCGTTGAGCTTGTTGACGATCGGGGTGTCGAAGTTGATCGCGACGGGCTGGCCGATGCCGACGGTCTCGTTGTCCTCGACCACCGACGATGCGTCGGCCAGTGACTCGGCAGACGCGGTGGTGAACCCGATCTTGCGGGCGCCGTTGCCCTCGACGCCCTGCGCCGCCGCGGTCAGCGTGTAGTCGCCGCCGAAGTCGAGCGCCTGCCCCGAGGTCCAGGTGGACCCATCAGCCGACAGCGCGCCCTGGACCGGACCGTTCGGGCCGGACACGACCACCGAGGTGAGGTTGCCGTTCTGCGCGCTCACGCGGATCGGCGCACCGGGCATCACGCCGACAGCGTGATTGATCATCGGCTTGTCGCCCCAGCCGGTCACCGAGATGTCCGGTTGCGCGAGCGACTGCAACGCCGGAGCATTGGTCACCGCGTCTGAGTAGGTGGGTTGCTGCGAGCAACCGGCCACCCCGACGACGACGACTCCCGCCGCGGTCAGCGCGCACAGCCCACGCTTCATGCCACGATCTTCCGGACCACCACGACCACGACGAGCGCGCCGGCTGCGGCCAGCGAGTACTTGACGGCCGGCTTGCCGAGAAATGCCTTCACGGTCGACTTCGCGTCCGACGCCAATCGGTCCGGGCTCACCCGCTCGGCGAGTGTGTCGAGCGTGTTGGCGAGGTCCTCCCGGGCCTGCACGATGTCCTGTTCGATACGGTCGGTATCCCCGGCCACTTCTGTCCTCCCACTGCTGTGTACCCACTCGGCCCGAGGTGCCCACCACCTGCGGCCACGACACAATCGGCGCGCTGATCCCCGACGACTTCGGGAGTGCGCGCCGACGATGTCGAACGATGGCACCAGGATACGTCATCGGCACGCGATTTCCGGGCAGAGGCACGTCACACCAGGAACTTTGACCCATATGTCCGACTACCGGGTGTGGTCGGACTCATCCGGGCGATCGACTAGCCTGGCCACATGGCTGGCACCGCACGCCTCGCCGTCGGCGACAAGGCCCCCGGGTTCACGCTCTCCGACGCACACGGCAACCCCATCTCCCTGTCCGACTACGCCGGACGCAAGGTGATCGTCTACTTCTATCCGGCGGCGGGCACACCCGGCTGCACCAAGCAGGCCTGCGACTTTCGCGACAATCTGGCCGAACTCGAGGGTGAAGGCCTCGCGGTGGTCGGCATCTCGCCGGACAAACCCGCGAAGCTGGCGGCGTTCGCCGACGCGCAGGGACTCACCTTTCCCCTGCTCAGCGACCCCGACAAGGAGGTCATGACAGCCTGGGGCGCGTTCGGCGAGAAGAAGCTCTACGGCAAGATCGTCAACGGGGTGATACGGTCGACATTCCTGGTCGACGCCGACGGCACCATCGCGCTCGCGCAGTACAACGTGCGGGCCACCGGACACGTGGCCAAGCTGCGCCGCGACCTGTCGGCCTGACGCCACCGGACCGATGAGCGCCCACTCGCTGGCACCCGATCCCCTGGTCCCGCGTAAACGTCCGACGCAGGAACGCAGCAAACGGAAGTTCTCCGCGATGCTCACCGCAGCCCGCGAATTGCTCACCGAGGTGGGTTTCGAGTCGCTCACCTGCGAAGAAATCGCCGGGCGGGCGGGTGTCCCGATCGGCACCCTCTACCAGTACTTCGCGAACAAGTACGTCATCGTCTGCGAACTCGACCGGCAGGACACCGTCGGGGTGCGCGAGGAGTTGGCCGCGTTCGGCTCGGAGGTGCCGTCGCTGGACTGGCCGATCCTGCTCGAACGCTTTCTCGATCACCTCGCCGCACTCTGGCGCGACGATCCGTCGCGCCGCGCCGTGTGGCTGGCGGTGCAGTCCACACCCGCCACCCGTGCCACCGCGTCGCTCAACGAGCGGGTGCTCGCCGAGCAGGTGGCCCGAATTCTGGCGCCGCTGACACCGTCGCAACGCGAACGGCGCGAGATGATGGCCCAGGTGCTGGTACACACCGCGTATTCGTTGCTGAGCTTCTCGGTCCAGGACGGCCACGACCACCCCGAAACCGTCACCGAACTCAAACGCATGCTCGCCGGCTACCTGATGCTCGAGGAAGCCACCGCCTGAGTCGTGGTCCGAGGCGGCGAGGGTTACGTCGGCTCCTGGCCCACCGACCTTCCCCGGGCTTTCCGACGTTCCCCTAGGAATATCTGGGGGACGAATGCGAAAGTAGGGGAAGGACATTCGTCCCCTACTTTCGGCCCGCCGCCGGGAGCAGTCTGGGGCCGTCTGGGGTGCGAACGCGACGCACCGGCGCCGGCTAGCCGTCGCCGGCCGGCTGGTCCTCCAGAATGGCCACGGCCGCGGCGGTGGGCCCGTCGTGCGTCAGGGAGATGTGCACCGCCGCGCCGCGCAGGTGCTCGGCGATCTCGCCCGACAGCCGGATCGCGGGCCGGCCCCAGGTGTCGGTGACCACCTCGATGTCGCTGTGACGGATCAACGGCAACAGCGGCGATCGCGAGAACCGGCTCACCGACCACGCCTTGACCACGGCCTCCTTCGCCGCCCACCGGGCCGCCAGATGACGTGCCTCGTCGCCGGTGCCGGTGGCCGAGTCGCGCCGCTCCCCAACCGTGAACCGGTCGGCGAAGGTGGTCCCCGGCTGGGCGAGTTGCTCGCCGAACTCCGGTATCGACACCACGTCGATACCGACTCCCACGACCGCCATCGTCAGCTCACGCCGGATGCGGTCGGCCCGTAGGCGCCCGTCGCCGACAGCCGTACCTCAGGATCGAGCAGCAACTCCGACTCCGCGTCGTGTTCGTCACGGACGGAATCGAATCGGCGGTCGGCGGGCCTGCGGTAGGCCGGTTCGCCGCCACACATCGCGACGAGTCGGCGTTGCGCACCGTCACGCTCCCGACGCGCAGACCGCTCCCGGTAGGTGCGCGCCGCCTCCGAATCCAGTGTTGCCACAAACGCTTCCGGATGCACCACCGCGATGAGACCGGAGACGTGCCCGAAACCGAGGCTGGTCAGCAGGCCCGCCTTGAGCGGGAACCGGTCTTCGAGCACGAGGGGTTCGCGGGGCCACACCAGGTGCGGGTACTCGCGCATCTGCTCGTCGACACAGTCGAGGCTGCGGTTGGGCGGGATCACCCCGTCGCGCAGTACCTGGCACAGCCCGATCAGCTGAAAGGCCGCCGCCCCGCCCTTCGCGTGGCCGGTGAGTGACTTCTGCGATACGACGAACAACGGTGCCCCGTCGCCGCGGCCGATCGCCGCAGCCAGCCGTTCATGCAACTCCGATTCGTTGGGATCGTTTGCCCGAGTGGAGGTGTCGTGCTTGGAGACCACCGCCACATCGTCGGCGCTCACCCCGAGTGCCGAGAGCGCGGTGGCCAGCGGGGAATCCTGCGCACCGCGTGCCGCTCCCAACGCACCCAGACCCGGTGCGGGAATGGAGGTGTGCACGCCATCACCGAAGCTCTGCGCCCAGGCGACCACGCCGAGGACGGGCAGACCCATCTGCGCTGCCACGTCGCCGCGGGCCAGCAGAATGGTTCCGCCGCCCTGGGATTCGACGAATCCGCCGCGGCGCCGGTCGTTGGCCCGGGAGAAGCGGCGCTCATCGATGCCACGCGCGGCCAGTGCGTCGGATTCCGCGGTGGCCGACATGTCACCGAACCCGACGATGCCCTCGATACCGAGATCGTCGAATCCGCCGGCGACTGCGAACAGGGCCTTGCCGAGACGGATCTTGTCGACGCCCTCCTCGACCGACACGGCCGCGGTGGCGCACGCGGCCACCGGGTGGATCATCGCGCCGTAACTGCCGACATACGACTGGACTACGTGCGCGGCAACGATATTGGGCAACGCCTCCTGCAGGATGTCGTTTGCCTTGGACTCGCCCAGCAGGGTGTTGACGTAGAGCTCGCGCATCGACGTCATCCCGCCCATGCCGGTGCCCTGGGTGTTGGCCACCAGTCCCGGATGCACCCACCGCATCAGTTCGCTCGGGGTGAAGCCCGACGACAGGAAGGCGTCGACGGTCGCCACCAGGTTCCACAGCGCCACCCGGTCGATCGACTCGGCCATGTCGGGGGTGACGCCCCATCGGGTGGGGTCGAACCCGGTCGGGATCTGACCGCCGACCGTGCGGCTCAATTCGAACCGGCGCGGCACGCGGATCTCGGTACCGGCCATCCTGGTGACCGTCCAGTCACCGGACTCCGCGTCGGCCACGACGCGGGTCCGCTCGGGATCGGCCGCGGCGAACGCGCGGGCCTCGGCTTCCGAACTCACCGTGAACGACAGATCGGAGTCGAGGAACACCGACGTCAGCAGCGGCGACGAGTTGTCGACCATGGCACCGTCGTCGCCGTACCGGCGAATTCCGCACCGTGCCACCACCTCGTCGTGGTAGCGCTGCGCGATCTCGGCTTCGGGAACCGGGTCGCCGCTCGCGGTGTCGTACCAGCCGGGTTTGGGCACCGAATCCCAGTGGATCAGCCCCGTATTCCAGGCCAGTTCGAGAACCCCTGCCGCACTGAGCTTCTCGTCGACCTCCATCTCGAAGCGGGTACGCGCCGATCCATACGGGCCGAGTTCCCCGGCGCCGACGATGACCACGAGGTCCTCGGGGGCGGTGTCGAGCGACGGCCACTCCGGCGTCATCGCCCTGTCCGCGCGTGCGGGCGCCGGCAGTGCGGCCACGGTGGCCGCCTCGTCGAGGCCGGCGTCGTCCGCATCAGCGACCAAGTCGGTTTCGGCCGTGGCTGCCTGCGCGGCCAGCGACTTCAGATCGATCGACGGATCGAGCCCACCGGTGAAGTCGGCGACGATGGCGGCCTCGGTTGCGGCCGAGCGCTGTTCGGCCGAGCACAGTCCCAGCAGCCGGGCCGCCATCTCGTCGGTGCTCCACGTGCGCACCCCGGCCGCCTGGACCGCGGTGACCATTCCGTCGTTGTGCCCCATCAGGCCGGTGCCGCGCACCCAGCCGATCAGTGCGTGCGCGAGTGTCGTCTTGGCTCCCCAGGATTCCTCGGCCGCCCACCGGGTGACCAGGGCGTCGAGCGCAGCCTTGCTCTCGCCGTAGGCGCCGTCACCACCGAACATGCCGCGATTGGGGGATCCGGGCAACACCACGTGCAGTCGGGCGGCGAGGTCGTGATCGGAACCGATGTCCGACAGCCCGGCGATGAGACGCTCCACCGACCAGAGCAGCACCTTCATCTCCAGTTCGGCGCGGCCACCGGCCTCGGTGAGGTCCCCGGCGACGCGGGGCGCGGCGAACGGGAACAGCAGCGTCGGCTTCATCGCCGGCTTCACCACGGCGGTGGTGCCACCGAGGTTCTCGGTCTGCTCGGAGCCGAGCCAACCCACCAGGTCGTCGACGTCGGTGTAGGACGCCATGTTGGCCGGCGCCACCCACAACGCCGCGTCGAAGCGCGCATGGGTGCGGTAGAGGTTCTTGTAGAACGCCAGCCGGTCCGAGTCGAGCCGGGAGGTGGTGGCCACCACCGTGGCACCGCCGGCCAGCAGTCCGGCGACCACCGATGCGGCGATCGAGTCCTTGCTGGCGCCGGTGACCACCGCGATGTCGTCGGAGAACTCACCGCGTGCGGGGTGGTCGGCGAGGTGTGCGATCTCCTCGAACGCGCGGGCGTGCACCCCGTTGCCCGCGAAGAGCGCCTTGCCCTGCCACCACGTGGCGTGTTGCGCGACCACCGCTCCGGCGCCGGCGAAACGAGCCACCACATCGTCGAATCCGGTGTGCAGCGACTCCTCGTCGCTCAGCCACAGCCGCACCAGATCCTCGCGGGCCGTGGCCCACCGGTCGTCCACCAGCACCACCTTCGCCTCGTCGAAAGCCGGTGCGACGGTGCGCGCCCAGTCGGTGCCGAGTTCGGCGCCGACCCGTTCGGCCACCAGCGCGTCGGCGTTGTCGGCGGCCTGCGGTGCCGAAACCTCTTCGGCGAGGCCGAGTTTGGTGAGGATCGTCTGGGCGGCCGCGGCCAGCACTCCGCTGCGGCCGGTGATCTGCTCGGTGAACTCGCCGAGCGCGGCAGCGTCGACGGTCGCCCCGCCACCGGATTCGGCGGCCGGTTTGGCCACCGCGACACCACGCTGGGCGCCCACCGCGCCGACGGCTCGGTCGATGAGGGCATCGAGCGCACCGACGGTCGACGGCGGGCCGTCGAGCAGATCGCCGAGATCGCCGCCGCGTACGCTCACGCCGTCGCGGGTGCCGAGCGCCAGTGCGATCACGGTATGCGTGCCCCAGCCCGAACCGAGTTGCCAGACCTCGCTCACCCGGTCGGTGATGTAGGACTGACGTTTGCCGACGGGACCGAGGATCTTGCGGATCTGGTCGGCGACCGCATCGGTGAGCACCGCACCCAGTGGCCGGTACCCGCGGGCAAGTGCGTCGACGGTGGATGCCAGCGCCACCATGTCGGCCTCGGCGGCGCCGTCGATGGCACCGAGCCCGAGTTCACCGCCGATGTCGAGCAGTAGCTGATTGCGCCGCGACGACACGCCATCGCAGAGGGCCTCGATGGTGTCGGCCGGCCCGATCTGATCGACCCTGATCTTGGTCCACAGCGCGATCACGGCCTTCACCGCATCCGACGGACCGAACGCGAGGTCGTCGGGGCGGGGAGCACCGGCCGGGGCTGCCGGCGCCGGGACGGCGGCGGGGGTATTCGCCGTCCCGGCTCCGGGGGTGGCCGATTCGGCTGCGGCGGCGACGTCATTGTCGGCCGCGGCCGCGTCGACCTGGTCATCGACGATCTCGGGTGCGGAATCGCGGGCGAGGATCACCTCGGAATCACGTTCCAGATTGAGCACCTCGGTGGTCGCCGACGCGTAGTCCTCGAGCTTGAGGGTGTTGGTGGCCAGACCGGTCAGGGTCGGGGCGCCCTTGAGCCCGATCTCGACGAATCGCTGCACGCCCAGGCCGCCGCGCCCGGCGTCGGCGAAGAGCAGGTCTTGCGTCTCGATCCAGCGGACGGGGCTGGCGAACTGCCAGGCCAGCAGCTCGATGAGGATGGTGCGGGCCAGGCGGTGCGGGTCGGCCGACCATGTGTCCCAGTCGGCCAGTACCGCATCGAGCGGATCGGAGGGCACCAGCGCTGCGATCTCCTCCACGAACGAGCGGTCGAGGGTGAACAGCCGCGGCACCAGGTTGGGAATGTAGCGGCCCACCAGGATCTGGGGGTCGATGTCGGCGGGCAGCAGTTCGTCGAGCTTGCCGCGGAACTCGGGGACCCCGGCACGCAGCACCGTCGAGTGGAAGGGCACGTCGATGCCGGGCACCAGAATGAACGAGCGTTTCCCGCCGAATTCGATACGGCGACGCTCGATCTCGGCCTCGAGGTGTTCCAGACCGCGTACCGTGCCGGCGATCGCGTACTGCGAACCCAGCAGGTTGAGGTTGACCACCTCGAGGAACTCCCTGCACGCCGAACCGATCTCGGCCACAAATGCGGGCACCTGCGCATCGTCCAGCCCGAACTGGCTGGGCCGGATCGCCGCCATACGGTAGTCGCTGCGTCCCAGGTCGTCTCGCGGCACCAGATGATGCATGGCCTCACCGCGCTGGAACACCACCTCCAGCACGGCTTCCAGCGGCAGCACTCCGGCACAGGCGGCGAGCGCGTTGTATTCCCCGACCGAGTGCCCACAGGTGATGGCACCCTCGACGAACCCGCCGGACTCCTCGAGTTCGGCGATCTGCGCGACACCCAGGGTGGCCATCGCCACTTGGGTGAACTGGGTCAGGTAGAGCACGCCGTCGGGATGCGAGTAGGTGGTGCCGCCGGCCACGAGCGTGGTGGGGTTGTCGCGCACCACCGCCAGGATCGAGAAGCCGAGCGCGTCGCGGGTGTGCCGGTCGGCTCGATCCCACACCGCGCGTGCGGCTTTCGAGCGTGAACGCGCATCGAGGCCCATACCCTTGCTCTGAATGCCCTGGCCCGGGAAGGCGTAGACGGTGCGCGGGGCGGCCAGCAGGCCGGTGGCACTCATCACCAGATCGTCGCCGATCCGGCACGACACCTCCACCACCTCACGTCCGTGGTCGAGACCCACCCGGTCGACACGCACCGTGATCGGGTCACCGGTGCGCACCATGCCCAGATACCGCGCCGTCCAACCGAGCAGGCGGCGCGGAGACGGCGTCGGATTCTTCGAATCGGTGGCGGTGACCACGTGTTGGGCGGCCGCCGACAACCACATGCCGTGCACGATCGGGGCGCCGAGTCCGGCCAGTTTCGCCGCCGACGCATCGGTGTGGATGGGGTTGCGGTCGCCGGACACCGCGGCGAACGCGCCCATGCGGGCCGGGGCCACGATGGTGGCCGCGCGCAATGGTTTGCGGGTGGCCTGCTGTTCGTCGGTGGTCGCTCCCCCGGCCCGGACCGGGTCGGTGAGCTCGGCGGACCCGTGACGACCGCGGATGGCGAAACGTTCTGCCAGTCGTGCGATCTCGCCTTGGGGTCCACCGACCTCGACACTCACGCCGATGACGCGGCCGACCTCGGTGTCGAGAACTCCGGTGGTGCGCGCGGTGACGGTGAGTTCGGCCCCGGCCATCGGGATGGGACCGGTGAGTTCGATCGCGTGGTCGAGGTGCACGAGGTCGAGGAGACCCTCCACGACGGGTGCGCCGTCGTCGGTGCGGGCGGCACCGATCACGCTGAACACGCTCGGCCAGCATGCCCCCACCAGGGTGTCGGGGACGGCGAAGCCGTTGGGCTGCGACGGGGTGGTGGCGTGCAGGTGCGGCGGCAGGGTGTTCGCGGTCACCAGCGCGTGGTCGGCGATGCGGTCGGGGTCCCAGGACACGGTGGTGGTCGCCGTACCGTCGTGAACCTCGGCGAGCGATCCGCCCGCGGCGACCCGCAGGATCGCCGACATCGCGTCGGCGGCATCGGCGCTGTCGACGCGCGGGTTTCCGCCGTCGCGGATCGACGGTCCCACCTGCAGCGGGATGCGTACCGCAGTCCCGGAGATCGGCACCACGAGGTCGAAACGGTCGTCGATGACGTGCTCGAGCAGAGACCCGGTGGGCTCGTGTTCGGCACGGCGCGCGTCGACGATGTCCCAGCGATCCCGGTCACCGAGCGCCACAACTGGACTGGGCACCATACGACCCACCCACGAGACGTCGTCGGCGTCGAGGATCGCGGTGAGGACGCCGCCGTCGGCAATGCTGCTATTGCGTTTACGGACATCGACCGGAGTCGGCCGCACACCGGTGGCGGCGAGGTCGGTGACGACCTGCGCCTCGAAGCGGTCGAGCAGATCGCCCACCGGCTCGTCGACACACGTGATGCCCGACACGGCGACGGGACCGGGAATGATGCACACCTGATCGGCGCGATACCGCGGATCATGGGCCTGCCACAGCGAATCGCTGCGCCACCACCGCCGGACGTCCTTGTCGATCACCGGTACGAAGTTGACCGGCTTGCCCGGGGTGCGGCACAGGTCGAGGAAGAACGCCACATCGGCGGGGTGCAGGATGTCGACCTCGGCTGCGGGGTAGACGCTCGCGAGGGCGTCGATCGCGGCGTGCGGGTCGTCGGTGCTCGCCGGCGAGGCGAACATGGTGGGCACCGGGCCTTGGTCGGCCGGGTGCAGCCGCGCCTCGGTGCGCTGCAGCATCTCGACAAACCGCTGCTGCCAGGTGATGTCGGCCCACGGTAGCTGGTCTCGGCGGCCATCGGTGCCGGGAGCGAGTTGCGCATCGTCGCCCACGGCCAGCGTCGCGTAGCGGTCGAGCCACTCGCGGTAGGTCATCTCCGACACGTCGCCGAAGTACGGCTTGGCGGTGTCGGCGAGCGCGCCGATGATCTCGTCACGGCGCTCGGCGACGGCCTCGGCGTCGCCGGCCACCTCGTCGAGCAGTCGGCCGCATCGCGACGCGGTGTTGTCCACCTCGTGGATGTCGGCACCGAGTTGGCTTCGGCCCGAGGCCATTCCGTGGTCGGCGTGTCCGGCGCCGATCCATTCGTCGCAGCCGGCGGTGTCGACCAGCAGTTGTTTCACCTCGGGTGTGGTGGTGGCCTCGGCGGTCGCCATGGCCGCGGTGCCCACCAGGATGCCGTCGAGCGGCATCGTCGGATAGCCGTGGTCGGCGGCCCACGCCCCGGTCAGGTAGGCGCTGGCGCGTTCGGGGGTGCCGATGCCGCCACCGACGCAGATCACCACGTTCGGGCGGGCGCGCAGTTCGCCGTAGGTGGCCAGCAGCAGGTCGTCGAGGTCCTCCCAGGAGTGGTGTCCGCCCGCGCGTCCACCCTCGATCTGGACGATGACCGGGTGGTGGGGCACCTCCGCGGCGATCCGGACGACCGACCGGATCTGCTCCACGGTGCCGGGTTTGAATGCCACGAACCGCAAGCCGGCGTCGACGAACTCATCGACCAGGGCGACCGCATCGGCGAGTTCGGGGATGCCCGCGGAAATGATGACGCCGTCGATGGGAGCGCCCTGCGCGCGGGCCTTCTGCACCAGGCGTTTGCCGCCGAGTTGCAGTTTCCACAGGTACGGGTCGAGGAACAGTGCGTTGAACTGCGCCTCGCGTCCGGGTTCGAGGAGGTCGGTCAGCCGGGCGATGTTGCCCGCGAAGATCTCCTCGGTGACCTGCCCGCCACCGGCGAGTTCGGCCCAGTGCCCGGCATTGGCGGCCGCCGCGACGATACCGGGGTCCACGGTGGTGGGCGTCATGCCGGCGAGCAGCATCGGCGAACGACCGGTGAGCCGCGTGAAGGCGGTCTCCACCACCCTACGTCCGTCGGGCAGGGTGGCCAGCGTCGGCGCGAACGCCGACCAGGGCCGGGACACCTCGGGAATTCCGCCGGGGCTGAACAGGTTTCGCTGTCCGCCGCGCGATGCGGCGGCAACCAGGCCCACCCCCTGCCCACGCACCAGCGGTGCGGCCAGACGGGTCGCGAGGTCACCGGGCCCCAGGTCGATCATCCATTTCGCCCCGTCGGCGACCGTGGCGTCGACGGCCGAAACCCAGTCCACCGGATTCACCAGGATGTCGGCCGCGTGCTGTGCGGCCACCTCGGCGTCGATGCCGCAGGCGAGCGCCCATTCGCGGACCAGCTCGACCGCGTCGGCCATGCCGGGATGGTGGAAGGCCACGCTGACCGTCAACGCGTCGAAGATGGGCGCGAAGGGGGCACCGCCGGTGACCTTGCGCTTGCGGGCGTCGGACTCGGCGGCGGCGATGGTCTCGCACCGGGCGGCGAACGCGGCGAGGTGTCGGGGCGCACCGGACAGCACCACCGACCGCCGGCTGTTGCGGATCGCGACCACCGGCACGGTGCTCGAACCCGCCTCGGCCGCGCCCAGCCCGGTGACGTCCGCGCAGTAGTCGGCGAGGATCGTGTCGATCCGCGCCGGGTCGACACCGCCGATCGCGAGCATCGGGCTACCGTCGGGACCGGCCGCCAGGCCGCGACGCCGCGCGATGAGGGTGCCCGCGGCGCCGATGAGGTGCGCCACCGCCAGCAGCAGTCCCGGACCGGTTTCCGCGGCGTCGCCACGTCCGATGGCGTCGACGGCCAGCGACCCCTGAGAATGCCCGATCACGGCGCGCGGAGTCAGCACCGAGGGGTCGAGTCCCTGTTTGCGGACCGATTCGATGCCGGCGAGCTGGGAGAGCAGCACACCGGGTCCCGAGAGCGCGAAGTCGGCGAGCGCGGCGTCGTCGGGCACGTCGTCGCCGGAGTCGTGTGAGCGTATCCAGGAGATCGGGTGGAATCCGTCGGGCCGCGCCACGGCCAGGGAGTCGGCGACCGGCTCCACGAGTCGTTCGGCGGCGGTGACGACCGTCGACATGCGGTGTTCGAGATCGGCGTCGATCACGAGTTCGGCGAGGGTGGGCAACCACGGCCCTCCCTGCCCGCCGAAGCTGATGGCGTAGGGCTCGCCGGCGGCGATTCGCTCGATCAGGGACTGCGCGGGCTGGCCGATGTTCGCGGCGCCATGTGCTCCGGGGCGGAATTGATCGACGGTCACAGACTCTCCTCGTGGCGGTTGGCTTGTCGGCACGCATGGGCGAGGTCGGCCAGAGACCCGCGGCGGGGTTCGGCGCCTCGGTTGCGCGATGACGCGAACACGCTTGCACCCCAACACTTCTCGCTCGCTCGGGGACACCTGGCGACTCGGCGACGAGTCTGCCTACGTGAACGTGGGACCCATCATGGCACACAAAAGTGAGGGATTCCTCATGTTTGTTGGTGACCCTCGGGTATACCCACGGGTAACCGCACGGGTAACTTCTCGCCGGACCGGGAGGGCCCTACGACGCCACGCCATCCGCCCTGCTGGGGCCGAATTCGAGGCCGCAAATGACATGGGCGGGGACACCCCTGGGGACCGTTATCAGATTGTGATGTGATCTGGTGCACTCGTCGTGTCGTCCGCCCGCCGACACCGTCGGCCCGAGGCAGCGACGGCCCGGACAAGGCGCGACCCCAACCCCCGATAGGGTGCAGGGATGACCGAATGCATCTTCTGTCAGATCGTCGACGGGTCGGCGCCGGCACGGAAGGTGTACGAGGACGAGACCGTGATCGGCTTCCTCGACATCCGCCCGGTCGCGCGCGGCCACACGCTGCTGATTCCCCGCACCCATTCGTCGGGCCTGGCCGACCTGGATCCGGAAACAGGAGCAGCCCTCTTCCGTGCCGGACAACGTGTCGCCGCGGCGCTGCGACGCGCGCCGCTTGCATCCGACCGGCCCGCCGACGGCGTCAACCTCGTGGTCAACGACGGGCGCGCCGCCTTTCAGACCGTGTTCCACACACACCTGCACGTCGTCCCCCGCCAGCAGGGCGACAAACTGCGTCTGGCCAGGACACTGGTGGTACGACGCGATCCCGACCCCGACGCCACCGCGGCGGCGCTGCGATCGGCACTGACCAACTCGCCGGAGTCGCCGTGATCGCCGAGCACGGCGAGACGGCCGGGGTCGAGGTACCCGAGGGCGCCGTCGCGGCCCTCGCGAACGCCGAGTGGGTCACCGTGTTCACCGGCGCCGGGATGTCCGCCGAAAGCGGTGTGCCGACCTTCCGTGACGCCCAGACCGGCCTGTGGCGCAACTTCGAGGCCGAAAGTCTGGCCACTCCGGCGGCCTGGCGCGCCGACCCCGCCCTCGTCTGGGGCTGGTATCAGTGGCGCGCCCGCCGGGTACGTGAGGTCGCCCCCAATGCGGGTCACCGCGCGCTCGCCGAGTTCGGCCACGACACCGCGGTGCAGATCGTCACCCAGAACGTCGACGACCTGCACGAACGGGCGGGCAGTTCGGTGATCAGCCACCTGCACGGCAGCCTGTTCGAACCTCGGTGTTCGCGCTGTGGACTCCCCTACGAGGGCACCGACGCCGATCCGGGCACCGCCACCGACGAGTCGCCGGCCGAGCCACCGCTGTGCCCGGTGTGCTTGTCTCCGGTGCGCCCCGGCGTGGTCTGGTTCGGTGAGCCGTTGCCCGCGGATGCCTGGGAACGGGCCCAACGGGTGTTCGACCTCGCCGACGTGATCGTGGTGGTGGGCACCAGTGGCGTGGTGTACCCGGCCGCCGCGCTACCCGAACAAGCCGCCGACCGCGGCGTGCCGTTGATCGAGATCAATCCGGAACCGACGGTCCTCACATCCAGGGCCACACACAGCATCCGGACCACCGCGGCAGTCGGCCTGCCCGCCCTGATCGCCGCCGCGCGGCAGCGCTGATCCCGCGATCACTCCCCTACGGTCAGGTCGATCGGCTCCCACGCGACCGCATCGCGCGACGCCGTCGCCGACACCGATCCCGGCTTGACCCCGCGGGATTCGAGCGCGCGGACCACCGAGGCCAACGCGGTGTCGGCGTCGAGTTCGAACTCCGATTCACGCACGCGGGCGAATTCCCATCCGCACCGGCGCAATTCGCGTTCGCGTTCCAGGTCGGAGCGCGCCTGCGCCCCGGTGGTGGTGAATTCGTCTCCGTCGCATTCGACGGCCATCCGCCCGTCCGAGCCGGTCACCACGAGGTCGATGGTCCGATTGTTGACCACAACCTTCGGTGTCACGTGATAGCCGAGCGCGGCGAGATGGTTGAACACGCGCTGTTCGAAGAGGCTGTCGAACGGCGGTACGCGACGGTCGCCGGGCACATCGACCGGCATCGGTTCGATGGTCGGCCCCTGATTGGCCTGCATGTAGCCCAGCAGCGAGAAACGCAGGTCGCTGTGGCCGAGATCGTCGAGTGCGATGGAGTGGAACAGCCACATCTGGTCCATCGCCCTCGACGCGGCGACATTGACGCGCCGCTGTGACTCCGCGCGGGTGAGGGCGTTGACCGCGTCGGGGTCGGACACCACCATCGACAAGAACACCACGTGCCGCTCGTCGCCCTGGAAGTCCGGTGGCGTGCCAACCCGGATACGGCGCTGCCGCCACACCTGTTCGCCGACGCGCTCGCGCAGTCGGCGCGTGATCTCGTCGACCTGTTTGCTGCCCTGCAGCGCGATCACGCCGACGTCGAGGCCGTCGTAGGCGGGATCGGCGAGACAGTCGGCGACTGTCGCGGCGATCGCCTCGGCCTCGGCATCGTTGGTCAGTGACTGCCCCGATCCCGTCGCGATCCCGTCGACCCGCACGGTGCGCAGCGGCTCGAGCCGGTCGGCGCCGAACTGCCGGACCGGGACCAGCGGGGAACCGCGGTAGAACTGTTGCGACGAATACTCGATGATCTCGGGCATCGACCGGAAGTGTTCGCGCAAACGGATCAGATGACCGAATCGGCTGCGCAGCAACGCGAACAGGCTCGACCTCGGCGTCAGTCCGTCGCGCAGATAGTGCGGCAGGTCAGGCAACGCGGAATCGAGTTTGGCGAACGCCTCGTCGAGCGAGGTGCCGGTCACCCCGCTGGGTGCGCACTGTTTGTCGTCGCCGACCACGATCACCCGCGGCGCCAGCCACAGCAGGAAGGCGCTGGTGATGTCGGCCTGGCTGGCCTCGTCGACGATCACCACGTCAAACGAATTCGGTTCCGGCGCAAGCATGTCGGCAACCTGGCCGGTGGACATGATCCACGCCGGTACCGCCGAGGACGCCTGCACCATGGCATCGCGCGCCGCGGCACGAAACCTGTTGGCGTGCTTGCCCGATCCCTTGCCCAGGTTGATCATGTGGTCGCGATAGGACTGCAGCGCCTGCACCTGCGCGACCGTGGTGCGTTCCAGACAGGCACGCCAGGCGCGAGCGGCGGCGAGCTTGGTGGTCAGTTGCGCGATGTCCACGTCGGCCTCGTCGATGGCCGCCGACAGCCGCGCCTGCGCCTCGGGATCGCTGCGTTGCGCCACCCAACTCCTGGCCCGGCGCCACGACCATGCGGGACCCACCTCGCGCAGCCGCGCCCCCCACTCCGGGTTGTCGGCGGTGTCGGCGAGAAGTGCCGCGAAGTCGGGTGCCTTGCTGCGCAGCCGCAGCATCAGCAGGTCAAGGCCCGCCTGATCCTCGAACTCGGATCTGGCGGTCACCAGGGCGCGGCGCGCGGTCCGGATCGCGTCGGCGTCGGCATTGGCCAGCGCCGCCACCAGCGCGTCTCCCTCCGGTGACGGCCCGTGCTCGAGTTCGGTGGCCAGCCGGTAGGCGTGGTCGGCGAGTTCGTGCTCGGCGAGCACGGCATCGTTGGTGGCCGCGATCGCCGCACCCTGATGCGCCACCTCGGTCACCTCGCCGACGGTGCGGGGCCGCGGTCCGCCGGGGCTGATGGCCTCCAGTTCGCGCACCAGCTGATCCCGGGTGAACAGCAGTTCGGAGACCCAGGCGAGCTGGCTGTCGAGCCGGACGAGGCGATCGAGTTGCGCCGACCGCGAACCGGAGGTGTCCACCTGCACGTGCAGGTCGGCGAGCACCCGGTGCACCTGGTGCACCGCGTCGAGGACGGTGAGGTGATCGGCGACCAGCGCCAGCGACGTCGCATCGGTGGCGGCACGGCCGTCGACGGTGGCGGTGACCCCGGATTCCTCCACCGCGCGCTGCTCGTCGGAACGCAGCAGCCTGCCGCGCCACCGTCCGCCCGAGGCGAAATGCTCCGCGGCGGCGGCGAACACCGCGGACACTCCCGGCCGCCCGCCCTCGGTCACGACGGTGTGCACACCGATGGACCGATCACGCTGCGCGGCGTCGGCGATCAGTGGTGACAGTGCGGTGACCCGGGACCACAGGTGTGCCGCCTGACCGGAGAGCAGACGGTCGGCCATGTCGACGATCATCGGCGGGAAGCCGGACACCTCGGCACAGGCGATGGCGAGCTGATCGCACGTCGCCTTGATCCGGAGCAGCCGATCGCTGTCGACGTCGGCGAGGATCGACAGCAGCGATCCGCTGCCGACCATGGGTTCGGCGGGACGCTTGGCGATCCGTTCGCAGATCGCGTCCATCTCGACGGTGTCGGGGAGATATTCGTCGAGTGCCGGCAGGCGTTGCGCGAGCCGGGCACTGCTGCCGCCGGTGCGACGCAGCAGTTCGAGAAGCCGGCCGAACTCCGCGTCGTCGAGCGGCGGCAGGGCTCCGTCGAGCGGGCCGGGCAGCCAGTCGAACCGGGCGGCGTCGGCGTTGCACTGCCGCACGACCTGCGCGGCGGTGCCCCGGTAATCGCCGGCAACCCATTCGTGGACCTCGGTCTCGGCCGCCCGCAGGTCCCACAGGCCACGCAGTGCACGTTCTCTGCGGTCGAGCGCCTGCCGTCGCCTGCTGTCGAGATCGTCGATCTCGGCCTCCGCGACACGCGCGGAGTACGTGGACTTGCGTTCGGCGATCGCCCCCACCCCGCCGACGATCGCCTCGTGGCGGTCGGTCGCGACATCGGCGATCGAGATGGTGAGTTCCCGCAACTCCGGGGGCAGGATGTCGCGCAGCACCCGCAGTGCATTGGCCTTCTCGCTGGTGACCAGCACGCGTTGTCCCTTGGCGAGCAGCGCCGCGAGCACGTTCGCGATGGTCTGGGTCTTACCGGTTCCGGGTGGTCCCTCGACCACCACACCGCTGTCGACGCCGAGCTGGGCGAACACGTCGCGCTGCTCGACGTTGGACGGGAGTGGGAAGAGCGCGTCGGCCACCAAACGGTCGGCGGGCATCGCGTCGCCGTCGGCCAACGCCGCCAGCCGCTCGTCGGCCTCGATCGGCGCCACCAGCTGCGCCAGCCCGATCGGGACCGGGATGTCGGTGTCGCGCAGCGAGGCGAGGATCGTGTCGTAGAAGCGCAGCGACGCCATGCTGCCGCGTTCGCGCAGCACCACCGCGGGGCGCATGTCGACGGTGATCCGGTGAGCTCCCGGATGGACCCGCTGCTGCCAGTCGTCGATGAGTTCGCCGGCCTGCGGAATCAGCACGTTGGTGAGCCCCGCCACCCGGCCCCGCACCTTGAGGGTGTCGGCGAGGTCGACCCCGTCGAGTGAGGCCAACAGGTGCATGTCGTGGATCATCGGCACCGACCCGGCGCCGAGGGAGAGCCGGATCGTTCCCGTCTCGGCGTCGCGGTCGGCGACCAGTTCCTGGGTGAGCAGGTGCTCGCGGACCCGGTGGTCTGTGTCGTCCTCGGCGTCGACGACGGTCACCAGGGCGTTGGCCAAGACCAGCTCGTAGGTTTCGGGAGAACTGTGCAGTTCGTCGACCAGGACGGCCAGCTCGTCGTATGCCGGGTCGTCGACAGCACGCTCGATGACCACCTGGCCGGCCGCAGCGGACATACGCACACCGACCGGCGTTGCCCGACCCACCCACAGCACGCCGGGGTGCGCGTCGACGTCGCTGACCGACACCGAACGCGAGCGCACCAGCTCCCGCAGGAAGTCCAGCAGCCGGGTCACCTGATCCCGACGGGTATCGGTGACGCAGGGGTCAGGAGCGTCGTCGGACATCGATGGACAACCTCCTGAGGTGAATACCGGATGCTCAACGCTATCAAGGCACCGGTCAGGGGGCCGTCGGGCCGATTGTCGCCGGCCGGCGACTCACCGCGGGGTGTTGCCTCGCAGGGCCGGGTACCCGCCGTCGACGTAGTGCACGTTGGTGTAGCCGAGGTCGGCGATCTGCTCGGCGATCCGCGGCGCCTGCGAGTTCACCGAGACGACGGCGATCTCGGTGTCGCGGTCACGGATCACCGGAAAAGTGCCGGACGGCGTCGGCGCCAGCCGCTCGCACACGTCGGTCGGCTCGACGACCACCGCACCGGGCAGGCTGCCCTGGTGGCGCACAACCTGCGGTCGCGCGTCGACAACCACGGCACGTCCGTGCTCGTAGTGGTCCAGTACTTCGGCTGCTGACATCGAATTCACCACTGACACTGGTGACTCACCATTCCCTGATCGTGCTTCTCGACTTACGTTGTGGGGAAGCCGATTGCGGCCTCGCGGCCCGTCTTCCCTCAACCGAGGTTACGGATTTATCTCAATCTGTAAAGCTCCGCACCACACGTCGCACGTCGCGCTGTGGCCGCGCCGCCGGAGGTGCGGCGGTTCGCTAGCCGCGCCTGCGGCCGGCGACGTGGGGAGTGTTGCGCTTGCCCCAGGTGTCGCCGCGTTTGCCGTGGCCTTCGCGTCCATACCCGCGCTGCCCCTGAGCACCGCGTTTACCGCCGCGAGCGCGCGGCGGGCCCTGGTCGCGCCGGATGTCGATCGGATTCTTGCCGATCCTGGTGTGTAGCAGCGACTCGAGCGTCTCGCGATCGAGATTCTCGGGCAGCTCCACCAAACTGAAGTCGTCGCGGATGCTGATGTTGCCGAAATCACCCCGCGTCAGCCCGCCTTCGTTGGCGATGGCGCCGACGATCGCGCCGGGAGACACCTTGTGTTTACGGCCGACCGCGATGCGATAGGTCGCAAAAGCGCCTCCCGCGCCCCGCGGCTTGCGCTCACGGCGTTCCTCGCGACGCCCCTCCGGCGGATCGGGAGCCATCAGGAAGCCGCCGTCGCGGGTCTCGAGCGCGAGCGCGGCGGCGATGTCGGCCATCGCCACATCGTTGTCGCGGGCGTAGTTCTCCACCAGCTGCCGGAACATGTCGAGATTGTCCGACGCCAGGTTCTCGGTGATCGAGTCGGCGAAGCGCGACACCCGCTGCGCGTTGACGTCGTCGACCGACGGCAGCCCGATCTCGGTCAGCGGCTGGCGGGTCGCCCGCTCGATGGCGCGCAGCAGGTGACGCTCGCGCGGGGACACGAACAGCAGGGCATTTCCCGAACGGCCGGCACGGCCCGTGCGGCCGATGCGGTGGACGTAGGACTCGGTGTCGTGCGGGATGTCGTAGTTCACGACGTGCGAGATGCGGTCGACGTCGAGTCCGCGTGCGGCGACGTCGGTGGCCACCAGGATGTCGATCGAACCATCCTTGAGCTGGTTGATGGTGCGTTCGCGTTGCGCCTGCACCATGTCGCCGTTGATCGCGACTGCGGAGAACCCGCGGGCACGCAACTTCTCGGCGAGTTCCTCGGTGGCCTGTTTGGTGCGCACGAACACGATCATCGCGTCGAATGTCTCGACCTCGAGGAAGCGCGTCAGGGCGTCGAGTTTGCGCTGGTGGGAGACCTGCAGATAGCGCTGTGTGATGTTCTGGGCGGTGGCGGTCTTGGACTTGACCGTGATCTCTTGCGCGTCGTGGAGGTAGCGCTGAGCCAGGCGCCGGATCGCCGAGGGCATGGTGGCCGAGAACAGGGCCACCTGCTTGCTGTCGGGGGTCTCGGCGAGGATCCGTTCCACATCCTCGGCAAACCCCATGGTCAGCATCTCGTCGGCCTCGTCGAGCACGAGGAAATCGAGTTCGGAGATGTCGAGGGTCCCCTTGTCGAGGTGATCGATCACCCGGCCGGGGGTGCCGACGATCACCTGCGCGCCGCGCTTGAGGCCGGCGAGTTGCACTCCGTAGCTCTGACCGCCGTAGATGGGCAGCACCCGCACCTCGGGCATGTGCGCGGAATAGCGGCCGAACGCCTCGGCCACCTGCAGCGCGAGTTCACGGGTGGGCGCGAGCACCAGGGCCTGCGGGCGTCGTTGCGACGGGTCGATCCGCGACAGGATCGGGATCGCGAAGGCCGCGGTCTTTCCGGTGCCGGTCTGCGCGAGCCCCACCACGTCGCGTCCCGCGGACAGCGGCGGGATGGTGGCGGCCTGGATCGGCGACGGCGTCTCGTAGCCGACCTCCGCGATGGCGCTACGGACACGGGGGTCGATGTCGAGATCGTCGAAGGTCAGCGTTGCGGCGGGCTCGGTGGACGACGCGTCGGCAACGGGTGAGTCGGTCATGGCGTGGGTATCGCATTCATCGAGACAACTGTAAACCGCGGGGTGCCCCACAGTGGCATCGAGCGCAGGCGACAACGACCCCAGAATGTGATGCACGCCACTACTGCTGGTAGTCTCGTATCACTTGCCCCCGAAACGCAAGCTTTGCCGCTTGCCCCATTTGCCGTGTTCTGAATCAGGAGCGACATGCAGGAATACACCACCCCGTCGAACCTCACGATCGAGGAGAAGGCCACCACGGTCGACGCGATCCTGCGGCACCGAGAACAGCGGCCGACGTTGCCGGCGCTGCGTCGACGAGTGGCCGGAGAGTGGACCACCGTGACGTCCAAGCAGTTCGCCGATGAGGTGGATGCGCTGGCCAAGGGGCTCATCGCCTCGGGTGTGGTGCCCGGCGATCGCGTCGCGATCATGTCGGCCACTCGCTACGAGTGGAGTCTCATCGACTACGCGATCTGGCGAACCGGGGCCGTGACGGTCGCGGTCTACGAAACATCCGCGCCCGACCAGGTCCAATACATCCTCGAGAATTCCGGTACCACCGTCCTGTTCGTCGAGGACGACACCTACCGCGACCGGCTCCGCGAGGTCACCGACGCCGCACCCGAACTGCGCGACACGTTCGTGATCGACGACGGCGCCGTCGACGACCTCGCTGCGCGCGGTGCCCAGGTGTCCGACACCGAACTCGATCAGCGCCATGCGAACGCGTTGTCGTCGGATGCGGCAACCCTGATCTACACATCGGGGACCACCGGGCGCCCCAAGGGCGTGGTGCTCACCCACGCCAATTTCCTGGCCGAATGCGCAGCCACCCGCGACGCCGTCGGCCCCGGACTCACCGAAGGCAAGACCACCCTGCTGTTCCTGCCGCTCGCGCATGTCTTCGCCCGCGTCGTTGCCGTCGCGTGCATCGAGAACTCGGTGGTGCTCGGACACACCAGCGACATCCCCAATCTGGTCGCCGACCTGGGGGTGTTCCAGCCGAACTATGTGCTGTCGGTACCGCGGGTGTTCGAGAAGGTCTACAACTCCGCCAAGCAGAAGGCCTACGACGGCGGCAAGGGAGCGATCTTCGAGAAGGCCTCCGACACCGCCATCGAGTACAGCAAGTCACTCGACACCGGCGGCCCCGGACTGCTCCTCAAGGCCCGCCACGCGCTGTTCGATGTCCTGGTCTACAAGAAGCTGCGCGAGGCGCTCGGCGGCAATTGCGAAGGCGCGATCTCCGGTGGCGCTCCGCTCGGCGCGCGGCTCGGGCACTTCTTCCGCGGTGCCGGCATCCCCGTGTACGAGGGGTACGGACTGTCGGAGACCACCGCAGCGGTCACCGCCAACAACGAGGCACACATCAAGGTGGGCTCGGTGGGCAGACCGATCCCCGGTATGAGCGTCGGCATAGGCGACGATGGCGAAGTGCTCCTGAAGGGGCCGGTGGTGTTCACCGAGTACTGGCACAACCCGGACGCCACCGCCGACGCCATTCGTGACGGCTGGTTCCACACCGGCGACATCGGCCATCTCGACGACGGGTTCCTGTTCATCACCGGCCGCAAGAAGGAGCTGATCGTCACCGCCGGCGGCAAGAACGTCTCACCCGCGCAGCTCGAGGACAGTATCCGGGCGCATCCACTGGTCAGCCAGTGTCTGGTGGTGGGCGACAACAAGCCGTTCATCGCCGCTCTGATCACCTTGGACCCCGAGGCGCTGCCCGGATGGCTCGAGCGTCATCACCTGCCCGAGGACACGTCACTGGCCGATCTCGCCACCAACGACAACTTGCGCGCGGAGATCGACACCGCCGTTGCCGACGCCAACTCCAAGGTGTCCAAGGCCGAGGCGATCAAGAAGTTCGCCGTGCTCGACACCGACTTCACCATCGAATCCGGGGAACTCACGCCGACGATGAAGCTCAAGCGCAACATCATCCACTCCTCCTACCAGCAGGCGATCGCCGACCTGTACACCTGAGGCGTTAAACCGCCTGCGCGGTAGCGCATTACACTCGCGAGTGGCCCGGACCCAGTCCGGGCCACTCGTCGTTTGTACGCACGGAGGAGGAGACATGCCGATGAGTGAACCCGGATCACCGGGCGACATGACGGTCGCCGTACACAGCGGCAACGACGACTCCGGCCCGTCGATCCGGACACCGATCACGATGGCGAACTCGTATCACCTGTCCGCGGAGCCCGAGAAGGCCGACTGGTCGGGCACCGACAGCCTGCTCTACACCCGCAACTCCGGCGTCAATCAGCTTGCGCTGCAACGCAAACTGGCAACGATGGACGGCGGGGAGGATGCCGTCGCGCTGGCGTCCGGGGTGGCCGCGTTGCACGCGGTGTTCTTCACGCTGCTGCAATCGGGCGACCACGTGGTGGTCTCCGACACCACCTACGAGGCCACCTGGAAGCTGTGGACGGAGCTGCTACCACGCAAGTACGGCATCGATGCCACGTTCGTCGACGTCGCCGATCCCGCGGCGGTCGCCCGCGCGCTACGCCCGACGACCCGTCTGGTGATCACCGAGGCGATCGCCAATCCGACCACCAAGGTCGCCGACATCGGTGCACTCGCCGACATCGCTCATTCCTCGGGCGCACTGCTGATGGTCGATTCGACCTACACTCCCCCGCCGCTCTACCGGCCGCTGCGTCACGGTGCCGATCTGGTGGTGCATTCGCTGACCAAGTACATCAACGGGCACGGCGACGCGATGGGCGGCGCGGTGATCGGTCGCCGCGCCCTGATCTCTGACATCAAATCGCAGGCGATGGTCGACGTGGGCGGGGTGATCTCGCCCTTCAACGCCTGGCTCATCGAGCGCGGGTCGGTGACACTGCCGCTACGGCTCGCGCAACACCAATCGTCGGCGCAGGCGGTGGCCGAGTTCCTCGACGCAGACCCCCGCGTCGCCTTCGTCGCCTATCCGGGACTGGCGACGCATCCACAACATGAGCTGGCGACCAAGCAGTTCGGCGGACGTGGTTTCGGCGGCATGATGGCCCTTGCGGTCAACGGTGACCCGGCCACCCAGAACCGGTTCGTCTCCCACCTGCGCATCATCACCTCGGCGGTGTCGCTGGGGCACGACGAATCGCTGATCGTGCATGTCGGCACCGATGGGCCGCGAGTGGCCGCCTATCCCGAACCGTTTCGCCGGCTCGGGCACCTGCGGCTATCGGTGGGACTCGAGGACGCCGTCGATCTCATCGCCGATCTGCGGCGGGCGCTGGACCTGACGTTCGCGTGACCTGCCCGGTTCAGCCCGCGGTCCACGCTCGCGCGATGTCGAGGCGCTGCCAGCCGCCCTGCGGACCGGACTTGTCGAGCGGGTAACCGCCCGGCAGCGCGGTGCGGGCGAGCAGGTCCCGCAACTGCGCGGTGGACCAGCCCGGATGGGCGGCGCGGATCAGATTTTCCGCACCCGCGGGCACCTGCACGGGCGTCACCGGCCCGGTCGGCAGGAAGGAATACGTCGAGCGCTGCCGGTAGCTGCTCAGCGCGTCCGCGGTGCCGACGTAGGGCTGCTGGCAGGCCACGATCCGGCCAATCGGCGCGCCGACGCGGGCGGCGAGCACGGTGCGCAGTTCGGTGCGGGCCTGCGCGAGGAGAGTGGCGAAGTGCGGGTCGGCGATCACCTCACTGGCGATGGCCTCGCCCATCATCCGGCCGCCGATCACGTCGAGCGGGTAGTGCACGCCCAGCACGATGCGGTGATACCCGTATTCGGCCCCGCGGGCCAGCACCTGCGGACCGACTTCGGGGAGCATGGTGGCGATGAGGAAGGCCTGCGTGTATCCCCACGTGGTGTGCCCGGAGGGGTACGACCCGCTACCGCGGACCGACTCGTAGAGGTCGGGCCGACCGTCGCCGTAATGCCGGATGAGGCCGGGCGCGACCTCGAACGGCCGCTTGTAGTCGAAGTGCTTCTTCTCCTTCGACGTGGAGACCCGCTCACCCACGAGCGCATTCTCACCGAGCAGCAGTTGCGAGGTCTTCGGCAACTGACCGGCCTGCAGGGCGTCGTAGAACGCCGGGGAGAGTCGGGAGCCCAGCGCATTGAAGATCGCCGGTCCCCCGATCGCGTAGTTGTCGTCGACGGCGTACTCGGCGACCGGCGGCGACGCGGTGTTGTTGGTGATCACCGTCTCGGCCAGGTTCTGCTGCTTGACCAGCGGCGAGAGGGTGCTGAAGGCGTCCAGGACGCCGATGTGATCCGACGGTGCCGGCGTGGCGAAGGGATCGGACTTCTCCGCAGCACCGAAGCCGGAGTCGGCGCTGACCTTGGTGGGCGCGAACGCGCAGGTGGACGGCGCCGCAGCGGCGTGCCCGGGAACGAGCAGCCCGATCGCGGCGAGCAGGGTGACGACGAGCGTGGCTATCGGTCGGCGGCGCGCTGGACCCATCAACTACCCCTCTGCACGATGCCGCGGGCTCGAACCGGGCATCCGGTGGACTGCAACCTCCCCACGAGACCATGCCCGATCGACGAGGCGTCGACGCCACAGTGAACTCTTGGTGCCGACATCGGTGGTACCGATGGTGTGCCCCTCACCGCACCAACCCTCAGCGCACTTCGTAGAGGATGCCCCGACCGATGGCTTCGCGGATCACCGGCAGTGCGGCATCGGAAAGTGCGGTGGCATCGACGTCATGCACTCCGGCGAGGAGTTCTATCAGCATCAACAGCGGCACCTCGCCGCGACAGCCCGCGAGCAGTGCGCGCGACACCTCGTCGACGCCGAGTACGGCTCCCGGGCCGCCCGGGCGCCGCACCGAGGCCCCGATCTCCTGCCAGCCGTCGTCGCCCGGCAACGACTGCGACTCGAGGAACACCGGCGCCGTCCTCAGCCGGGCGTCGAGCAGTTCGGCGTCGCTGACAGCGCGAAGGTAGGTGCGGCGGTCGAGAAATGCCTTGGCCTCCGGACCGGTCATCTCCTCGCCGGCGCCGGTGATCTCCTCGCACACCACGTCGGGCGCGCTGCGAGTGCCGCGTCGATCGCGAAGGGTGATGACGCCCATGCCGATTCCGGTGATGTTCTCGGCGGCGAACCAGTCCAGCCAGTCGGCGCCGCGGGCGGCCACCTGGTCGGGGTCCTCGCCCGCGTCGGAAAGCCACAGCGAGATGTAGTCGACCGGATCGGCGAGTTCACGCTGCACCACCCATCCGTCGAGGCCGGTGTCGGCGACCCAGCCGCCCACGCGGTCACGCCAGTCGGCGCCGTCGTGCACGATCCAGTTGGCGAGTAGTTGCGCGGTGCCACCCGGCCGCAGGTGGTCGGGTAATTCCCGGATGAGCTGGGCGCACAACGCATCTCCGGCCATGCCCGAATCGCGATACTCGTAGTCCTGGCTTCCGGCGCCGACGACGAACGGCGGATTGGAGACGACGAGATCGAAACGCTCGTCGCCGACGGGTGCGAAGAGGCTACCCGCGCGCAGATCCCAGCTCATGCCGTTGAGTCGGGCGGTGGCCGCCGCCAGCGCCAGGGCGCGCGGGTTGGTGTCGGTGGCCACGATGCGCTCCGCATGCGTGCCGAGGTGCAGCGACTGGATGCCACATCCGGTGCCGATGTCCAACGCCGACTCGACCGGGTCACGAATGATGGCGCGCGCCAACGAGATCGACGCGCCGCCGATCCCGAGCACATGGTCGGGGCGAACCGGTCCGCTGCGCATCGCGGCATCCTGGTCGGAGACGACGAGGTAGTCGCGGACATCGTCGGCGTGGGGCCGTATGTCGAGGACGGCGCGAACCTCGCCGACGGCGATCTCCTCGACGACGCCGTTGTCGATCAGCGTGCGCGCCCCGGTGGCCGGGAACGCGTCGGCCACCGCGTCGCGGTTCTCGGTGGAGCCGAGCAGGAAAAGCCTGATCAGGGTCGCCAGTGCGCGATCTTCGGGGGGCGCATGTCGGGTGGCACGCAGCGCCGGCCACCAGATGCCGCGGCCGAGAGCCGAATTCGCATGCTCGCCGAGCAGGGCGGCGACGCCGTCCGAATCGTAGTGCGCGGCGCGCAGATCCGCGCCGATGAGATCGACCACGTGCAGGTCGGTCAGCGGGAGACGCAGTGAGGTGCCGTCGCTCATCCGATCTTCCGATACTTCTTGTGCATTGCCTGCTTGGACACACCCAGCAGAGTGCCGATCTCGGCCCACGACAGACCGGCGTTGCGTGCCCGGCGCACCGCGATCTCTTCCTCACGGACGAGTTCGTTGCGGGCGGTTGCGATCCGGGCGAGCTGTTCGATCGGGTTGTCGGGGTCGTTTGCCCCGTCGACGGCGGTGTTCACGGTGTCCATCGTGCCGCGGAATCACCCTGAACGTCAACCACAGTTGACGATCTGGGGCGTCGGATCGCGAGGACGCACACGCTACTCGCCGTCGAGGTCGGCCAGGGCGGCCCGCGCGTGCTCGAGTTCATCACGGAGTTCGGCGACGCGACGTTCTGCGCTCGCCCGCGCCGAGGTTATGACACCGTCGACGGCCGAGATCGCGGCGTCGTCGCCGAGTTCCCGCATCGCGCGTGCGACTCGGGCGGCGGAGACCTCCACCGGCTTTCCCTGCTTCTTCGAACCCCGCGACACCGACACCGACCAGGCACCCATGTCCGAGGATGTGATCGCGACGGTCACAGCCGGCGCCAACTGCTTGTCACGACGTGAAGCAGGCCTCGGCGGCGCGCTTGTCGAGTTCGCAGTGGGTTGTGAACTCGCCGTGGGTTTCGAACTCGCAGTGGGTTGTGAACTCGCAGTGGGTTGTGAACTCGCAGTGGGTTGTGAACTCGCAGTGGGTTTCAACCCACTTGGGTCCGGCGCGTCGACTGCCGTCCGAGTCGGCCGACGACGCGTCTTGGTGGTGCTGCTCGCCGTCGCCGCGCGAGTCATGCGTAGTTCCTCGGCCTCGAACGGCAACTCGTCGTCGACGCCCTTCGGCCTCAGCGTGACCGTCGACCCGTCGATGCCGATGACACGGGCCGACGTTCCGGCGTCGAGCCCCAGGGACGGCATCGGTTCTCGGAGGTAGACGGTGACCCGTTTACCTGCGGCCAGCCCGGCAACGAGGGTCGCGAGGTCGTCGGCGGTCAGTCCATCGGCCTTCCGGCCACTTACATGGTGCACACTCACCGGACCATGTTCGCACACGTGTGCGACACTTCTCATCTCGCGCAATTCTGGGTGCGGCTGGAGAATCTGGGTGCTGCAGCACCCAACTTCTCCAGCGCCACCCAGCTTTGGTGCGCGAGGGGGGACTTGAACCCCCACGTCGTAAGACACTGGAACCTAAATCCAGCGCGTCTGCCAATTCCGCCACTCGCGCGTGCGCGGTCAAGCGTACCGGCCGCACGGCGATAGCCGCTGGCCAGGTACCGTCGAAGACATGTCTACGACACCGCGTCGCACCCGCAGACACCGGCCGGCACTGCTGGTGCTGTCGGTGGTGGCGGCCGTGGTGTGCCTGTTGATGGCGTGGTGGCAGTGGAATCGTTTCGAATCGTCGAGCGGTACGGGCCAGAACCTGGGCTACGCCCTGCAGTGGCCGGCGTTCGCCGCGGCATGCATCTGGGCCTATCGTCGCTTCGTGGTGCTCGAGTCCAACCCCGACGAGGTCGAAAAGCTCAAGCCCAAAGGTATGACCGAGATTCCCGACGGCATCCTCCCCGACCGCGCCAACACCCCGAGCGCCTCGTCTTTTGCCACCCGGTCAGCACCCGACGACGACGAGACACTGCGCGAGTACAACACCTATCTGGCGGCACTCGGTGACGCGGACCGTCCTCGCGACCACACCGCCGGCACCCCCACTCAGAAACACACGGAGGAACAACACAGGTGACCGACACCACGCAGACAACCACGCCCGTCGCCAAGGTCCGCAGCGCGCTACTGCGTTATCGGGTCATGGCGTGGATCACCGGCGTCTGGCTGCTGCTGCTGGTGGCCGAATTGATCCTGCGGTACGGATTCGACATCCGTGTGCTCGACTTCGTTCCGCCGGTGCACGGCTGGATCTACTTCATCTACCTGATCTGCGCGATCGACCTCGGCATCAAGGTGCGGTGGTCGGTGCCGAAGATCATCGTCACCGCGATCGCCGGCACCATCCCGTTCCTGTCGTTCTGGTTCGAACACATCCGGACCAAGGAAGTAAAGACGCAGTTCAACCTCCACTAAGGGTCCCGCAGCACCGCGTTCACCGTCGCCCGGCTCACTGACAGATGTGCGCATCGTCCAACTGGCGAACTTCTACGGTGAGCGCTCCGGTGGATTACGCACAGCCGTCGACCGCTGGGGCGCGGGTTACGTGGCCGCAGGCCACGAGGCGGTGCTGGTGGTGCCGGGAGGCGAACCGTCCGAACAACTCACGCCGTCGGGTGTCCTCAAGATCTGTGTGCCTGCCCGGCGTTTGCCGTTCTCGGGCGGGTACCGGCTGGCCTCGCCGCGCCGCGTCGCCGATGTGCTGGAACATCTGCGTCCCGACGCCATCGAGGTGTCCGACAGGTTGACCCTCCGCGGATTCGGAGCCTGGGCACGCCGACGCGATGTCCACGCCACGATGGTCTCGCATGAGCGGCTCGATCGACTACTCGGTCTGGTGTTACCTCGCGCGATGGCGCGCGCCGCGGCCGACCGTGCGAATGCCGCCACCGCACGCGCCTTCGATGCCGTCGTCTGCACCACCGGTTTCGCCGCGGCCGAGTTCGAACGTATCGGCGCCGACAATCTGGTCCGCGCCCCACTCGGCGTCGACCTCGAGCAGTTCGATCCCCGCCACCTGGACCCGGAACTGGCGACCCGCTGGACCGACGACGGCGCCACGCTGCTCGGGCACTGTGGGCGGCTGTCGGTGGAGAAGCGCGCCGACCGCAGCATCGCGGCGGCGGCGCGGCTGCACCGCGCGGGTGTGCCGATCCACCTGGTGGTCGCCGGCGACGGCCCCATGCGCCCGGCTCTGCAGCATGCCGCCAGAGGGCTGCCGATCACCTTTCTCGGACACCTCGCCGACCGCACGCAGGTGGCGTCGCTGCTGGCGAGCACCGACATCTCCCTCGCGCCCGGACCGCACGAGACCTTCTGCTTGTCGGCGCTGGAGTCGCTGGCGTCGGGAACGCCCGTCGTCGGATCGCGCTCGTCAGCGGTGGCCGGCATGGTCGACGACTCCTGCGGCGCCCTCGCCGCCAACTCCGGAGCCGGGTTCGCTGCCGCGATCGAACAGGTGATGGCGATGCCTCGGCACGAACGCGAGCAGGCGGCGCGGCGACGAGCGTCGCAGTTCCGCTGGCCCGACTCGGTGTCGCGGATGCTGGCGGTGCACGGTGGTGTCCTCGCCGGGGGGTGAGCCCCAGTTGAGCGTCCCCTCGCCGGTTGAGCGGCCCCTCGCCGGTTGAGGGTCCCCTCGCCGGTTGAGCGTCCCCCCGCCGGGTGAGGGTCCCCTCGCCGGTTGAGCGTCCCCCCGCCGGGTGAGCGTCCCCTCGCCGGTTGAGCGTCCCCTCGCCGGTTGAGCGTCCCCTCGCCGGGTGAGCGTCCCCCCGCCGGGTGAGCGTCCCCTCGCCGGGTGAGCGTCCCCCCGCCGGTTGCGCGTCCCCTCGCCGGGTGAGGCGACCTCCGCGGGTTGAGCTTGTCGAAACCCCTCGACGGCGGGTATCTCGACAAGCTCGATCAGCGGGAGGGGTGCGCTCGATCAGCGGAAAACACGACGTGATCAATGAAGACAAGGGCCACCGAGCAGTAGGAGCAGGCAAGCTCGACGCCGAACCGGGCACGCTCGACGCCGAACCGGGCACGCTCGACGGGCGGGTGGGCACGCTCGACGCGGAACCGGGCACGCTCGACGCCGAAGTGGACACGCTCGACGGGGATCTGGACACGCTCGACGGGGATCTGGACACGCTCGACGGGGATCTGGGCACGCGCGACGCCGAATTGGACACGCTCGACGGGGATCTGGGCACGCTCGACGCGGAACCGGGCACGCTCGACGCGGATGTGGGCACGCTCGACGGGAGCGGGTCAGCGGGCGGCGAGGGCGCGCAGCGCCGGCACCAGCTGCGCCAGGGCCTTGCCGCGATGGCTCAGCGCATCCTTCTCCGCCGCCGACAGCTCCGCCGCCGACCTCCCGGCCGCGGCGGGGTCGTCCGGGCGGAACAGCGGGTCGTAGCCGAAACCGTTCTCGCCGTGCGGTTCCCGAAGAATCACTCCGCGCCATTCACCGCGCACCACCGTCTCCTCCCCGGACGGCAGCACCAGAGCGCACACCGACACGAACGCCGCGCCCCGGCGTTCGTCGGGGACATCGGAGATCTGGTCGAGCAGCAGGGCGTTGTTGGCCGCGTCGTCGCCATGACTACCGCTCCACCGCGCCGAGAGCACACCCGGCATCCCGTTCAGAGCATCCACCGCGATACCGGAATCATCTGCCAGACAAGGCAATCCGGTCGCACGCGCACCGGCCCGGGCCTTTATCAGCGCATTGTCGGCGAACGTCGCGCCGGTCTCGGGTTCCTCCGGGTACTCCGGCACCGCGTCGAGTCCCACCACGTCGAGTCCGGTGATGCCGGCGGCGTCGACCACCCGTTGCAGTTCGGCGAGCTTCTTGCGGTTTCGGCTCGCCAGCAGAATCCTCGACATCGGTCGCGGCTCAGACCGGCTGCGGCAGCTCACCCGGGTACGGGGCGGCGAGCGCCTCCCGCTGGGCGACGAACAATTTATCCGTGCCGACCTCGGCGATGTCGAGAAGCTTGTCGAGGGTGCCGCGCGGGAAGGTGGCACCCTCACCGGTGCCCTGCACCTCCACGAGGGTGCCCGCGTCGGTGGCCACCACGTTCATGTCGACCTCGGCCCGCGAATCCTCCTCGTAGGGCAGGTCGAGACGCACCCGACCATCCACCACACCGACGCTGACCGCGGCGATCATGCACGACAGCGGTTGCGGATCCGAAAGCTTGCCCGCCGCCTTGAGCCACGTGACCGCGTCGGCGAGCGCCACATACGCGCCGGTGATCGCTGCGGTACGGGTACCGCCGTCGGCCTGCAGCACGTCGCAGTCGAGTGCGATGGTGTTCTCGCCGAGGGCGGCGAGGTCGATGCATGCCCGCAGCGAACGGCCGATCAGGCGGCTGATCTCGTGGGTGCGGCCACCGATCTTTCCCTTCACCGACTCGCGTCGCGAGCGTTCGTGGGTGGCGGCCGGCAGCATCGCGTACTCGGCGGTGAGCCAGCCCAGTCCGGACCCGCGACGCCACGGCGGCACGCCGTCGGTGACGCTCGCGGTGCACATCACGCGGGTCTGACCGAACTCGATGAGCACCGAACCCGCCGGATTCGAGGTGAATCCCCGGGTGATGGTGATCGGACGAAGTTCGTCGTCGGCCCTGCCGTCAGCTCGTGTGGTCACGATCTCACTGTAGAGATCAACCGAGCAGGTCGAACACCTGCCCCTGATGCACCAGATCGACCGGACCGCTGAACGTGCTGCGGGCCTCGGCGAGGATCGCCTGGGCATCCGACCACGGCGCAACATGGGTGATGGCCAGCGACTTGGCGTTCGCCTTGGTGGCCATCTCGCCCGCCTCGATCCCCGACATGTGCAGGTGGGGCGGCCGTTCCGAAGGCGCGTGCGTCCATGACGCCTCGCACAGGAAGATGTCGGCGTCGGCGGCCAGATCCACCAACTCGTCGCACGGGCCGCTGTCGCCGCTGAACGCGACGACCTGGCCCTGCGGTCCGGTGATCCGGAGCCCGAAAGTGGCCGGCGGATGATCCACCCGCACCGGATGGATCGTCATGCCGCCGAGCGTGATCTCGATACCGTCGCTCCACTCGTGCGGATCGAACGTGTCGCCGACATCGTCGATCTGTCCGGCGAATTCGCTCGAACCCGCGCCGATGCGCAGTGCGGTTCCGGGCGGGCCGTACAGCGGCGCCTTGCCGACCGCGGGGACCGGGGCGTAACGACGCCACACCAGCATGGCGGGCAGATCGAGGCAGTGATCGGCGTGTAGATGACTGAGTACGACGGCGACGGAGTTGGGGTCGGCGAAACGCTGCAGTTCGCCGAACACACCGGGCCCACAATCCACCAGCACCGGCTGTTCGCCCGGAACGGTGAAGAGATATCCCGAACACGCCGCCCCCGGGCCGCCGACACTGCCCGAACACCCCAGGACCGTCAGACGCATACGCCCTACCATGCCACGCCGCCGGTGGCCGGAGACCACGTACCGGTCACAAGTGCCGTACAGACCGATTGCGTGCCCGTCCGATCACGTTTCTGTCCGATTTCGTTTCTACGCGTGGTCGACGCGCACGTGCGCGACAGGTCGCACCACCGGCCCCAGGAAACGACTCGACAAGCGCGCGAAGAACTCGGGATCGCCGGTCGCTTCGAATACCCGGTCGGCCTCGCGGTCGGTGTGCGGATGCAGCATGTCCGATTCGGTGAGCACGCGGAACAGATCCTTGGCCGTCTCCTCGGCGCTCGACACCAGCGTCACCTCGTCGCCCATCGCGAGCTGGATGACTCCCGACAGCAACGGATAGTGCGTGCACCCGAGCACGAGGGTGTCCACATTCGCTTCCTGCAGCGGTTCCAGATAGCCCTGGGCCAGCCCCAGGATCTGCCTGCCGCTGGTGATGCCGCGTTCGACGAAGTCGACGAAGCGGGGACACGCCACGGCGGTGATCTCCACGTCGCGAGCCGCGGCGAACGAATCCTGGTAGGCGCGTGACGCGATCGTGGCCGAGGTCCCGATGACCCCGATACGGCCGGTCTTGGTGGCCACCACCGCACGCCGCACCGCGGGCAGGATCACCTCGATCACCGGGATCGGGGCGTAACGCTCGCGTGCGTCGCGCAGGCACGCCGACGAGGCGGTGTTGCACGCGATGACGATGGCCTTGACCCCGCGGCCGGCGAGGTCGTCGCCGATGGCCAGCGCGTGACGGCGGATCTCGGGGATGGTCAACGGGCCGTAGGGCCCGTTGGCGGTATCGCCGATGTAGATGATGTCCTCGTCGGGCAGCAGGTCGATGACGGCGCGCGCAACGGTGAGACCGCCGACGCCGGAATCGAAGATACCGATGGGCGCGTCGGGACGGGTGTGGGCGTCTATGACCGCACCCCCGGTCCCGCGGCGGAGGACGACCGTGACGTGCGGCGATCACGATCGGCGAGAAACCAGGCGGCCAGCACACCGCCGACAGCGCCGAACAGGTGGCCCTGCCACGACACCCCGACCTCGCCGGGAAACAGTCCCCAGAGCACCGATCCGTACACGACGAAGAGCAGCACGCCGAGTGCCACCTGCCAGAAATCGCGGTTGAACAGGCCGCGCACCAGCAGGAACGTCAGCCAGCCGAAGATGATCCCGGATGCGCCGACGGTGACGGTATACGGCGGGGCGAACAGCCACACCCCCACACCCGACACCACCCAGACGATGGCGGTGACGATCAGGAAGCGACGAGTCATCAGCAGCAGGAAACCGAGCACCACACCGGGTATGAGGTTGGCGAACAGGTGCTCGAAGTTCGCGTGCAGAAACGGCGCCCACAGGATGCCGTCGAGGCCGTCGACCTGTCGTGGTTCGATGCCCGCCCGGTCGAGGTCGTAGTGGGTGGCCGCATCGATGGCCTCGATCACCACCAGCAACGCGACGATCGCTGCCATGACGATCACCGACCGCTGCCACAGCGGGCGGGGGCCGCCGGCGGTGGATGTGGTGCGGTTCGGGGTCATCGGGGTTCCTGTCGGGGCGGGATGGGGTGCTGTCGACGGGCAGATGTCACGGGACCCGGTCAGGCCCAGAGCTGCCCGTCGAGTGCCTCCTCGGCCTCGTCCAGGCTACCGGTGTAGGCACCGGTCGACAGATACTTCCAGCCCGCGTCGGGGATCACCAGTCCGATATCGGCGCGCCGACCCTCCTTCATCGCCGTACGGCCCAGGCCGCGCGCCGCCTGCAGGATGGCGCCGGTGGAGATGCCCGCGAAGATGCCCTCGGTGTCGATCAGTTCACGGACCCTGGCCACGGCGTCGACACCCTGCACCGAGTAGCGCCGGGTGAGCACCGCGTCGTCGTAGAGCTCCGGGACGAAGCCCTCGTCGATGTTGCGCAGGCCGTACACCTCATCGCCGTAGCGCGGTTCGGCCGCGACGATCTCGACGTCCGGGTTCTGCTCACGCAGGTAGCGCCCCACCCCCATGAGCGTGCCGGTGGTGCCGAGCCCCGCGACGAAGTGGGTGATCTCGGGGAGGTCGGCGTAGAGCTCCGGACCGGTGCCCTCGTAGTGGGCCAACATGTTGGCGCGATTGCCGTACTGATAGAGCATCACCCAGTCGGGATGCTCGGCGGCGAGTTCCTTGGCCACCCGCACAGCGGTGTTGGAGCCACCCGCAGCGGGCGACGAGATCACCTGCGCGCCGAACATCGTCAGCAGTTGCCGACGCTCCTCGGACGTGTTCTCGGGCATCACGCAGATGAGTTGATAGCCCTTGAGTTTCGCCGCCATGGCCAGCGATATCCCGGTGTTTCCGCTGGTGGGTTCGAGGATGATCGAGCCCGGCCGCAGCAGCCCGTCGGCCTCGGCCTGCTCGACCATTCGCAGCGCGGGACGGTCCTTGATCGATCCGGTGGGGTTGCGGTCCTCCAGCTTCGCCCACAGCCGCACATGCGGGCCGCCACCGGGTTCTCCGGGGTCGGTGTCGTCCCACCGTGGCGAGAGTCGCTGCAGGCCGATCAGTGGGGTGTGCCCCACCGACTCGATGAGTGAGTTGTACCGCGCCACCGGTCTACTGGCCGCCGGCCACGGCGGGCAGGATGGTCACGTCGTCGCCGTCGGCAACGGCGGTGTCGAGACCGCCGGAGAACCTGACGTCCTCGTCGTTGACATAGATGTTGACGAAGCGGTGCAGTTTCACCGCGCCGCTGCGATCCTGGGCCACCAGCCGCTCCTTGATTCCCGGATTCGACGCGTCGAGGTTGTCGATGATCTCGGCGAGTGTGGTGCCGGTGGCATCCACCCGCTTCTCACCTCCGGTGTGAGTACGCAGGATGGTGGGGATGGACACGGTGACGGGCATGGATGTCAACTCCTGATCTCGATGGGTTCTTCGGTGACCTCGCCATCGACGATGCGATAGCTGCGGACCTCGGCGTTGTCGGCGTCACGGGTGGACACCAGGACGTAGTGGGCGTCGGGTTCACCGGCGTAGGAGATGTCGGTGCGACTCGGGTACGCCTCGGTGGCGGTGTGCGAGTGGTAGATGACGACGGGTTCCTCGTCGTTGCGTTGCATCTCGCGCCACACCGAGAGCTGCTCGGCGGAGTCGAACCGGTAGAAGGTGGGTGACCTCTCGGCGTTGACCATCGCGATGAACCGTTCCGGACGATCCGAGCCCTCGGGCCCGGCGATCACACCACAGGCCTCGTCGGGGTGGTCGGCGCGCGCATGCGCAATCATGGCGTCCACCAGTTCCTGGCTGATCTGCAGCACCTCCGGCCCTTCCCCGGTGGACGGTCCACCGTTTCCGCAACTGCCATTTCCCGAGACTCAACGAGCCGCGCCGTGCACCTTATTCCATCGGCACGTCACCGCCGGGCGAGGCCGCCGACGAAGTCCATCTCGGCGGCGAACGCCGCCGCGACGGTGTCGGCGGGGATGGGCGCGGCCGTGTGCAGACCCCATGACAGACACCCGGAGTAGGAGACTGCGACCACGCTGATGCGTACGTTGCCGCCGAGGGTGCCCACCGGGTGCAGCCGCAGCAGGGGCGCGCCACCGAACCGGAGTTCGGTCCGTGGCCCGCGCAGGCTGCTGCTGACGGCACCGATGATCCGCTGGTGATCGGCGTACCGCATGAACAGGCGCATCATCAGACGCCCGCGTGGTGCCGGCGGGGCGCCGCCACGGCGTGCTGCCGCGATGGCCGGTGCCGCGCGGGAGTGGATCGTGGCGAGTCGCGCGCCACCTTCGTCGACGCGCAACGGGACGGACACCAGCACATTCGTCAGCGCGTTGCCCTCTCCACGATGCCGGTCCACCGCGATGGGCACCGACACTCGCACCTCGGTGGGCGGCTGCTCGCCGAGTGCGCGCAGTCCGGCGGCGATGGCGGCCGCGGCGGCGCTGAGTACCGCGTCGTTCACGGTGGCGCCCACCGACCGGGCACCGGCAGCCACCGCGTCGAGGTCGACGTCGCCGAACCGCACGGCGTGCAGGCCACGGACCTCGCCGAGAAGCGCACCCCGCGGGACCCGTGACCCGTGGAACATCTGCGTCCACTGCCCGACAGCACCCGGCCGGCCCCGGTGGGCGGACGGCTCGGGTGTCGAGCCGATCGACCGGCCCTGCTCATCCGTCGGGGGGATCGCGTCGGCAAGCCCCGCCATCAGCGTCGCCGCCGCCAACCCGTCGGCCAGGCTGTGGTGAATACGCACCAGCATCCCGGCTCTACCCGGGGCCACCCGGGGCTCGAACAGCACTTCCCACAACGGATGGGCGTGATCCATCGCCGTGATCATGCGCTGCGCGGCGAGATCACTCAGGGTCATCGAATCAACCACGCGCACATGGTGTTCGGGCACGATGTGGGTGTCGCGCCACCACCAGGTGCGGCCGCTGGTATCGGGTCGCTGACCCAGTCGGGTGATACGCGCCGCACGGGCAGCAAGCATCTCGCGCGCGGCGCCGATGTCGACGTCGCCCTCCGACGACACGAAACCGCCGGGCCCCAGTTCTCCCGCGATGACGAAGGCGTTCACCCGGCTGACGGAATCGAAGACGAGGTTGGCCGCGTCGGCGGCGGAGATCGGTTCGTCGGCCATGGCCGCGGTCCGGTCAGCCGAGCGCCGACGGGACGATGTCGGCGTAGGTGGGCACCCCGGCCACCGGGGTCGCGGCGAGGACCGCCTTGACGATGGCCCGCTGGGTCACCGCGGTGGCCACCCGGCACACGTCGACCAGTACCGCCGCCTCGGGGTTCATCCCGGGCGGCACCAACGGCGTCGAATCGGCCGGGACGGCTCCGGTGGCAACCGCGAAGATCGTGTCGCCGTCCAGCGGCGAATGCACCGGGTGGATTGCCCGGGCCAGTCCGTCGTGCGCCGACATCGCCACCCGGCGCACCGATGCCGCCGACAGCGTGGCATCGGTGGCCACCACCCCGATCGTGGTGTTGAGCACCGTGTGGGTGGTGGTGAACTCGGCGATCCGCGCGACGTCGGCGGCGGCGGGTCGGCGCAGCCCGTACCGGTCGAGGTCGGCGCCCGACGCACCCCACGGCAGTCCGGTGGCCGGATCGATCACCGATCCGACCGGATTGGCGACGATCACCGCGCCCACCGTGATGCCCGCACCCGGACCGGACTCGATGCGCATCGACGCGGTTCCCACCCCACCCTTGAGGCCGCCCGCACGAGCTCCGGTGCCCGCACCCACACTGCCCTGCGCGACGTCCGCGCCCGCGGCGGCGAGGGCTTGTCGCCCGAAGTCGGCGTCGGGGCGGCGATCCCATGCGCCCACCGGGAGGTCGAAGATCACCGCGGCGGGCACGATGGGCACCACGTGTCCCACGGCGTCCATCGGCAGCCCCCGGCCCTGGATCTCGAGCGCCGACATCACGCCGTCGGCGGCGGCGAGACCGTACGCGCTGCCGCCGGTCAGCACGATCGCATGTGCGGTGGTCACCGTGTTACTCGGATCGAGCAGGTCGGTCTCACGCGTGCCCGGCCCGCCGCCGCGCACGTCGACCGCCACCGTCGGCGGCACCGACGCCGACGCCGGTGTGTCGACGGTGATCACGGTGGTTCCGGTGGCCCAACCGGTACCCGGCGGGTCGTCGGGCCCGCCGATCCCGACGGTCGCGTCCGGGTCGAGCCGATGGTGGTGCCCGACGCCGATCCCGGCCACGTCGGTGATCCGGTCGCGCAGCGTCACCTCACTCACATCAGGGCCTCGACCAGCAACTCCTGCATCACGGTCAGCCAGTGGTAGACGTCGAGGTGTCCGGCGTGCGGGTCGTCGGCGGGCAGATGATCGGGTGTGTCCTCGGAGATCCCCAGCATCGCACCGAGTGCCAGTCGCACGTCGTTGAGCGCCGTCAGCCAGGCCATCGCCTGCTCCTCGCTGAGCACCACATCGCCGCCGCCGTCGGGCAGCGTATCGAGCATCGTGGTGGCCGCAGCCAGCTTGGCGTCGATGATCTTGGGCTCGTTGACGCTGCGCAGCGCCGCGTTGAGCCGGCCGTTGACGACGTCGGCGGACAGTTCGGCGTCCTGATCGGGCCGGTGGAAGTCAGGCAGCAACCGGCCCAGCGTGGCGTCGGTGGGAGCACTGGTGTGCCCAGTGCGGATCCCGGTGAGTTCGGCCAGTTCGTCGCGGGGTGCGCTGCTCTCGCGATCGTTGAGCAATTCGCACATCGACGACACCAGCGAGGCCAACAGTTCGGCCTCGTGGGCTTCGAGGTTGCTGGTGATTCGCACCGACCGGCCCCGGCCCTTACGTTTCCAGACGCGCATGCTGACCCTCTCCGCGCCGTCGGTCAGCTGTCGCGCTGCATCGTCGCCCACAGACCGGCGGCATGCAGCTTGGCCACATCGGCTTCCACCTTGTCGCGATCGCCCGAGGACACCACCGCCTTGCCCTCGGTGTGTACCTGCATCATCAGCTGGTTCGCCCTCGACTCGGAGTATCCGAACACCTTCTGGAACACGAACGTCACGTAGCGCATCAGATTCACCGGATCGTCCCAGACGATGGTCACCCACGGGCGATCGAGCCCAACGGCACCGTCGGCGACCGACGGTTCGGCCACCGCCGTGCCGGTGTGGGATCCCCCGTCGCCGGGAGTAGCCTCGTGCGCACGAATGTCGTCAGGCGCCATACAACCTAGGGTAAGGGATCGTGACCTTCCGCAACACCGCGCTGCTCACCGACCAGTACGAACTCACCATGGTCGCGGCCGCCCTGCGCCAGCCCGTAGCGCAGCGGAGATGTGTGTTCGAAGTGTTCGCCCGGCGCCTGCCCGACGGCCGGCGCTACGGGGTGGTCGCGGGCACCGGGCGGGTCGTGGAGGAACTGGCCGGCTTCCGCTTCGGCGACGACGAGATCGCGGTGGTCCAACGTTTCCTCGATCCCGAGGCCGTCGCATGGCTGCGCGACTACCGCTTCTCCGGTGACATCGACGGCTACCGGGAAGGCGAACTGTACTTCCCCGGGTCCCCGATCCTGACGGTGCGCGGCAGCTTCGCCGACGCCGTGGTGCTCGAGACGCTGATCCTGTCGATCCTCAATCACGACAGTGCGATCGCATCGGCGGCGGCGCGCATGGTCAGCGCGGCCGGGTCGCGCCCGATCATCGAGATGGGATCGCGGCGCACCCACGAACGCGCCGCAGTGGCCAGCGCACGCGCCGCCTATCTGGCCGGCGTGGCGGCCACCTCGAATCTCGAGGCCGCGCGCAGCTACGGCGTCCCCAGCGCGGGCACCGCCGCCCACTCCTTCACGCTGGGCTTCACCAGACCCGACGGACCCGACGAGAAGGCGGCATTCGCCGCGCAGATCGAGGCACTCGGCGTGGGTACCACCCTGCTCGTCGACACCTTCGACATCACCCAGGGGGTGCGCAACGCCATCGAGGTGGCCGGACCCGAACTCGGTGCGGTGCGTATCGATTCCGGCGATCTCGGCGTCCTCGCCCGCCAGGTTCGCGACCAGCTCGACGACCTCGGCGCCCCGAACACCAAGATCGTGGTCTCCGGCGATCTCGACGAGTACGCGATCGCGTCGCTGCGCGCCGAACCGGTCGACACCTACGGGGTGGGCACCTCGCTGGTCACCGGCAGCGGAGCACCCACCGCCGGGATGGTCTACAAGCTCGTCGAGGTGGACGGCATCCCGGTGGCGAAACGCTCCAGCCACAAGGAGTCCCACGGCGGCGCCAAGACCGCGCTGCGGGCCGCTCGCGCGTCGGGAACCATCGTCGAGGAGATCGTCTACCCCACCGCGGGCCAACCCCCGAGCGCCAATGGCCACACCCTGCGCCCCCTGCAGATTCCGTTGGTGCGTAGCGGCGAGCCGGTCGCCGACCTGCCGACCCTGGCCGACGGGCGTACCCACCTCGCGGCCGGACTGGTGAGCCTCCCATGGGAGGGCCTGGGCCTGTCCCATGGCGACCCCGCCGTCCCCACCCGATACGCGCTCGGGTGAGCGGGCTGCACCCACCGAATCACCGCACCGATGCCCCGGCCCCAGCGAGCACAGGAGATCCGATGAGCAGCACCCACTTCCCCGACGCCGACTCCGCCGCGGACGCGCTGATCGTCGTCGACGTCCAGAACGACTTCTGTGAGGGCGGTGCGCTCGGGGTCCGCGGCGGCAACGCCGTCGCCCGGTCGCTCGCGTCCCTGACCGGCGACTACGACACGGTGGTGGCCACCCGCGACTACCACATCGATCCCGGCGACCACTTCTCCGAGAATCCCGACTTCGTCGACTCGTGGCCGCCGCATTGCCGGGTGGGCACCGACGGTGTGGCGTTTGCTCCCGACTTCGACACCTCGCGCGTGCAGGAGGTGTTCTCCAAGGGCGAGTACGCCGCCGCCTACTCGGGCTTCGAGGGCGCCGCACAGGACGGCACCACGCTGACGCAGTGGTTACGTGATCACGACGTGACGTCGGTGGACGTGGTGGGGATCGCCACCGATCACTGTGTGCGGGCCACCGCGCTCGACGCCGCCGGCGAAGGGTTCGCCACGCGGGTACTGCTCAACTTCACCGCCGCGGTCGCGCCGGAGACCACCCGCACGGCGCTCGCCGAGTTGCGTGACGCCGGGGTCACGCTGGTCGGCGACCTGCTCTACGACGGTCAGACCTCCGACACGTGACCGACCTGCCATCGGTGCCCGACCTGCTCGACGCGGCGGTCACCGCCCTCTCGGGTGCCCGGCGCGACGGCCAGGTCCGGATGGCCACCGCGGTGGCGCACGCCATCGACACCCACGAGCATCTCGCCGTGCAGGCAGGCACCGGGACCGGTAAGTCGCTGGCGTACCTGGTGCCCGCGATCCGGCATGCCATGGAATCCGGTCACACCGTGGTGGTGTCCACGGCGACGATCGCACTGCAACGACAGCTCATCGAGCGTGACCTGCCGCGGCTGGCCGGGGCGCTGGCGGGTCAGCTGGGCCGCGAACCCACCTTCGCCATCCTGAAGGGCCGCGCAAACTATCTGTGCCTCAACAAGATCCACTCCGGCACCGCCGACGAGCCGGACACCGAGCTGTTCGATCCGTTCGAGTTGTCGCGGACCGGCCGTGACGTCACCCGGCTGCGGGAGTGGTCCTCGGACACCGACACCGGCGATCGCGACGACCTCTCCCCCGGGGTCGCCGACCGGTCGTGGCGACAGGTGAGCGTGACGTCGCGGGAATGCCTGGGCGCGACGAACTGCTCCTACGGCGAGGATTGCTTTGCCGAGCAGGCCCGCCGCCGCTCCGGGCAGGTCGACGTGGTGGTCACCAATCACGCATTGCTGGCGATCGACGCGATGAGCCCGGCGAACATCCTGCCCGAGCACGACGTGGTGGTGATCGACGAGGCGCACGAACTCGTCGACCGCATCACCTCCGTGTCCACCGCCGAGGTGTCGGCGGCGGCGATCGCCCAGGTGTCACGGCGCTGCGGCAAGCTCATCGACGAGGAGACCACCGACGGCCTGCTCGGTGCGGGCGAGACGCTCGGCGAGATGCTCGCTGACGCCCCGGAACGCGAGTGGACGTCGCTGCCGTCGTCGGCCGCGCTGACGCTGGCCGCGTTGCGCGACCGGCTGTGGCAGGCACGCAACGCGATCGGCCCGGTCCGCGCGCCGGGTTCCTCGGACGATCCGGGTGCCGCCGCGGCCCGGTCGGCGGCGCTGACCTCGCTCGACGACCTGCACGACACCGTGGTCCGGATACTCGGCGCGTTCGACGAACCCGACGCCGCCAAGCGACGCGATGTGGTCTGGGTGTCCCAGCAGCGGGTCGGCCGATCGGCCGACACCCGTGCGGTGCTGCACATCGCGCCGCTGTCGGTCGGCGGGCTGCTGCGCGCCACACTGTTCGCCAACGCCACGGTGATCCTCACGTCGGCCACCCTGACGGTCGGCGGCTCGTTCGACGCGCTGGCCGCCACATGGGGGTTGCCCGCCGCAGGCCGCGGCACCGACACTCCCGCCGCCGATGCCCGCACGGTCACCGCTTCCGGTGCGGCGGTGCCGGCCGATTCGGCGTCGGTGCGCTGGACGGGACTGGACGCCGGCTCGCCCTTCGACTACCCCCGATCGGCCATCCTCTATGTGGCCCGCCACCTGCCACGGCCCGGGCGCGACGCGATGGCACCGGCCGTGCTCGACGAACTCACCTCCCTCGTCGAGGCCGCCGGCGGCCGCACGCTGGGGCTGTTCTCGTCGATGCGTGCGGCGCGCGAGGCCAGCGAGGTGCTGCGAGAGCGGTGCGACCTGCCGATCCTGTGTCAGGGTGACGACACGACGTCGGCGCTGGTGCGGCGATTCGCCGAGGACCCGCAGACGTGCCTGTTCGGCACGCTGTCACTGTGGCAGGGCGTCGACGTGCCCGGCCCCTCGCTGTCGTTGGTGGTGATCGACCGCATCCCCTTCCCCCGGCCCGACGACCCGCTGCTCACCGCCCGCCAGCGCGCGGTGACCGCCGCCGGCGGCAACGGATTCCTGTCGGTTGCGGCCAACCATGCGGCGCTGCTGCTCGCCCAGGGTGCGGGGCGGCTGCTGCGGTCGGTGGACGATCGAGGAGTGGTGGCGGTCCTCGACTCGCGGTTGGCCACCGCCGGGTACGGCGGCTACCTGTTGGCGTCCATGCCGCCGTTCTGGCGGACCACCGATCCCGCCGTCGTGCGGGCTGCGCTCGGCAGACTCGGGGCCGTACCGCTACGGTGAGAGCAACGGAGTCAACGGAGTATCCACGCCGAGCACGGGTCGGCGACGAGAGGGGGCCGCAGTGATCGGCCGGATGGGCATCGACGACATCCAACCATTGGTCTCCGAAGGGCAGGTCCCCGCGAAATGCGTTGTTGGAGAACTCATTCCGATCAGCGCGACGGCCTGGCGCGAGGGGCATGACGCGCTCGGGGTGACCCTGCACGTGGAGACGCCGCGCCGCGACACCATGAAGATCCCGATGGTGGCCTCCATCGAGCCCGATCAGTACAACGCGGCGATCGTGCCCGACGCGGTCGGTTACTGGTCGTTTCGCATCGAGGCGTGGAGTGACCCGTACGAGACGTGGCGGTCGGGGATTCTGAAGAAGATCGACGCCGGGCAGGGTCCCGAGGATCTGGCCAACGACCTCGAGATCGGCGCGCGCATCCTGGTGCGGGCCATCGAACTCGACGGCGACGCGGCTCGTGAACTGCTCACCGACGCCATCCACGACCTGCGTTCCACCCGACGCCGGGTGGAGAACCGGGTCAGTCTCGCCGTCTCCGACGACGTGCAGGACCTGATGCGCGAGCGCCCGGTGCGCGATCTGGTCACCAAGAGCCGCATGTACCGGATCTGGGTCGACCGGCGCCGCGCCCTGTTCGGGTCGTGGTATGAGATGTTCCCCCGTTCCACCGGCGGCTGGGACGGCGAGGGCCATCCGGTACACGGAACGTTCCTCACCGCGGCGCAGGATCTGTCCCGGATCGCCGACATGGGCTTCGACGTGGTGTACCTGCCGCCCATCCACCCGATCGGCGCGGTGAACCGCAAGGGCCCCAACAACACTCTCGTCGCCGGACCCGACGATGTGGGATCGCCGTGGGCCATCGGGTCGGCCGAGGGCGGGCACGACGCCATCCACCCGCAGCTCGGTTCGGAAGAGGACTTCGCCTATTTCGTCGGCCGCGCCCGCGAACTCGGCATGGAGGTGGCACTCGACCTCGCCCTGCAATGCGCCCCCGACCATCCGTGGGCGATCGACCATCCGGACTGGTTCACCACCCTGCCCGACGGCACCATCGCCTACGCCGAGAACCCGCCCAAGAAGTACCAGGACATCTACCCGCTCAACTTCGACAACGACCGCAACGGCATCTACCGCGCGGTGCTGAAGGTGGCCTTGCACTGGGTGGGCTTGGGGGTCAAGATCTTCCGGGTCGACAATCCGCACACCAAGCCGCCCAACTTCTGGCAGTGGCTGATCAGTGAGATCAAGAAGCGCGATCCCGATGTGCTGTTCTTGTCGGAGGCGTTCACCCGTCCGGCGCGCCTCTACGGGCTGGCACGGATCGGCTTCACGCAGTCCTACACCTACTTCACGTGGAAGACCGCCAAGTGGGAGCTCGAGGAGTTCGGGCGCGAGATCGCCGCGCACGCCGACGAGGCGCGGCCCAACCTCTTCGTGAACACCCCCGACATCCTGCATGAGAGCCTGCAGCACGGCGGGCCGGGCATGTTCGCGCTGCGCGCGGCGCTGGCCGCGACCCTGGCGCCGTCGTGGGGGGTGTACAGCGGCTACGAACTCTACGAGCATGTCGCGGTGCGCGAGGGCAGCGAAGAGTACCTCAACTCCGAGAAATACGAACTGCGCCCGCGTGACTACAAGGCCGCCACCAGCCGCGGTGAGTCCCTCGAGCCGTTCATCACCACGCTCAACCACATCCGGCGACGCCATCCCGCGTTACAGCAGTTGCGCAACATCACCTTTCACCATCTCGACAATCCCGCGCTGATCGCGTTCTCCAAGCTCGATCCGGTCTCGGGCGATCGCGTGGTGGTGGTGGTCAACATCAATCCGTTCGGGCCCGAGGAATCGACGCTGTGGCTCGACATGCCTGCCGTCGGCTTCGACTGGCAGGATCGTTTCGTCGCCCGCGATGAGGTGACCGGCCAGGAATTCGGTTGGGGCCAGGCCAATTACGTACGGCTCGAGCCGTGGCGGGCAGTGGCGCACATCGTGGCGCTGCCGCCGATGGAGTCCGCCGCGGCCGTCCGACTCTCCTATCGTGTGCAGTGAGGATCATCCAGTGAGTGCGTCAATTCCCCCGCAGCCCTACGCTTCCGACCACGATGTGCGTCGACTGTTCGCGGTGACCCACCCCGACCCCCATGCGTTCCTCGGCGCCCACGACGCACCCGACGGATACACCATCCTGCGGACCCTGCGGCCCAACGCGATCGCGGTGTCGGCGGTGATCGGCGGCGTCGACCATCCGATGATGCGCCAGACCGACGACCTGTTCGTCGTCGCGGTGCCCATCGCCGGCCTGATCGACTACCGCTACCGGGTGATCTACCCGGACGGGCACGGCGGCACCGACGAGTTCGTGGTGGCCGACGGATACCGCTTTCTGCCCAGCCTCGGCGAGATGGACCTGCACCTGTTCTCCGAGGGCCGTCACGAAGCGCTGTGGGACGTCCTCGGCGCTCGCGCGGTCAGCTACACCACCCCCGACGGCGAGGTGTCGGGGACGGCGTTCTCGGTGTGGGCCCCCAATGCCCACGGCGTGGTGGTGGTCGGCGATTTCGACGCCTGGTCGGGACGGGCCACCCCGATGCGCTCGCTGGGTTCGTCAGGGGTGTGGGAGGTGTTCGTGCCCGATGTCGGTGACGGCACGCTCTACAAGTTCCGGGTGCACGGCGCCGACGGGGTGATCCGCGACAAGGCCGATCCGATGGCACGGCGCACCGAGAAGCCGCCGTCGACCGCGTCGGTGGTCAGCGTGTCGGACTACGAGTGGTCCGACGACGCGTGGATCGATCGCCGGGTGCGGTCGAGGTCCGACCAGGAGCCGATGAGCATCTACGAAGTGCACCTGGCCTCCTGGCGGTTCGGACTCGACTACCGCGAAGTGGCCCACCAGCTCGCCGATTATGTGGTGGAGAAGGGTTTCACCCACGTCGAGTTCCTGCCGGTCGCCGAGCATCCGTTCGGCGGTTCGTGGGGCTACCAGGTGACCTCGTACTACGCGCCCACCGCACGATTCGGGACGCCCGACGACTTCCGGTATCTGGTGGACCACCTGCACTCGCGCGGCATCGCGATCCTCGTCGACTGGGTGCCCGCCCACTTCCCCAAGGACGAATGGGCGCTCGCGCGGTTCGACGGGACCGCCCTCTACGAGCACGCCGACCCGCTGCGTGGCGAGCAACTGGACTGGGGCACATACGTTTTCGATTTCGGTCGACGCGAGGTGCGCAACTTCCTGGTGGCCAACGCGCTGTACTGGTTCGATGAGTTCCACATCGACGGACTGCGGGTGGACGCCGTCGCGTCGATGCTCTACCTCGACTATTCACGGCCGGCCGGCCAGTGGCGGCCCAACGTGTTCGGCGGGCGCGAGAACCTCGAGGCCGTGCAGTTCTTGCAGGAGACCAACGCGACGGTGCACAAACTGTTCCCCGGTGTCATCACGGTGGCCGAGGAATCCACCGCGTGGCCCGGCGTGACGCGGATGACCGACCTCGGCGGGCTCGGATTCAGCTTCAAGTGGAACATGGGCTGGATGCACGACACGCTGGGCTACCTCGGCCGCGACCAGGTGCACCGCAGTTTCCACCATCACGAGATCACGTTCTCACTCATGTACGCGTGGAGCGAGAACTTCGTGCTGCCCCTCTCCCACGACGAGGTGGTGCACGGCAAGGGCACCCTGTGGAGCCGGATGCCCGGCGATTCGTGGACCAAGGCGGCCGGTGTGCGGGTGTTCCTGGCCTACATGTGGAGCCATCCGGGCAAACAGTTGCTGTTCATGGGCCAGGAGTTCGGCCAGAGCGCCGAGTGGGCCGACAACCGCAGCCTCGACTGGAATCAGCTCGACGGGTGGGAGGGCGAGCTGCATTCGGGAATCTCGTCGCTGGTCACCGACCTCAACCGGATCTACCGCGAGTCGCCGTCGCTCTACACCCAGGACACCCTGCCCCAGGGCTACGAGTGGATCGACGCCAACGACACCGCCAACAACGTCATCAGCTTCCTGCGGTTCGGCTCCGACGGCTCGGTGATGGCCTGTCTGTTCAACTTCTCGGGTGTCGATCGCTCCAGCTACCGGGTGGGCCTGCCGCGGGCGGGTACCTGGAGCGAGGTGCTCAACACCGACGCCGCGCACTATTCCGGTGCCGGCAAGGGCAACCTGGGGTCTGTCGAGGCCGACGGCGAGGGCTGGCACGGCCGGCCCGTGTCGGCGTCGGTGATGCTGCCGGCGAACTCCGCGATCTGGCTCGCCCCGGTCGACACGCCGAACAACCGGCCGTGACCGCTCAGTAGAGGGCGCTGGCCAGTTTGCGGCGGGCGGCCACCACGAACGGCTCCGCCGGATCGAACAGCTCGAACAGTTCCAGCAGCCGGGTGCGGGCCCGGGTACGGTCGTCGCCGGCGGTGGCCTTGATCACCCCGATGATCCGGTCGAAGGCGGCGTCGGGCTGTTGTGCGAGCAGCAGCACGTCTGCGGCGGCGAGCTGGGCGTCCACGTCATGCGGTGCCGCGGTGTCCACGATCGACGGATCGTGGGCCTGGGCGCGCAGCACGAATTCCAGGTTGCGGGTGGCCGAGGCCGCCTCGACATTGCCCGGCTCGGCGGCGACGATGGCGCGATAATCGGCCAGCGCACCGTCGAAATCCCCGGCATTGAGCTTGTCCTCGGCCGCCACCATGCGCGGGTCCTCGGGCTCGGATGCCGGCACGGCGTCGTCGACACCGGTCAATGCGCTGCCCACCTGCGCGAGGATCTCGTCGATCCAGGCCGTGATCTCCTGCTCGGAGCGCACACCGTTGAAGGCGGCCACCGGCTGCCCCGCCGCGACCGCCACCACCATCGGAATCGACTGCACCCGGAACGCCTGCGCGATCCGGGGATTCGCGTCCACGTCGATCTTGGCCAGCACCCACGCGCCTGCGGCCTGCCCGGCCAGGCGTTCGAGCACCGGCGAGAGCTGCTTGCAGGGGCCGCACCATTCGGCCCACAGGTCGATCACCACGAGTTGGCGGGTCGACCGGGCGAGCACCTCGGTCTCGAAGGTCTCCTCGGTGACATCGAGGACTCCACCGCCGGTGGTCGGTGGGGTGGTGCCGGGCGCGGACGTGGCCGCCGGCGGTGGTCGATGTGCCTGGGCGCGCTGGGCGTCGGCGCGTTCCTTGAGTGCGGAGAGGTCGACGGCGCCGGACATCGCCACCGCTGCGGAAGCCTGCTGACGTGCGGCCGCGGCCTGTGCGCGCGTGCCGCTTCCCTGAGGACGGGAGGAAGGTCGAGTCACCCTCCTAGTGTGTCACGACGCCCGCACCTGGCCCACCGCACCATCACTCGCTCTGCCGAACCGGCCGCGGACGCGCCACGGGCGCGGCCACCATGGCGAAGACAAGTGCGGCCAGCACCGGCACCAGCCCGGTCGACAACGTCGACCGTGCGGCGATGAATCCGACGACGGCCGGTCCCGACAGCATGCCGAGGTAGCCGCATCCCACCACCGCCGAGATCGCCGCACCGCTCGATTCGGTGGTGAGATTGCCTGCGGCGGTGAAGATCTGCGGAATCAGACCGGCCAATCCCACCCCGAACAGGGTCCAGCCCGCGATCGCGACAGCGGTCACGGGAGCAAGCAGGGCCGTTGCCATCCCCACGATGCCGAGCAGCGAGCCGTACCGGATCACCGCGACGGGGCCGAGGGCGCCGGCGATGGGATCGATACCGAACCGGGCGACGGTCATCGCGGAACTGAACGCGCCGAAGGCCAGCGCTCCGACGGCATCGCGAGTGCCGAACGTCTCCACCACGTGCAACGCGCTCCAGTCGTAGGCGGTGCCCTCGGCCAGCATCAGCGCGAACGCCACGGCCGCCAGGATCACCAGCCGGCGCACGTCGACACCGCGCCACCACCGACGCGGTGCCGCACCGGCCTGCCCGGCGTGCACCACCGGGGTGGCACCGGTATGCCCGCCCACGCGTTCGTGCTCTGCGCGCATCAGGTGACGAGACGATGCCGCGACCACCACCAGTCCGGCGGCCGCGCCGACGGCAACCGTGGCCACCACACCGACGTCGGCCCACAGCGTCGCCGCCACCACCGCCGACCCCACCAGTCCGCCGAGAGAGAAGAAACCGTGAAAGGCCGACATGATCGGCCGCGCGTAGGCGCGTTCGACGACAACCGCCTGGGCGTTCATGGAGACGTCGAGGCTTCCGTTGACGAATCCGAACGCGGCGAGCGAGGCGGCCAGGGTGGCGGTATCGGTGGCCAGTGCGGGTCCGAGCATCACCGCGCACAGGGCCGTCGCGGCGATCACGGTGGTCAGCCGTGACCCGTAACGATCCAGCGCGCGGCCGGTGACCTGCATGCCCACGAACGCCGAGCCACCCAGCAGCAAGAGCAGCGCGCCGAGCTGCTGGTGGTCGGTGCCGGTGCGGGCGGTGATCACCGGAATGTGGGCCACCCAGAGGGCGGCCAGGAATCCGTTCAGGCAGAAGATTGCGGCGACGGCCCGACGGGCCGCGGGCAGCGGATGACGCACGGCGGCCGCCTCAGGACAGATGCCGCATCACCCGGTCGACTTTTCCCGTCATCTCGTCGGTGTGCCCGGGCCGGATATCGGCCTTGAGCACGAGACCCACCCGCGGAGCGTGCGCGGCGACCGCGTCGGTGGCGCGTTTCACCACGTCCATCACCTCGTCCCAGTCGCCCTCGAGGTAGGTGAACATCGACGTGGTCTGATGCGGCAGACCGCAGTCGCGGACCACCTCGACCGCGGCGGCAACGGCCTTGCTCATCCCGCCGTCGGCGTCGACGGCATCTCCACCGGAGGGGGTCAGGCTGAAGGCGACGATCATCTCCCGTGCCCGCCTACGCGGCGACCCGGACCTCGCCGTCGCCCGACTGCGCGGGCGAGAGCTCGGCGAGATGACCGGCACGCGCGGCCCACCACTCGAAGACGATGGTGCCGAACGGCGGGATGCTCGACACCAGCGCGAGCAGGGCGACCCACCGGTTCCACTTCAACGACACCGCGGTCGCGAGCGCGATCAGCACGAATGCGACGAAGACGATGCCGTGCACCATGCCCGGATACCGCACCGCCTCGGTGTGGCCGAGGACCCACTTGAAGTACATGGCGATCAGTAGCGCGAGCCACGTGATCGCTTCGAGGATGGCGACGAACCGGAACCGCTTGGCGGGTGTGGACAGGTTGAACAACTGGGTCATGCCTTCCATTGTGCCGAAATGCCGCGTGGCCTACGACGATGTGTCGTAGGCCACGTGCGTCGAGTGAACCGGCAGATGGTGACCCGGATCAGGATGCGGGCACGCGCAGGATCAGGGCGTCGCCCTGCCCGCCGGCACCGCACAGCGCGGCGGCACCCACACCGCCACCGCGACGCCCCAGCTCCAACGCGAGGTGCAACGCGATCCGAGCACCCGAGCTGCCGATGGGATGGCCGACGGCGATCGCCCCGCCGTTGACGTTGACGATCTCCGGATCGATTCCCAGCGCGCGGGTCGAGGCCAGTCCCACCGCGGCGAACGCCTCGTTGATCTCGACGAGGTCGAGGTCCTTGGGGGTGATTCCGGCACGCGCACAGGCCTTCTCGATCGCATTCGCCGGCTGCAGCTGCAACGACGAATCCGGACCGGCCACCACGCCGTGCGGACCGATCTCGGCCAGCGGGGTGAGGCCGAGCTCGTCGGCCTTGGCCTTGCTCATCACCACCACCGCGGCGGCCCCGTCGGAGATCTGCGACGAGTTGCCCGCGGTGATCGTGCCGTCCTTGCGGAACGCCGGACGCAGTCCGGCCAGGCTGTCGACGGTGGTGTCGGCGCGGATGCCCTCGTCCTCGACGAACTCGACCGGGTCGCCCTTACGCTGCGGAATGGCCACCGGCACCACCTCGTCGGCGAACACGCCGTTCTTCCATGCCGTGGCGGCGAGCTGGTGGCTACGCGCAGCGAACTCGTCCTGCTCGGCGCGGCTGAAACCGCGGGTGTCGTTGCCCTGCTCGGTGAGCGCGCCCATCGGCTGATCGGTGAAGGCGTCGTAGAGTCCGTCGAAGGCCGTGTGGTCCACCAGCTCGGTGTTGCCGTACTTGAATCCCGAACGGCTGCCGGGCAGCAGATGCGGTGCCTGCGTCATCGACTCCTGACCACCGGCCACGACGCAGTCGAACTCCCCGGCGCGGATCAGCTGATCGGCCAGCGCAATGGCGTCGATCCCCGACAGGCACATCTTGTTGATCGTCAGCGCCGGTACATCCCACCCGATGCCCGCCTTGATCGAGGTCTGGCGGGCGGGCATCTGACCGGCACCGGCGGTGAGCACCTGGCCCATGATGACGTACTCGACGGCCGAGGCCGGTACGCCGCCACGCTCGAGTGCTCCCTTGATGGCGATGGCACCCAGATCGACGCCGCTGAATCCCTTGAGCGAGCCCAGCAGACGGCCGAACGGCGTGCGGGCACCGGCGACGATGACCGAGGTCGGTTGATCGGAAGCCGCGGGCATGTTTACCTCCAGAAAAGGGATGTGTGCGCCGCCAACCGAGCGGTCGCTCTGTCGTTCATTCTCCACCACGCTACCGTTAGCTCATGACCACCTCATCATCAGACCCCGCGCAGGCAGCGGGCGGCGCCACCGCCCTGATCTCCGACCTCGTCGTCGCCATCGATCACGTCGGTATCGCTGTCCCCGACCTGGAGGCGGCGAAGAAGTGGTACGGCGACAACCTGGGATTCGTCACGCATCACCAGGAGACCAACACCGAGCAGGGCGTCGAGGAGGCGATGATCGGCCCGGCCGCAGTGGGCGACGGCACCGTCATCCAGCTCCTCGCACCGCTGACCCCCGAGTCGACCATCGCGAAGTTCATCGGACGCAGCGGCCCCGGCCTGCAACAGCTGGCGCTGCGGGTCACCGATGTCGACGCAGTGGCCCAACGCCTCACCGACGCCGGTGTACGCGTGCTGTATCCGCAGGCCAAGCACGGCACCGCGGATTCCCGGGTCAACTTCGTCCACCCCAAGGACGCCGGCGGCGTGCTGCTGGAATTGGTGGAACCCGCCCACTGAGTCCGGTGACCGGCAGCAGCCACGCCGGTCAGAGTGCGGCGATAGACTGTCGTGCATGGCAGCGCAGGTACCGAGGCAGCAGCTACCGTTCGCCGTCGTCATGCGTGGATACGACCGCGAGCAGGTCGCCGATACGATGCGGCGTTTCGATGCCGAGATGCGGGTTCTCGCGGCCGACCGCGACGCCGCGACGGCCAACGCCCACGAGCTCGCGGCGCACCTGCAGGGCGCACGTGACCAGATCGAGGATCTGCGTCGGGAGGTCGACACCCTGTCGGTGCCGCCGACCACCGCTCAGGGAATGAGCGAACGACTCAGCCGGATGTTGCAGCTTGCGTCCGACGAGTCGTCGGAGATGCGCGCCGAAGCATCCGCCGAGGCTGCCGAGACCTTGTCGGTGGCGCGACAGGAGGCCGCACAACTCGTCTCCGATTCCCACGCCGAGGCCGACCGGATTCTCGCCGAGGCACGCCACCGCGCGGCGGGCATCGTGGCCGAGGCCGAGGAGAAGGCCACCGAACTGCGCGACGAGGCCGACGCGGTGAACGCGAAGTCCAAGGCCGACGCCGCGGAAGACGACCGACTGCGCGACGAACGGCGGGCGGCGATGGAGGCCGAACACACCAAGACCATGACCGCCGCCCGCGAGGAGGCGCAGCGGATGGTCGCCAAGGCACAGGCCGAGGCCGCCGAACTCGAGCGCGAGAGTGCGCAGACCAGAGCCGAGATGCAGCGGCAGCACGAGGCGGACCTCGCCGATCAACGACGGGTGGCGCTCGGCGAGGCGCAGAACATTCGGCAGACTGCGCGTGAGATCGCCACCGAACGCCTGGCCCGTTCGCGCGAGATGGCCGCGCGCGCCGACGAGGCGCGGGCGGGGGTTCTTGCCGAGTTCGAGGAGATCCGTACCAAACTCAGTGATTTCCCCGACATTCTCCGGCGTCCCGGCGACGTCGACTACACCGCGATGTCCGACGCCGACGATCTCGACGAGCTCAACCGCGTGCTGTCGGAACGGTCACGGGTCGGCGCCGAGGACTGACCGGTCAGAAGAGCCGGAACTCGGTGCTTTCGGCACCCCGGAGCGCGTCGTAGTCGAGCACCACGCACCGGATTCCCCGGTCGGTGGCCAGCGTGCGGGCCTGCGGTTTGATCTGCTGGGCAGCGAACACTCCGCTCACCGGCGCAAGCAACGGGTCGCGGTTGAGCAACTCGAGATAGCGGGTGAGCTGCTCGACACCGTCGATCTCGCCGCGACGTTTGATCTCCACCGCCACGGTGGCACCATCGGCGTCGCGGCAGAGCAGATCCACCGGGCCGATCGCGGTCATGTATTCGCGTCGCACCAGACTGTGGCCGGGTCCGAGCGTTTCCACGTGCTCGGCCAGCAACTCCTGCAGGTGCGCCTCGACGCCGTCCTTCACCAGCCCGGGGTCCACACCGAGGTCGTGACTCGAGTCGTGGTCGATCGAGGCGATGGTGATCCGCAGTTCCTCGCCCGCCTTGTTCGTGACCACCCAGTACGCCGCGACCGAGTCGTGCACCGCGGCAACCTCGTCGGGCACCTCAGTCTCGGTCAGGCGGCACGGCGGGCTCATCCAGTTCAGCGGCTTGTATGCGCGGTCGTCGGCGTGCACACTCACCGATCCGTCCGACTTGATCAGCAACAACCGCTTGGCCATCGGCAGATGGGCGGTCAACCGCCCCACATAGTCCACTTGGCATTCCGCGATCACCAGACGCACAGACCGCAGCTTATCGGGCGCGCACTCCGCGCCCGCACCCCCGTCATGTCATGATCTCTCGTCGGGTGCTCGGCTCAGCGGTTGCGGTAGTCCTTGAGCAGGAACTCCTCGGCATCCTCCACCGCATCGGCCATGGCGGAATGCACATGCGGCAGTGTCGGATCGAGGCCGAGATAGGCATCGGGCACGGCCAGCTGCGGCACCACGGTGTCGTGGCGATGCCGTTCCACACTCGCCCGGATCTCGCCGTCGGGATCGACCAGGATCGCCCGACGGCCCGAGGAGTCGGCGGTGTTCTTCATCGCGAGCATCATCGTGCGCGCCACCGGATCGATCACGCCGACCCGGGAGATGTCGATGATCACCACCCCGACCTTGTCGTCGTCGAGGTCCTTCTCGACCCGGCGGAACGCACGTTCGGCCCCGGCGAACGTCAGATCTCCCTGCAGCTCATAGACGCGTACCCGATCTCGGCAGGTGCGCAGGTAGCTGCGCTCCATCTCCGACCAGTCATCGCTGATCGGGAACTCCCCGATGTCGTACACCGAGCGCACGGTGATCCGGCTTCCCCTGGTGACGTTGAACATGTGCAGTCCGAGGTCGGTCGACAAGTGCCGGCAGGTGTCGACGCCGCGCACGCTGTTCCCGTGCTCGTCGAGCCGTGGCGAGTAGACACCGATACCGAGTTGCCCCGGCAGCACCGCGAGGATGCCGCCACCGACGCCGCTCTTGGCGGGCAGGCCCACCGATGTCACCCAGTCGCCGGCCCCGTCGTACATCCCGCACGTGGTCATCACCGAGAGCAGGCGTTGCGCCACCTCCTGGGTGAAGGCGTGTCGCCCCGTGCGGGGGTTGATTCCGCCGCAGGCGATCGTGGTGCCCATGACGGCGAGATCGTCGGCGGTGACCTCGATCGAGCATTGCCGATAGTAGAGCTCGAGTGCGGCGTCGGGATCGGTGTCGATGGCGCCGAAACTGTCGAGCATGTAGGCGATGGCCCGATTGCGCGATCCGGTGGCGGCCTCCGACGCGAAAACCTCCTCGTTCATGGTCAACCGGCGTCCGGCACACGCCGAGTAGAAGTCGAGGACCTCCCCGAAGACCTCACCGACCACACCCGGCCCCACGTCACCCACCGGCGGCAACAGCAGCGACGCGGCGACGATGGCACCGGCGTTGATCATCGGATTACGTGGGCGTCGGCGCGAGTCGACGCTGATCTCGTTGAACGCCTCTCCCGACGGTTCCACCCCGATCCGCTCGTCCACCGCGGCCGGCCCGAGCCGGCCGAGTGCCAGTGCGTATGTCAGCGGCTTGGAGACCGACTGAATGGTGAAGGCAACGTCGGTGTCGCCGAGCGAATAGGTGTACCCGTCGTGCACGCACACGGTGAGCGCGTAGCCGTCGGGGTCGACGGTTGAGAGTTCGGGAATGTAGTCGGCGACGGTTCCGGACCTGTCGTCGGCACAATCGTCCATGATCTTGCGGAGGTAGCCGTCCACATGAGAGATCGTCACGGCTCGACGGTAGTCCCCCGCGCCCCCGAGATGGCGGACTCGGTTCGGACCCGGCGATGTTCGATCCTCGAACGCGACGATGTGACGCGGTGATCTCCGGTACGGTTCACGCCGGACAGGCATCATGGAGTTGTGCCCGCCGAACTCTGCGGGCGCGACACGATCCGAACGGAGCGCAGCACAATGGCATCCCGGCCGAACTTTCTGGTGGCCTATCTCGCAACACCGGGAGGCGAGGATGCCCTAGCGCTCGGCGGGCAACTCGCCGAGTGCTTCGACACCGATCTTCGGGTCTGCATGGTGGTGCCGCCGGTGCGCAGCAGCGACGCGACCGCTCCCCTCGGAGATTTCGTCGAGATCGTGGATCGTCAGACCACCGAGTCGCTGGATGAGGCGCGCGCCGAACTCCCCGACGACGTGGCCGCCGACGCGTACGTCGCCACCTACGAGAACACCGCGGACGGAATCGCTTCGGAGGCACGCCGTCTGGACTCGGCGGCCATCGTCGTCGGCGGTTCGGGCGGCGGCATTCTCGGACGGCACTCGCTGGGATCTGTGGTGAACGGCTTGCTGCACGTCGCCACCACCCCGGTGGTGGTCGCCCCCCGCGGTATGCGGGAGGTTGCGACGCCGATACGGCGGGTCACCTGCGCGGTGGGCAGCGGCCCCGGAAATCCGGCCCTCATCCGTGCCGCCATCCGCGCGTGCGTGCGCGCCGATCTCGAATTACGCCTGCTTTCGCTGGTCTCCCTCGACGACCGGGAGACTGCAGCCTCCCAACTCAACGAGTTGGTGGCCGCGGTGCGACCCCAACTTCCCGACGGACACCCGGTGACCGCTGTACTCGGCGCCGGCCACACGGTGGAGGATGCGGTGGGCTCCCTCGAGTGGGATCCGGGCGATTTTCTCTTCGTCGGATCGTCACGGCTCGCTCGTCCGCTGCACATGTTCCTCGGCACCACCGCCGCGAAGATGATGCGGGTGTTGGCGGTCCCCGTGGTGGTCGTGCCACGCGACGCCTGAGCCGATCACCCGCGCGACCCCCGAACGCACAAAGCAGTGTGGCCCCTCGCGAAATGCGAAGGGCCACACTGGAAATTGTGTTCGGCGGTGTCCTACTCTCCCACACTGGTTAGGGTGCAGTACCATTGGCGCTGGAGGGCTTAGCTTCCGGGTTCGGAATGGGGCCGGGCGTTTCCCCTCCGCTATGGCCGCCGTAACGATGTGAAACCACCACTGGTTTGTTTATCACAACCGGGTGTTGTTTCAGAAATGCATAGTGGATGCGAACATCACGTGCACGTGTTGTGCTGGTGATGTTGGGGGTGTTGTTGGTAAGTCCTCGGCCGATTAGTACCAGTCACCTACACCCATTACTGGGCTTACAGTTC
>NZ_JBSFQF010000011.1:0-23092 GCF_053588575.1 Gordonia sp. NPDC003429
CCGCTCACGGGTCTCCTGGTCGAACTTCCGTGGTGCTCCCATATCCGTATTCTCCTGGTGAGATCACGGTCTCCACCAGACCCAGGACGGTTCACTCAACCAGCAGGAGGAGCTCAACCAGCGGGCGACAGGCTCGACCGGCGGGTGGGTGGTTTCGACAAGCTCAACCAGCAGGAGGAGCTCAACCAGCGGGCGACAGGCTCGACCGGCGGGTGGTGGTTTCGACAAGCTCAACCGGCGGGTGTGGGTGGTTTCGACAAGCTCAACCAGCAGGAGGAGCTCAACCAGCGGCAGGAGCTCAACCAGCGGGCGACGGCTCAACCGGCGGGTTGAGCTCAACCGGCGGGAGGAGCTCAGGTGAACACGACGGTCTTGCGTCCGTACACCAGAACGCGGTCTTCGAGGTGCCAGCGCAATCCTCGGGCAAGGACAAGGGTTTCGATGTCGCTGCCCTGGCGGACCATGTCGGCGATCGAGTCCCCGTGATCCACGCGGATCACGTCCTGCTCGATGATCGGTCCGGCGTCGAGATCGGCCGTCACGTAATGGCACGTGGCCCCGATCAGCTTCACCCCGCGGGCAAAAGCCTGGTGATACGGCCGTGCGCCGACGAAGCTGGGCAAGAAGCTGTGGTGGATGTTGATCGCCCGGCCCGCCCACGCGTCGCACAGTTCGGGCGGCAGGATCTGCATGAAGCGGGCCAGGACCACCGCGTCGGGGTGATAGCCCTCGACGATGCCGCCGACCTCGGCGAAGGCGTCCTGCTTCGGTCGATCCGGCCCGAACGGGACGTGATGGAACGGAACCTCGAAGCGCTCGGTGAGACGTTCGAGGTCGCGGTGGTTGCTCACCACGGCGTCGATTCGGGCGGGCAGTTCGCCGCGATTGGCGCGTCCGAGCAGGTCGGTGAGGCAATGGCCTTGCTTGCTGACCAGCAGCACCACCGACTTCTGCACGCCGGTGTCGGTGAGTTTCCACACCGTCTCCGGCCCGAAGTCGGCGATCGCCTCGCTGAACCGTAACCGCAACTCGTCGAGCCCGATCGACACCGAGTCGGCGCGCACTGCCTGACGCGTGAAGAACCAGCCCGAGTCGACATCGGAGAAGTAGGCGGCCTCGGTGATCCAGCCGCCGATGCCGGCGAGAAACGTGGAGATCCGGGCGACGATGCCGGTGCGGTCGGGGCAGCCCAGCGTCAGGACGTAGCGGCGGTCGGAGGTGTCTGCGGTGGTCACCTGATCAGTGTGCCAAGCTCATCGGTGTGACTCGCACCGACCTGACGCGCGCCGACGTCGCCGCCCTCGTCGACCACACACTCCTCAAACCCGAGGCCACCCGCGCGGACGCCGAGGCCACGGTCGCCGAGGCCGCCGAACTCGGTGTCTACGCGGTCTGCCTCTCACCGTCGATGCTGCCCATCGACACCGGCGCACAGCGCACCTGCGTGGTCGCCGGGTTCCCGTCGGGCAAGCACCACTCCTTGGTCAAGGCCGCCGAGGCACGGCTGGCAGCCGACAGCGGGGCCGACGAGATCGACATGGTGATCGACATCGGGGCGGCCCTCGACGGCAGGTTCGACGAGGTGTTCGCCGACATCCTGACCGTGCACGAGGCGATCGGCGACGCCGCGATCCTCAAGGTGATCGTCGAATCGGCGCTGCTGCTCGACGTCGCAGGACCCGACACCCTCACCGAGGTGTGCCGTCGCGCGGTGACCGCCGGTGCGGCATTCGTCAAGACCTCCACCGGATTCCACCCCGCGGGCGGAGCGTCGGTGAAGGCGGTGCGGCTGATGCGTGAGGCGGTGGGCGATCGCGCGGGCGTCAAGGCCAGCGGCGGTATCCGCACCGCGCAGTTCGCCGCCGAACTCATCGACGCCGGCGCCACGCGGCTCGGCCTGTCGGGGACCCGTGCCGTGCTCGACGGTTTCCCGGCTCCGTCCTGATCGACGCGACGCGGAACGAGTTCTCCTGCCGGTGTCGGCGTCCACCCGGTGTTGGCGATCGGACACGACGAACGCTGTGGCTGTCGGAGAATGCGCAGTTTGCACGCTCAGCGTTCTTCGACCAGCCGAGCGTTTACCCGGCAGAAGTAGGCCAGGCGCCGCACGTCAGTGGCGCATCCACTCCGCGGTGGGTGCGGAACCTGAGAACTCATAAAGCCCGGTCACGGCGGTTGTTCAGCTGCGGTCGGTATTCTGTATGGGATGTCCACGAACGTAACGCCCAATCGCCGTACGGTTCTCGCCGCCGCGGGCCTCGCCACGGCGGGCCTCGTCGTGGCCGCATGCGGACGTTCCGGTGACAACACCACCGCGCAGGCACCCAAGAAGCCGACGGTCGGCGTCACCTACACGCCGTCGCTGACCGATCAGTCCGCGCCCAATCCCATCGCGAAGGTGTCGGTCACCGCGGACAACGGTGTGCTCAACCCCGACGTCAAACTCCTCAATCCCCGGGGCCACGCCGTCGCGGGCACGATGTCGGAGGACCGCAAGACGTTCACCGTCACCGAGCCGCTGGGGTACGGCACCACCTACTCGTGGCAGGGCAGCGCCACCGGTTACGACCGCCTGTCGGTGCCGGTGGAAGGCAAATTCACCACCCTCGATCCGCAGCAGCAACTCAACGTCGTGGTCAACATCGCCGACGGCCAGGAGGTGGGGATCGCCGCCCCGCTGATCCTCAAGTTCGACGGCACCGTCGACAACAAGGAGGCGGTCGAACGGGCGCTCACCCTCACCACCACCCCGCCCACCGAGGGCAGTTGGGCCTGGCTCGGCGAGGACAACGGCTCGCGGGTGCACTGGCGGCCCAAGGAGTACTTCGCGCCGGGCACCAAGGTGCACATGACCGCGAAGCTCTACGGACTCGACCACGGCAACGGGGCGTACGGCGCCGCGGATGTCACCAGCGACTACGTCATCGGACGCGCCCAGATCGTCAAGGCCGAGGCGTCGAGCCATCAGATCGTGGTGACCCGTGACGGCGGCACGCTGATGACGCTGCCATGCAGTTACGGGCAGGGCGACGTCGACCGCAACGTGACGCGGTCGGGCATCCACGTGGTCAGCGAGAAGCACGAAGACTTCTACATGAGCAACCCGGCGGCGGGCTACTTCAACGTCCACGAACGCTTCGCCGTGCGCATCTCCAACAACGGCGAGTTCATTCACGCCAACCCGGAAACCGTTGGTGTGCAAGGGTCTTCGAACGTCACCAATGGCTGTATCAACCTGTCGCTGGAGAATGCGCAACAGTACTTCGGCACCGCGATCTACGGCGACCCGGTGGAGGTCACCGGCACCCGCATCGCACTGTCGGAGGCCGACGGCGACATCTTCGACTGGACCTTCGACTGGCCCACCTGGAAGGGCATGTCGGCGATCAAGGGTGAACCGCGCACGCAGCAGGCCCCGGCCACGCCGAAGGGCGCCCCGACGTCGGTGAGCGCCCCCAACTAGCCCGTGCGGATGTTGCGGCGCGACGACGCCTGATCACGCGGGCGGATGACGATCTGATCGAGATCGACGTGCGGTGGCCGCGACGCCACGAACCCCACCACCTCGGCGATGTCGTCGGCGACCAGCGGGGTCACCCCGGCGTACACCGCGTCGGCCTTGGCCTGATCACCATCGAATCGCACCAATGAGAAGTCGGTCTCCACCATGCCGGGGCAGATCTCGGTGAGCCGGATCGGTGTGCCCAGCAACTCGAAACGCAGTGTCCGGTGCAGCACGCCCTCGGCGTGTTTGGCCGCGGTGTAGCCGGCGCCGCCGTCGTAGACCTCCAGCGCGGCGGTGGAGGTGATGGTGATGATCAACCCGTCGCCGGAGGCCTCGAGCGCGCCGAGCAGCGCCTTGGTCACCCGCAACGTGCCCAGCACGTTGGTCTCCCACATCCAGCGCCAGTCGTCGAGGTCGGCGTTGGCCACCGGATCGAGTCCCTTCGCGCCACCGGCGTTGTTCACCAGGACGTGCACCACGTCGAGTCCCTCGACGAAGGCGGCCACCGACGCCTCGTCGGTGATGTCGAGTTGCCTTCCGGTGCCACCGATCTCGGCCGCAAGCTGCTGCACGCGGTCGACGCGCCGGGCGCCGAGCACCACGTGGTATCCCTGCGCCGCCAGGGTGCGCGCGATGGCCGCGCCGATGCCCGAACTGGCGCCGGTGACCACCGCGGTCCGGCGACCATCGGCGGCGGGCGGATTCGGATCGGTGGAAGTGTCGCTGGTCATGGCGATCAGCATAGTGCGGGCCAGACGCCCCCGATCGTCCGCGCGATCGAGATCCGCCTCCCCGCCGACCTGCTAGATTCACTCCCATGCCGTGCGGAGTGATCCCGCCGACGCTTCAGCTGGGGTCGACGCCTGCCGCCGTGGTGCTGCACGCCGTGCGCGCGGGTGCGCCGATCACCCGCGACCGGCTCACCGAGGTCACCTCGCTGTCGGCGGCCACCATCAACCGGCAGGTCACCATGCTGACGTCGATGGACCTCGTCGTGGAGCGACGGGACCTGGTGAGTCCCGGGGTGATCGGGCGGCCGAAAAGCCCGGTGACCCTCGACCGGGATTCGCTGTGCGTGGCCGGCATGCACATCGGTGCCCGACGCACGCTGCTGACCATCGCCGACATCGGTGGCCGCCCCCTCTACAGCCATGCCATCCGGACCCCGCCGGGTCCGGGGGCCGAGGTGGCACCGGTGTTGTGTGCGGAACTGCGTGCCCTGGCCGACCGGTTCTCCGGGCGGCGACTGCTGTGGGGCGGGGCGGCGATCGGCGGATCGGTCGACGCGGTGACCGGCGAGGTGACCCACCCGATTCTCGGCTGGCGGCGCACCCCACTCGGCGAGATCCTCGCCGACACACTGGGCGTCGCGGTGTCGGTGAGCGAACACGTCGAGGCGATGGCCGCGGCCGAACTGCTTCTCGGCCAATCCCGTCAGGACGTGGGGTCGGGGCTGTTCTTCTACGCCCGGGAGACCACCGGCATGGCGGTGACACTGAACGGCCGGGTGCACATTCCGGCGCGAGGTGCCGGCACCATCGACCACGTCCGAGTGGACGCGCCGGTGCTGTGCCCCGGCACCGCTCGCCTTCGCGACGTGATCGGCTCGGCGGCCACCCAGCGCGCCGCGGCACGGCTGGGCCTCTCGCCCGACGCATCGGTCATCGTCGACGAGCGGGCCCGCATCCTCGGCGAGGTGGTGGCGCTGTTCCGCGACGCCCTCAACCCGGACGCGATCACCGTCGCCGGAGACGCCTTCGCCGCCCACCCGCACGGACTGGCACCGGTACAGGCGGCCTTCGACGCGGCGTCCGCCGCACCGTGGCCGCTGGAACTGGCGCCCTCGTTGTTCGGTGTGACGGTGCCCGAGGGCGCGGCAATCGTGGTGGCGCTCAGCGTGATCTACGCCGATCCGGTGGCCGCGCTCACCGGGTGACGCCGGCGAGGGACGAGCCGACGGCGTGGCCGGGACCTCAGGTGAGAGCGCCGAGCGATTACCGCCTACAGTAAACCCATGGCCACCCCACCGTTGACCACTCCCCGTGACATGTCCGCGACGATGAGTATTTCCGTCACCGAACCCACCGAACTCGAGATGCAGATCGCCGTGGCCCGCATGCCCGGCCTGGAACTCGACGAGAAGCTGACCGTTGCCGTCGACGGTGTGGAGGTGACGCCGGAGGAGATCATCGATCTGCACGGCGGCCGCATCCATCGCCTCAATGTGGAATCCGGAGTGGTGTCCGTCGAATACACCGCCGCGGTCACCGCACCCGCGGACCCCGACGTGGTGGAGTCCACCGATCGCTCGATGTACTTGCGGCCCAGCCGATATGCCGAGTGTGACAAGTTCTTCGGCTTCGCCGGTGGACAGTTCGACATGTCGTTGCCCGACGCCGAACTGCTCAATCAGGTCACCTCCTTCGTGGAGGAGCGCCTCAGTTACATCCCCGGCGCCAGCGACCCGATCGACGGCGCTGTCGACACGTTGCTCGCCGGCGCCGGCGTCTGCCGCGACTACGCCCACCTGGTGGTGGCATTGCTGCGCGCACTCAACATCCCGGCGCGGCTGGTCGCCGTGTACGCCCCCGGATGCGATCCGATGGATTTCCACGCGGTGGCCGAGGCGATCATCGACGGCGAGTGGGTGGTGGTCGATGCCACCCGGCTCTCCCCGCGCCAGTCGCTGGTACGGATCGCCACCGGTCGCGATGCCGCCGACACGGCGTTCCTCGACAATCACGGCGGTGCCATCTCGCTGGATTCCTACGAGGTCACCGCAACGGTGCGGGGTGAGTTGCCCGTCGACGACGGCACCGCACGTATCGCCATCCGCTGACCTCGCCCGAGGCGACGCCCTAGGCTGAGCTCATGCATGCGCTGACCTGTCCGATCTGCAACTTCTTGTCGGGCTTCATGAATCAGAACTGCCCGAACTGCGGCACCGACGTCGGCGTCCACCTGCCGAGCCGGTCGCTGGTGGTTGCCTCGGAGGACGGCGTCATGGTGGACGGGCGGGAATGGGTGCGCTGCGTCAACTGGGGTGCCGGCTGCAACTGGATGACCCTGGCGGAGTTCAGCGAAAAGGATGCGGGCATGCGGGGCCGCTGCTTCCCGGAGGCCCTGATCCGCAAGCAACCCGACGCCTCCGACGTCATCGCCCTGCAGAAGATGCCGAGTACCACCGTCGATCTGCGGATGCTCATCTACCAGCTCGTCGACCTCGGCTTGCCGGTGCAGCCCTTCTGGCGCGCCGACGGCGGCCTGGCCTTCGATCTGCTGTCGAGTCAGACCCTCGGCAAGCCGGTGATGATCGGACATGCCAACGGGGTCATCACGATCGACATCACCGAGACCGAGGACGCCTACCGCGAACGGCTGCGCGTCGCGCTCGGCGAGCCCTATCGCACCATGCTCGGACACTTCCGCCACGAGGTGGGGCACTACTACGAGCACATCCTGATCGAGACCGGCGACGGCGCCGACCGCTACCTGCAGCGGTGCCGGGAGATCTTCGGCGACGAACGGGCAAGCTACAGCGACGCACTCGACCGGCACTACAACCAGGGGCCGCCACCGAACTGGCGGAAATCGTTCATCTCCGAGTACGCGACGATGCACCCGTGGGAAGACTTTGCCGAGTGCTTCGCGCACTACCTGCACATCACCGGAACCATCGACACCGCACGGGAATCCGGCATGATGCTGGAAAGCGATCAGGTGCGCTTCGCGATGGACCGCGACATCGTGCCGCTGGAGTCCTACGCCGATCAGCCCATCGAACGTCTGCTCTACGACTGGAAATGGATGTCGACGATGTTCAACCGGGTGAACCAGGCGATGGGCCGACGACCGCTCTATCCGTTCGACATCCCGCATCCGGTGGTGCGCAAACTCGGTTTCGTGCACCGCGTGATCCGCGAAACCGACAAACGCTCCACGCACCGGGATCCGCTCGTCGACCGCATTCCCGCGCCCGCCGGGTAGCTCAGCGGTTGTCCGCCAACCATTCCCGACGTCGCGCAACGGTGAATTCCAGTACCGATGCGACGTCGTCGGTGTCGGCGATACGGTAGCGGGCCGCGGTGTCGCCGTCGCCGACCTTGATGCTGACATCGGGATCGGCGGGAAGATGTGCGAAAGCCTTCTCATCGGTGACGTCGTCGCCGAGGTAGATGATGGCGTCGGAACCGAACCGCTCACGCAGGAGGTCGAGGGCGTGGCCCTTGCTGGTCTCGATCACCGCGAGCTCGATCACCGCCTTGCCCTCGGTCGCATACACCCCCGACCAGGTGGCAGGCCCGCTGCGGGCCAACCCCAGCGCGTCGTCGGCGACATCGGGTGCGGCGTTGCGGACGTGCAGCGCGGCGCTCACCGGTTTGGTCTCCACCGTCACCCCGGGATGATCGGCCGCGATCGTCTCGAACGAGTCGATCACCGCGTCGAGCAGCTCCTTCTGGGTGTCGGTGATCGCGTCGGCGAAGCCGCCGTCGAATTCGCTGCCGTGGCTGCCGACGAGGGTCACCGGGGCGTCGGTGAGACCGGACAGTTTCCCGAGGTCAACCCGTGCGCGGCCGGAGATCACCGCCGCGGCCGTGTCGGGGATCGAACCGGCTGCGCTGATCGCCTCGATCGACGCCGGGTTGGGTCGTGCGTCCTGTGGGCGGGACACGATGGGCGCGATGCACCCGTCGTAGTCGCTGGCCAGCAGTAATTGCGGCACCGCCGCCGCCCGGACCAGCGCATCCCGTAGTTCGCTCGGAATTCCGTTCGCGCTCATCGGGATTCACGCTGATCGAGGTAGCCGCCGGTCTCCTCGTCCACCAGTTGCACGCCACGGTTGGCCGATACGGCGGTCTCGTGCGTGGAGCCGAGGGTGTCGAGGAAACTCTTGGCCCACTTCTCCACGTCGTGGGTCAGCACCTGCCTACGCAACGCGCGCATGCGTCGTCTACCCTCGGCCGGCGGCTGTTCCACCGCAGCCACGATGGCGTCCTTCACGCCGTCGAGGTCGTACGGATTGGCCAGGTAGGCCGAACGCAATTCGGCTGCGGCGCCGGTGAATTCGCTGAGTACCAGGGCGCCGCCCAGGTCGGCGCGGCAGGCCACGTACTCCTTGGCCACCAGATTCATGCCATCCCGCAACGGGGTGACCAGCATGACGTCGGCGGCGACGAAGAAGGCGATGAGGTCGTCGCGCGGGACCGGGCGGTGCAGGTACTGGACCACCGGCTGTCCCACGTCGCCGTATTGGCCGTTGATGTTGCCGACGAGCTGTTCGATCCCGGCGCGCATCCTCTTGTAGCTGTCGACGCGTTCGCGACTCGGCGTGGCCAATTGGACCATCACGGTGTCGTGCGGGTCGATGCGGCTCTCGGCGAGCAACTCCGAGAGTGCGCGCAACCGGACGTCGATGCCCTTGGTGTAGTCGAGGCGGTCGACGCCGAGCATCACCGTCTTCGGATTGCCGAGTTCGGCGCGGATCTCGGTCGCGCGTTGCCGAATCTCCTTGGAACGCGCCTTGGCGTCGAGTTCGCCGGAGTCGATCGAGATGGGAAAGGCGCCCACCCGGACGGTGCGAAATCCCACCTGCACCACGCCGAATCGTGAGCGCACCCCCACCGTGCCCTTGCTGGTGGCCTGCCCGGCCAGTCGTCGGGCGAGATAGAGGAAGTTCTGCGCACCGCCGGGCAGATGGAAGCCGATGAGGTCGGCGCCGAGCAGTCCCTCGACGATCTCGGTGCGCCACGGCAACTGCATGAACAGTTCCACCGGCGGGAACGGGATGTGCAGGAAGAATCCGATGCGCAGGTCCGGTCGCAGCATTCGCAGCATCTTGGGCACGAGCTGCAACTGATAGTCCTGCACCCACACGATCGCGCCCGGTGCCGCGGCCCGCGAGGCGGCTTCGGCGAAGCGGCGATTGATCTCGACGTAGGTGTTCCACCATTCGCGGTGGTATTCGGGTTTGACGATCACGTCGTGGTAGAGCGGCCACAGGGTCGCGTTGGAGAAGCCCTCGTAGTACTCCGCGATCTCCTGGCTCGTCAGGGGCACCGCGTGGATGCTGATGCCCTCGACGTCGGGATCCTCGTCGGAGTCGGCGATGCCCGACCAGCCCACCCATGCGCCGGTGTGTGAGCGCAGGATCGGTTCGAGGGCGGTGACAAGTCCACCGGGGCTGCGCTTCCAGCGCACGGTGCCGTCGGCCAGCACCTCCTTGTCGACCGGGAGCCGGTTGGCCACGACGACGAATTCGGCGCCGTCAGTGCCGTGGGTGGATGTGCTGTTGGATACCTCGTCGGATCCGGGGCGCACGGCTCAGGCGTTCTCGCCCGGTGCGATACCCAGCATGGACAGCAGCATCCGGCATTCGTCGGCGTCGGTGGCGTACGCGGCGACGACGCGTCGCGCCGAGTTGGCGGTCTCGTCGGCTACCGGCTCGAGCTCCTCGTCGGGAATGTCGGTGGTCTTCGCGGGCATCATGTCCCCTCGTCGGTGCGGTCTGTGTTGGTGATGCGGTCTGCACGTGTGGCGTGCACAACAGCCGATTCTACGCGTCGGCGGGCCCCGCCCACGCCGCCGGTCACCAACGGCGTGCCCGCGCGCCACGCGCATCGCGGCGGCGTCTGGCCCACTCGGGGGTGGCGGGAAGATGCGGACGCCGCAGCGTCCGGGCGACGAACTCGCCGAGGGTGACCCCGGCGGCCAGGGCACAGCCCACCGCCAGCGCACTGGTCATCCAGGTGAAGCCTTGCAGCGTCTGATCGTTGAGGATGCCGTAGAGGCCGCGGTAGACGGCCAGACCCGGCAACAGCGGGGTGATGCCGGCGACCGCGACCACCAACGGCGGGGTGAGGGCGCGACGGGCCAGCAGACCACCGACCAGTCCGACGAAGGTGGCGGCCGCGCCGCCGGCGATCACGTCGCCCACCGACAGCCACGCCCCGATCGCCGCGACGCCCATCCCGATCGCGCCGCCGAGGAACGCGACGGGCAGCGCCCGACGTTCGGCGTAGCTCGCGAGTGCGAACGCGAAGGCCGCCACCGCGCCGGCGATCACCCGCACCGGGACGTCGACGGCGGCGAACTGGGTGGACGTGGTGATCGTGGGCAGGTAGACGCCGAAGCGTCCGAGCATCTGGAGTGCGATGCCCACTCCGGCGATGATGCCGCCGGTCATCAGCAGCAGTTCGAAGAAGCGGGCCACCCCGGTGATGGGTGCGCCGGTGATGGCGTCCTGCACCGATCCCACCAACGAGAGTCCGGACAGCAACACCACGATGCCCGCCGCGATCACCTGCGAGGGCGCGATGTCGACCCCGAAACGTTCGCCCACCGAGAACACCAGCGCCGCGGGTACGACGGCGATGAAGCCACCGGCGACCTGCTGAAAGAACGCGGGGGTGGAGATCCGGTTGAGGAACCGGTTCGCGGTCACGGTCACCGCGGTGGTGGCGAACGCGAGCGAGGCCACCACGAGGCCGCCGCCGAGGAGCACCGAGATCCCGGCAGCCATGAGGCCCCACGCCGAGGTGGCCACCCAGTGCGGGTAGGGATGGCGGGAGGCGATGATGTCGTCGATCATGCGGTGCGCACTCGTCGGCGCCAGTGCCGAGTCGCGGATCCGGCGGACCAGCCGATCGACCGCGGCCAGCCGGGTGAAGTCGAGTGACCGGTAGTGCACGGTCTGCATCGCGCTGATCGGTGGCAGGGTGGCACCGCGGCGCGCACTCACCAGGATCGTGTTGTAGGTGACGTCGACGTCGAGTTCCTCGAGTCCGTAGACGCCGGCCACGAATCGGATCTGCGACGCGGTGTCCACCGCTCCGGTGCCGGAGTCCAGCAGCACGGCGCCGATCTTGGTGGCGAGGTCGAGCACCTCGGTGATGGTGCCCACATCGAACCGGTCGATCGGCCGGCGTGGCGCGACGACGATGCTGCCCGGCTCGATCGTGTCGATCGTCGCCTGGCTGGTCCCGGTGAGGAAACGAAGCGCCCGCCCGATATACTCGCGCACGCAATGCCTCCTTAGCTCAGTGGTAGAGCACTCGCCTTGTAAGCGAGCGGTCGTCAGTTCGATCCTGACAGGGGGCTCCACCAGGATCCGCACGCGGGTGGGTCGGTGTGCGACGCCGTGGTCGCCGCCCGTTCACCTGCATGTGACCACTTTGCGACGTCCAACTGAAATGGCGTCGCTTTCTTGGCGGTTTCGTGGAAATAGGGAAAGCCCCCACGTAGCGTTGGATTGGTCACGAGACTACAGGCGGTCTCGCAATGACCGGTCGAACACCGGCCTCACCTGACCGCGTTCGGCGGTCGACGTCGAATCCATTTCTCCTGACACGCAAGCCGTTTCGTCACGGATGGAGGAATGGGATGAGCGAGACCTTGCAGAGTTCGCCCGCGGCGGATGCCACCGGGTACAAGGAGGAGGCGAAACTCGGTCTGCCACAGGCGAGCGCGCTCGTCATGGGCAGCATCATCGGCGTCGGAATCTTCAGCCTGCCCTATTCGCTCGCCTCCTACGGTCCCATCAGCATCATCGCGATGGCGATCACCACCGTGGGTGCACTTGCGCTCGCGCTGATGTATTCGGCACTGTCCAAACGCATCGCCGCGCCCGGCGGTCCGTACGCCTACGCCCGGGTGGCGTTCGGCAACGTCGCCGGCTTCTTCAACGCGTGGAGCTACTGGATCACGGCGTGGGCGGGCAATGCGGCGATCGCCACCGGCTGGGTGTACTACGTCATCTACTTTTTCAACGACGTCCCCAACTGGGTGCAGTTGCTGATCGCGCTCGCCGGTCTGTGGGTTCCCGCCGCGATCAACCTCAGCGGGTTGAAGAACATCGGCGCCTTCCAGACCATCACCACCATCCTCAAGTTCATCCCGCTGCTGTTGCTCTCCTTCGTCGGGATCTTCTTCGTCTCGTCGGACAACTTTCACCCGTTCAACGCCAGCGGCGGGTCGGCCACGTCGGCGATCCTGGGTGCGATGGCGATCCTGCTGTTCAGCTATCTGGGGGTGGAAACCGCGACGGTGACCGCCGCGGCGGTCCGCGACCCGAAGCGTAATGTGCCGCGCGCCACCATCATCGGCACCGTCGCCTGCGCGATCGTGTATCTGCTCTCGATGACCGCGGTGTTCGGCATCGTACCGTCGGCCGATCTCGGCAAGGACGAGAACAAGGCGTCGTATGCGATCGCCGCCAACGACATCTTCGGCGGCACCTGGGCGGGGTACGCGGTGGCCGTCGCGGTGATCATCTCCGGTATCGGCGCGCTCAACGGGTGGGTGCTGATCTGCTCGGAGATGCCGCGGGCAGCCGCCCTCGACGGGCTGTTCCCGAGCCGGTTCGCCGAGATGTCGAGCCGCGCGGTGCCCGCCTTCGGCATCCTGGCCGCCACCGTGCTGGCCAGTGTGGTGACCGTGATCAGCTATCTCGGCAACAGCGGTGCCGCCATCTTCAACACGCTGGTGTTCATGACCGGCATCACCGCCGCGATCCCGTACGCGTTCTCGGCGTTGGCGCAGATCTACATGCGGATCAGCGATGCGCGCAAGATGGAGCGTGCCAGGTTCTGGCGCGACGTCATCGTCGCCGTGGTGAGCCTGGTGTTCGCGATCCTGTTCATCATCTATTCGCGCAACACCGACGAGGACAATTGGTACTCCGAATACGGTCCCTACCTGATGACGTTGGGCGCATTCCTGCTCGGCGTGCCGGTGTACCTCTACATGCGCAGCCGCATGTCCTCGCCTCCTCCTGTTCCCGATTACCGCGTCGTGGATGCATGAGCATCCACCGCATGAGCATCCACGAAGGAAGGAAATCATGAGCTTTCATGTCGATTCCGAGGTCGGCCAACTCCAACAGGTGATCCTGCACAAGCCGGGTATCGAGCTGACGCGACTGACCCCGTCGAACGTCGAGAGCCTACTCTTCGACGATGTGATGTGGGCCGAGAAGGCCCGCGAGGAACACGAGGCGTTTCAACAGATCCTGCGCGATCTCGGTGTCACCGTGTACCTGTATCAGGATCTGCTCGCCGAGGCGGTGGATCAGCCCGGTGCGCGAGAGTTCCTGCAGGACAGGCTCACCACCGCGACTCGTTTCGGAACCGCCCTCGACCACCCGCTCGACAAACTGGTCGGCGAACTCAAGGCGGCCGACCTTGCCGAGATGCTCATCGGCGGTCTGCTGAAACGCGACGTGGCGCCGTATTTGGCGGGCACCCCGAGCCTGTTCCTGAACTACCTTCGCGACGATGACTTCTTCCTCGCGCCGCTGCCCAATCACCTGTTCCAGCGCGACAATTCGGCCTGGATCTATGGCGGCGTCAGCGTCAACCCGATGGCGAAGCCGGCGCGTCAGCGTGAGTCGATCAACTCCCGGGTCATCTACAACTTCCACCCGATGTTCGCCGACGCCGACTTCGAGTTCTACTACGGCAACGACTCGCAGCAACACGCACCGGCGACCGTCGAGGGCGGTGACATCCTCGTCATCGGCAACCGGCACGTGATGATCGGGATGGGTGAACGCACCGCGCCCCAGGGTGTGGAAGTGCTCGCCGACAGCCTGTTCCGCTCGGGTGCGGTGGACAAGATCATCGTGGTGGAACTGCCGCACGAACGTGCGTTCATGCATCTCGACACCGCGATGACGATGATCGACCGTGACGCCTTCAGCGTCTACCCCTACCTCCCGGGCGAACTGCGGTCCTACACGCTGACCGCCAAGGACGAGGGCACCGCCTTCGACGTGGTGGAGAACGGCGAGTTGTTCCCGGTGGTCGCCGAGGCACTCGGCGTGGACAAACTGCGCGTCCTCAAAGCGCCCATCGACCGCCTCGAGGCGGCCCGTCAGCAGTGGGACGACGGCAACAACTTCCTCGCCGTCTCGCCGGGCGTCATCGTCGGCTACGAACGCAATGTGACCACCAACAAGTATCTGGGGGACAACGGCATCCAGGTCATCGGGCTGCAGAGTTCCGAACTCGGCCGCGGCCGTGGCGGACCTCGCTGCATGTCGTGCCCCATCGAACGAGAGGCAGTGTAGCCATGAGTGATTACCGCGACGTCATCGCAACCCTCGAGGGCCGTGACTATCTGAAGGAACTCGACTTCACCGTCGACGAGTACACCGCGCTTCTGGAACTGTCGCAGGAGGTGAAGAAGGCGCACAAGGAGGGCCGCGACGCCCAGAAGCATGTCGGCAAGGCCATCGCGCTGGTCTTCGAGAAGACCTCCACGCGCACCCGCTGCGCCTTCGAGCGGGCGGCCTACGATCTGGGCCTCGGACACATCTATCTCGATCCCACCGGATCGCAACTCGGCCATAAGGAATCGATCTCCGACACCGGGCATGTGCTGGCGTCGATGTTCGACGGCATCGAGTACCGCGGTTTCTCGCAGAAGTCGATGGAGGTGCTCGCCGAGGCGGCGTCGGTGCCGGTGTGGAACGGTCTGTCCGACGAATGGCACCCGACGCAGTCGCTGTGCGACATGCTCACCATGGTCGAGCACGCCGGCGGCAAGCCGGCCAACGAGATCACCTTCGCCTACCTCGGCGACACCGAGGACAACGTGGCGAACTCGCTGCTGATCGCCGGTGCCATGTGCGGCATGGACGTTCGTCTGGTGGGGCCCAAGGAGCGCTGGACCCCGGAGGCGATCACCAAGGCGGGCAACGAGATCGCGGCCGCCACCGGTGGCTCGATCACCCACACCGAGGATGTCGGCGAGGGCGTCAAGAACGCCGACTTCATCTACACCGACGTCTGGCTGTCGATGGGTGAGGCCAAGGACCTCTGGGGTGAACGCATCAAACTGTTGCTGCCGTATCAGGTGAACGCCGAGGTCATGGCCGCCACCGGGAAGCCCGACACCAAGTTCCTGCACTGCCTGCCCGCATTCCACGACCGGAACACCACCGTCGGTGAGCAGATCTACGAGGAGACCGGTCTGTCGGCGCTCGAGGTGACCGACGAGGTGTTCCAGAGCGACGCCTCCATCGTGTTCGCGCAGGCGGAGAATCGCTGGCATTCGATCAAGGCCATCGTGGCCGCGACATTGGGGCTGGTATGAGAGTCGTTGTGGCGCTGGGCGGAAACGCCCTGCTGCCCAGGGGAAAACCGCTCACCCCGGCCAATCAGCTGCAGGCGGTCAACGACGCGATGGAGGTGCTGGCCCCGGTCTCGATCGAGAACAATCTGGTGATCACCCACGGCAACGGTCCCCAGGTGGGCCTGCTGGCCAACATCACCGCCGCCGCCGACCCCGACTCGGCGGAGCCCTTCGACGTGCTCGACGCGCAGACCGAGGGCATGATCGGCTATCTGATCGAACGTGAACTGCGCGAACTGCTTCCGGCGGTCCGGCAGGTGGCCACGCTGGTCACCCTCATCGAGGTCGATCCCCGCGACCCCGCATTCGACAACCCCACCAAGTTCATCGGCCCGGTGTACACCAAGGACGAGGCCGAGAAGTTGGCGGCCGCGCACGGATGGAGCATCGCCGCCGACGGTGAGTACTGGCGGCGAGTCGTCGCCTCACCCACCCCGTCGGCCATCCCGGGCATCTACACCATCGAGCATCTGGTGTCCGGCGGCGTCACCGTCGTGTGCGCGGGCGGTGGCGGTGTGCCGGTGGCGTGGGACGCGGTCGCCCGCAGCTACAGCGGTGTCGAAGGTGTCATCGACAAGGATCTCGCGACCTCACTGTTGGCCTATCAGCTCACCGCGGATCTGATGATCATGGCCACCGATGTCGATGCGGTCTACGAGAACTGGGGCACCCCGGACCAACGGGCCATCGCCACCGCACATCCGAGCGCGTTGAAATCGTCGACGTTCGCGGCCGGTTCGATGGGACCCAAGGTGCAGGCCGCGATCGAGTTCATCGAGCGCGGCATGCGGGGCGAGGCGGTGATCGGCTCGCTGGCCCAACTCGAGAACATTCTCGCCGGCGAGGGCGGCACCCGGGTGAGCAGAAAGTACACCGGCATCACCTACCGCTGACATCTACTCTCACGGTATGTGGAGGGCGATGCGCGTGGCGGCCGCCGCGGTGGCGGTGCTCGCGGTGGTGATACCGGCGACGATGCTGACGCCCGGGTCGGTGCGGGCGGCACCCTTGCCGGTGAGCTACGACTTCTGGGACGGCACCAGGGCCGAACTGAGTCATCCGGGTGGATCGCTGCCGGGGTCCAACGACGCCGACTGCAGGGTGTCGCGCGCACACCCGCGACCTGTCGTGCTCGTCCACGGAAGTGGCGCGAACCGTCAGACCACTTGGGCCACAATTGTTCCCGCGCTCAAGAATGAGGGTTACTGTGTGTTCGCGCTCACCTACGGAGCGACGGCCGGGGCGACGTGGCCGGTGTCGGCACTCGGCGGTCTTGCCACCGTCGAAAGCAGCGCCGAGCAACTCGCGCGCTTCATCCGTACGGTGCTGGCGCATACGGGCGCCCGGCAGGTCGACGTGGTGGGCCACTCCACGGGCACGGTGATTCCCGACTACTACGCCAAGTACCTGGGCGGTGCCGCCACGATCCACGACTATGTCTCGCTCGCACCGTATTGGCGCGGGCACGTCGCCGACGACACCTGCGACGCGGGCAAGGCGCTGTACACAGCGGTGGGACGTGCCGCGCAGTGGCCGTATCCGGAGTGCCAGCAGGAGTATGCCGGGGCAGACCTGATCCGAAAACTGTGGCGGGGAGGCACCCCGTACGCCGCGGGCGTGCGTTACACCAACATCGTCACCGACAACGACGGAATCGTCGATCCCTACGACAGTGGCCTGGTGGCGGGACCGGATGCCGTCAACGTGCTGTTGCAGCGCGACTGCGCCGCCGACCGGTCGGATCATCTTCGGCTGGTGGCCAATCCGCGCGTGGTGCGGATCATCCTGAACACCCTCGACCCGGCGCACCGCCGCCCGGTTCCATGCCTGAGCGTGATGCCGGTGCTCGGCTGATCCCGCGCCGCCCGGCGTGTCCCGCGGTGCGAAGCCACGACCGGTGACGCACGATAAACCGGTGAAGCACGATGGATGAACAGACGCCGATGACCGGTACGCAGTCTCCGGTCGCCCAGTCTCCGGTCGCCCAGTGCACGGCAGGCACCTATCGCGGTCGGCGCGGCGACGGCGTCGATGTCTGGCGCGGGATCCGTTACGCCGAGGCGCCGATCGGGGAATTGCGTTGGCGCCGTGCGCGGTCGGCGCAACCCCGGTCGGGAACCGTCGACGCCCTGACATTCGGAAACGTCGCCCCACAGGTCCGCAACCCGGGGATTCCGCTGCCGCGCGACACCGTGATGGACGAGGATTGCCTGTTCCTCAATGTCTGGGCACCCGCGGGTGCCGCGGCGCGGGGCGCCGGTCTCCCGGTGATGGTGTATGTGCACGGCGGCGCCTACGTGTTCGGTGCGTCGAGCCAGGAGCTCTTCGACGGCACGGTACTCGCGTCCGGTGGCGATCTGGTGTTCGTGACGTTCAACTATCGGCTCGGTGCGCTCGGCTTCGCCGACCTGGGCTCCCTGTCGGGTGACGACTCCCGCTTCGAGACCAATGTCGCGCTGAGCGATGTACTGCTGGCGCTGCAGTGGGTGCAGGACAACGTCGCCGCGTTCGGCGGAGATCCCGCAAACGTCACGGTGGCAGGTGAGTCCGCGGGCGGCGGGATCGTGACAACGCTGCTGACCATTCCTGCGGCGTCGGGCCTGTTCCACCGGGCGATCGCGCAAAGTTCCCCCGCCACCTCGGTGTACGACCGTGCCCGGGCGGCATCGGTGGCGCGGGCACTCGGTGACGTCGCCGGGGTCGGGACCGCCATGGAAGCGTTCGCCGACCTGCCGGTCGCCGATCTGGTCGCCGCGACGCAAGCGGTTTTCGCCAGGGTGCCCAAGGCGAGTCCCGGGACGATTGCGTTCGCCCCGGTGGTCGACGGGGATCTCGTACCGCGTCATCCCATCGACGTGTTCGGCGCCCACGAGTCGCTGCCGGTGCCGTTGCTGATCGGCACCAACCGCGACGAGACAGCCGCCTTCAAGTTCATGAAGTCGCCGCTGATGCCGGTCACGTCACCGGCCATCCGGAGCATGTTCGATCAGATCGCCACCGAGTATCCGGAGCTGTCGATTCCCACCCCCGAACGCATCGCGGCGGCCTATCCGGGCGTCAAACCCAAATCGATCAACCTCGACGTGTCCCGCGATCTCGCGTTCCGGATGCCAACGGTGTGGGTGGCCGAGGGACACAGCGAGGTGGCTCCGGTCTACCTGTATCGGTTCGATCAGACCACCAGGTTGTTCCGGTTGCTGCGGGTGGGCGCCACCCACGCCACCGAGTTGCCGTATGTGTTCGGGAACTTTCCGAAAGGGAGCGCCGACGTCATGTTCAAACTGGGTGGACGCAGCACCGGAGAACAGGTGTCGGCGCGTATGCGTGCGCGCTGGACGTCGTTCATCCGGTCCGGTGATCCGGCCCTCGACACCGGCGGCCTCGCCGGACTGGAGTGGCCACCGTTCACCACCGACACCCGCGCGACCCTGGTGATAGACGCGCACGATCGGGTGGTCGACGACCTCGACGCGCCGCTGCGACGCACCTACGGCGACCAGGTGCTCGGGTTTCGCTGACTCTGAAACCCGCAGGGCACGGCGCCCGATACCATCGGTTGATGTCGCGCATCACTCTCCACGGGTCGTCGACCCTTCACGACGGCGGATTTCCGTACAGCGCCACCGTGACCGCCGGGCCGCTGCTGTTCACCGCCGGAATAGCGCCGCTCGACACCGAGGGTGTGGTGGTGGCCCGCGGTGACGTGGTGGCCCAGACCCGGCGGTGCCTGCAGAATCTGGGCGCCGTACTCGCCGAACGCGGCGCCACCCTCGGCGACATCGCCAAGCTCACCGTCTACGTCGCCGAGCACCTGCAGGCCGACCTCGCCGTCGCCTGGGAAGCAGTCGTCGGCGAGTTCGACGGGCAGGTGCCGGTCGCGATCATGGTGGGGGTCACCGTGCTGCCCTACGACGACCAGCTCGTGGAGGTCGACGCGATCGCGGCGCCCGATCCGGGATGAGTGCGGTACGCCCACGGATCACCGACGCGGCGCGCCGGACCCGACTGATGCGCCGGCACCGTCTCGCCGACGGATTCGGTGCCGCCACGGTGGAGGAGGCCGCCGCTGCGACGGTGGGACTGCACGCCACCGCACCGTCGACGGTCTACATCTCCGCGTGGGCACGCATGCCGGGTTTCGTGGCCGCCGACATGGATTCCGCGCTCTACGAAAAGCGCTCTCTGATCAAGCATCTCGCCATGCGGCGCACCGTGTTCGCGTTGCCCCGCGACATCCTGGCCGACGCTGTGGGCGCGGTGAGCGCACGGGTGGCGGCGTCCGAACGCACCAACATGCTCCGCGATCTGCGGCGCAGCGATGACGTCGATGATCCGGATGGCTGGATCGACACCGCGCGGGCCGCGGTGCGCCGTGAATTGGCCGGCGGCGCCGCGCTGACCTCCACACAGCTGCGCGAGCGACTACCCGAACTCGACCTCCGGGTGATGATCTCGCCCGGCAGGCCGTGGGGCGGGCAGGTGTCGATGGGACCGCGGGTGCTGAACATGATGAGCGCGGCCGCCGAGATCGTGCGCGGACCCAACGCGGCGGGCTGGCACCTGTCCCGGCCGTCGTGGGTGGCCATCGAACACTGGCTCGGTGAGCCGCTGACGGCACCGGATCCGGTCACCGGGCACGTGCATCTGATCGACCGGTGGTTGCGCGCCTTCGGTCCGGGCACCGAGACCGATCTCGTGTGGTGGCTGGGCAGCACGAAGGCGGCCGTCCGCGCCGCACTCGCGCAGCTCGACGTGGTCGAGGTGGATCTCGACGACGGGTCGGTGGGATACGTCCACGCCGACGACGTCGACGAGGTCGAGCCCGTCGCACCGCAGGCCCTGCTGCTTCCTGAACTCGACCCCACCACGATGGGCCACAAACAGCGCTCGTTCTATGTCGGCGACCACGTGGCGCACGTGTTCGACCGCAACGGCAATGGCGGGCAGACTGCGTGGTGGGACGGCCGCATCGTGGGCGGCTGGTACCGGCTCGACGACGGGTCGGTGGCGGTTCATGCGTTGGAGGATCTGCCCCGCGCGGCACACCGAGCGCTGGCCGCCAGGGCCGACGAGCTCGCCGCCTGGCTCGGTGAGGTCAACCCCAAACCCGCTTTTCCGTCACCGTTCATGCGCCGATGACTTCCGCGGCGCGGCCGCATCGGACAACTGTTCGTGCAGGTCAGCACTCACAGCAAGTTGTCAGTGGCTCTCCAGATCCGTGGCAGACTGGTCGGTGATGGTGGTAGCTGTGAACGACATGGGTCAGATGAGCACACAAACGGCGGGTGGGGCGCCCGCGCACGGTCCGCGCGTCCTCGTCGTCGACGACGAGGTCAACATCCGGGAGCTGCTCTCGGTGTCGCTGAAGTTCCAGGGCTATCAGGTCGAGGTCGCGGCGAACGGGCCCGAAGCCATCGACCGCTGCCGGTCGGACAAGCCCGACCTCCTCATCCTCGACGTGATGATGCCCGGCATGGACGGCTTCGGCCTGTTGCGCCGGCTGCGTGCCGACGGGGTCACCGCGCCCGCACTGTTCCTGTCCGCACGCGACTCCGTCGAGGACAAGATCAACGGACTCACCATCGGCGGCGACGACTACGTCACCAAACCGTTCAGTCTCGAAGAGGTGGTGGCGCGTCTGCAGGTGCTGCTGCGGCGCAGCGGTTTCGACGAGAACGCCAAGTCGTCTTCGCGGATCACCTTCGCCGACATCGAACTCGACGACGAGACCCATGAGGTGTTCAAGGCGGGCAAGCTGGTGTCACTCTCGCCCACCGAGTTCACGCTGCTGCGCTACTTCATGGTGAACGCGGGCACCGTGTTGTCCAAACCCCGCATCCTCGACCACGTCTGGAACTACGACTTCGGTGGCGAGGTGAACGTCGTCGAATCGTATGTGTCCTATCTGCGGCGCAAGCTCGACTTCGGCGAGAAGCCGCTCATCCACACGCTGCGCGGCGTCGGATATGTGATGCGTGAGCCGCGCGGCTGACATGGCAACCGCACAACCGGTCGGCCGGCCGCACAAACACGGTGTGCCGCTGCGGGTGTCGCTCGTCGCGTTGACGCTCGTGCTCGTGGTGATCGGTCTGCTGGTGTCCGGGATCGCGGTCACCTCGGCGATGAAGAGCGACCTGATGTCGCGCACCGACACCGGGCTGATCAACGCGGTGGACACGTGGGCCAAACCGCGGGTACGGATCAACGACAGCCCCGGCCCGCCACCCGGGCCGCGACGCCCGCCGTCGCCGTACTTCGTCCACACCACGCTGGACAACGGAGAGGTACTGTCCAGCAACGACTTCGACGACGCGCCCGCGATCACCGGACTGCCCGCCGGTGACTACGGCCCGGTGACGGTGGACTCCGCCGACGGTGACGGTCCCCGCTGGAGGCTGATCAAACAGACCAACCCCGACGGCCAGGTGGTGGTCGCCATCCCGCTCACCGACGTCGACAAGACCCTGTCGCGATTGATGTGGCTGCAACTGGGCATCGGGCTGGCCGTGGTGGTGGTGATCGGCATCCTCAGCTATCTGCTCGTCCGATCGAGCCTGCGATCGCTGCGCCGGGTGGAGGAAACCGCGCACGCCATCGCCGCGGGCAATCTGAACATGAGAGTTCCTCCGGCGGCGCCGAACACCGAGGTGGGCAGTCTGTCGGAATCGCTCAACACGATGCTCGGCCAGATCCAGCACGCGTTCTCCGCGACCGCGGCCTCCGAGCAGCAGGCCCGTGCGTCGGAGGAGCAGGCGCGGGCGTCGGAGGAGAAGATGCGGCGGTTCATCGCCGACGCCGGGCACGAGTTGCGGACACCGCTGACCTCGATCAAGGGGTTCGCCGAGTTGTATCGCCGCGGTGCGGTGTCCGATCCGTCCGATGCGATGCGTCGTATCGACGACGAGGCCGGGCGGATGAACGTGCTGGTGGAGGATCTGCTGGTGCTCGCGCGCCTCGACGCGCAGCGCCCGCTGAACTCCGAGCCCGTCGACATGCTGGCGCTGGCCGCCGACGTGGTGCAGTCGGCGCGCGTCGCGGCACCCGAACGCAGCATCCGGATCGAGGTCGGCGAGTCGGATCAGCCGCCGATGGTGCGCGGCGATTCGGCGCGGCTGGTGCAGGTGATCCGCAATCTGGTGACCAACGCGGTGGTACACACACCGGCCGACGCGTCGATCACGGTGTGGGTGGGCGTCGACCAGGAGCACGGTGCCGACGACGTGGTGGTGGCGGTCAGCGACACCGGCCAGGGGCTCGCCGCGCATGACGCCGAGCACGTCTTCGAGCGCTTCTACCGGGGCGACAGCTCCCGCTACCGCGGTGAGGGCGGGGGCAGCGGACTCGGGTTGTCGATCGTCGCGGCGCTGGTCCACGCCCACGGCGGGCGCGTGGGTGTGGAATCCGTGCCCGGCCAGGGCGCCGCGTTCTGGCTGCGGCTGCCCCGCCTCCCGGATT
>NZ_JBSFQF010000011.1:23191-131228 GCF_053588575.1 Gordonia sp. NPDC003429
TGAGCGTGCCCACTTCCGGGTCGAGCGTGCCCAGAATCCCGTTGAGCGTGCCCACTTCCGGGTCGAGCGTGCCCAGAATCCCGTTGAGCGTGCCCACTTCCGGGTCGAGCGTGCCCAGAATCCCGTTGAGCGTGCCCGGGTCCGCTCGCTGCCGCCCCTGACGTCAGATCAGCTTGCGCAGCCGGGCGAACTCCTCGACGTCGGCGCGGAACGCGTCCAGCGTGACCAGCGTGTACATCCCGTCGATCTGCTTGTCGGCCCAGAGCTGATGGATGCGACGGAGGTCGGATTGCCGCGATTTCCAACCGATTCCGTCGATCACCGCCAACACGAGTTGCTTGGGCAGACGTACCTCGGCCATTTCCTCGATCTCGCGGACCGCGTCGGTGAGTTTGCTGCCGGTGGAGTCGAACCCCTTCGCGGCCACCACGATGTCGGCCGCACCCTCGCGTCCGACGATGAGGTCGGCGGGTGCGTCCCGGCCGCCGCGGCCGGTGAAGCGAGAGCGAGTCACGTACGGCAGATTCAAATCCCTTGCGATGGACTCGATCTCGTCTTCGATGTGCCGCCCGGAAGCTCCCGCGCGGGTGGCCGTGGCCCGCGTACCCGACCGGGCGACGAGAATATCGGCGAAGGTGTAGGTGCGGGCCATCTGCGCGCGGAGCATCCGAACCAGATCGAATTCTCGGTCCATCCAGTCGACGAGGTCGTACGGGGCGCTGCGCGCCACCTTCTGCCACGACGATGTACCGAACTCGTGGCGCAGGTTGTTGCGCATCTTCTCCTGGGACAGTCCCACCGCCAATCGCAGAATGGTGTCCTCGTCGGCGTGATCGCGCGCCCACACCGCCAGACCGGTCAGGTCGGTGTCGAGCACTTCGGAGAGTGAGTCGACGGCGTCGACGATCCGCTCCGCCTCGGGCGTCGATGCCGTCGGGTCCACGTGCGCGGTCAGCCGACCCAGCGACAAGAGGTAGTCGTCGAACTCGCCGGCGTCACTCATCGGGACCAATCCTGCATCATGGGTGAATCCTGTTGTCGCTCAGTCCCGGCCGATGAACAGGAACTCGCTCACGTCCCGGCGGGTGGCGGCCGCGTGCGTACCGAAGCTGTACTTGTGATCGATCGCGATCACCTCCACCGACGGCTTGACCTTGCCGAGCAGATCGACGATCCGGTCGTGCCCGGGTAACGCGTTCGACGAGTAGGAGAGCACGATCGCACCCGCGGACTCGAAGTGCTCGAAGGTGCGCAGCAAGGCGTCGTCGATGGTGCGTTTGTAGGCGAAGGGAGTGAACCGCTTGGGCAGCTTCTTGGTCTTCGTGTTCTCCATGATGCTCATCCCCTCCCAGTAGACGGAGAGACCCTCCAGGAAGTGATAGCGCTTGATGTAGTCGTTGTCGTCGGTCGGCGGGGCGTACGGCGGGTCGAGATACACCAGGTCGGGTGCTGTGGTGTCGAGGTCGATGTCGAAAACGTCGCCGCAGATGCTGCGATGCCGCCGGCCATTGCTGAACACCGTCGCGTTGTACTCGTGGGCCGAGCGCAGCCGGAAGTGGTCGCGCAGCGACATCCGCAGGTCGCGGCGGCCGTCGGCGTAACGCGAGGAGTCGGTGAAGGTGAATACACCGCGCGGCTGCTTGCGGGCCGCCGACAACACCAGCGCCGAGATGGCGAGGTCGCGCCGGTAGCCGCGCAAACGGTCGATGTGCGACCACGCGGAATCCAGAAAGGCGCGGTCGTCGGCGGAGAAGTAGAGGCCGTCGAAGGTGCGGGCGATGAAGTCACGGTCGTCGGCGGGTGGGCCGCAGATCTCGTCGACGAGGTCGGGTTCGAGGCGCACCGACGAGTTGGCGACCGTCGCGCGGGTGATGATGTGCGGGAAGGTCAGGAAGTCGTTGGTGGTGACCGCGAATCCCTGTGCCTTGAGCAGGTAGGAGACGACGCCGGACCCGGAGAACGCGTCCACCGCGGTGCTGCCGCCGATCTCGGCGAAGGTGCGCTCGAGGTGGGGGAGCAGGCGATACTTGGAGCCCATGTAGCGCAGCCGCGGGAACCGCTGGGCGCGCGCCACCACCGCCGCGGAACCGACCGGATGCCCGCCACGTGGCGACTCCGGCCCGTCGCCGGTGAACTCTTGTCGACTCACGAGGAAAGAATGTCACGGGCTCCCGACAGATCCACGGCCAACACGGGAACGGACGCTCGACAACTACGGTCATCGGGCGTCGAATCGACCTAGACTGTTGGTATGTCGTCGGTATTCACCAAAGTCATCAATGGAGAACTCCCCGGTCGTTTTGTCTGGAAGGACGGTCAGTGCGTGTCCTTTCTGACCATCGAGCCGGTCACCCCGGGGCACGTGCTGGTGGTACCGCGTAAAGAGGTCGACCACTGGGAGCAGATGGACACCGCGTCGTTCACCCATCTCGCCGACGTCGCACAGAAGGTGGGACGCGCGATCAAGGAGGGGCTCGGGGCGCCCCGCATCGGCATGTTGATCGCCGGTTTCGAGGTTCCGCACGTGCACATCCACGTGTTCCCGGCAGTGAGCATGGAGACCTACGACCTCAGCAAGGCCCGCAGGGACATCTCGGCCGAGGAACTCGACGCCGACGCGAAGAAGATCCGTGCCGCCCTGCGCGCCACCGGATACGGGGAGTACGTCGCCGACTGACGTCGAGCGTGCCCACTTTCGGGTCGAGCGTGCCCGGATTCGCGCGGTTCACACGGTGCGATGGATCAGCAGCGGCAACACCGCTGACGCACCCGCCTCACGCAACGCCGCCGCGGCCAGGGTGATCGGCCAGCCGCTCCGCGTTTCGTCGACCACCAGCAACACCGCCTGACCCGACACCTCCGGAGGCGGATCACCGAGATGGTCACGCCAGTAGCCGGCCTCCACGGCACCCGGCGCATCACGACCGGGCGGGTCGCCCTGACGAACGGGCAGCGCGCCGCCAGGGCGACGTCCGACGACCCGCAGGTGTTCGGCGAGGTCGTCGGCCAGTCCGGTTCCGGTCAGGCGCAACGAGAGGATCAGGTCGGGCCGAACCCCGGTGGAACGAACCCACGCCGACAACGTCGCCACCGCGGCGTCGCCGAGATCGGCGAGCGCCTGCGTGTCGTGGTCACGGGCAGCGGTCAGCAGATCCGACCACTCCGGCGCATCGGCGTGGGCCAGTACCCGGCCTTCGGCGGCCGCGAGATCCGCCGGAATGCGACCGCGACGGCCGAAGTCACCACCCGGCCACATCTTGCGGGGTTCCAGGGTCTGCGCCGATCGACGCAGCGAACCCGTGATCGTCCGGACCGTTGCCGGGTCGACCGCGGCGTTCAGCGGAGGGGTGAGAGCGCCGCGACAGACCGAACACCGGCCGCACGGCTCCGACTGTGCATCGTCGAGAGATTCGGTGAGCAACTGCATCAGGCAGCGGCGGCCGGCGATGTAGGACCGCATGATGTCGGCTTCCCGACGACGCACCGCCAGCACGCCGTCGTAGTGGTCGGCGTCGTATACCCACGGCGTCCCCGTCGCCGACCATCCGTCCGGTCCGCGCTCGGTGGCGCCGTCGACGGCGAGTTGTTTGAGCATCAGCTCGATGCGTCCACGACGCATTCCCGTCCCGGCCTCCAACGCGGGTACCGACATCGGTGCGTCCGCGGCGCCGAGTGCATCGAGCAGAGTCCGCATCCGCTCGGGCTCGGGGATGGTCGCGGTGGCGAAGTACTCCCACACCGAGTTGTCACCGGCCGCGGCGAGCAACACCACCACCGCATCGTCGAGCGCTCGCCCGGCGCGACCGACCTGCTGGTAATACGACACCGGCGACGGCGGCGACCCGACGTGGACGACAAATCCGAGGTCGGGTTTGTCGTAGCCCATCCCCAGCGCCGACGTCGCGACCAGTGCCTTGACCTCGTTGCGCAGAAGTGCGTCCTCGAGTTGGTGGCGGCGGTCGGCGTCGAGTTGGCCGGTGTAGGCGGCGACCGGGACGGCGTCGCCGTGCACCGCGCGAATCGCGTCGACGAGACGGTCCGCATCGGCGACGGTCAGCACGTAGACGATGCCCGAGCCGGGCAGTTCCGGCAGGTATTGCGCCACCCAGGCGTATCGATCGATGGGTGAGAGTCCATCGATCACGTTGAGATGCAACGACTTGCGGGCGAGTGGACCGCGCAGCACCAGCGTGTGCGAGCCGAGTTGGGTGGCCACGTCGTCGGTCACCCGGCTGTTCGCGGTGGCCGTGGTCGCCAACACCGGGGTGTCGGGATTCAGCGACCGCAATACGTCGGCGACACGGCGATAGTCGGGCCGGAAATCATGACCCCAGTCGGAGATGGCGTGCGCCTCGTCGATCACCAGCAACCCCAGATTGCCGGCCAGCGCGTCGAGCACCCGGCGGCCGAAACCCGGATTGGCCAGCCGTTCCGGCGAGACCAACAGCACGTCGACGTTGCCGGACCGCAAATCGGATTCGATGGAATTCCACTCGTCGACGTTGGACGAGTTCAACGTCGCCGCCCGCAGCCCGGCACGTCCGGCGGCGGCCACCTGATCACGCATCAGTGACAGCAGAGGTGAGACGATCAGCGTCGGTCCCCGGCCATGCGCCCGCAGGATCGCCGTCGCGGTCCAGTACACGGCCGACTTGCCCCACCCCGTCGCCTGCACAACGAGTACACGCGGCCCGCTCGCTTCGCTCACGGCGCCGGGCACACGTGGCCCGCTCGCTTCGCTCCCGGCGCCGGGCACACGTGGCCCGCTCGCTTCGCTCCCGGCGCCGGGCACACGTGGCCCGCTCGCTCCGAGCAACCCGACCACCGCAGAGAGCTGGTCGTCGCGCAACCGGGCGCCGTCACCGGCGAGGCTGCTGATCACCCCCTCGGCGACTGCGCGGTCGGCATCGGAGAGGGTGGGGGCGCTGGTCATGTCCGCAAATCTAGCGACCCCCGCTGACAGCGCCTGATCCTGCAGCTTCCCGCGTCTCCATTTCCTTCCCGCGTAGGTAATTTGCGACGCGGGAAGGAAACAGGTGCGCGGGAGCGAGGAGACAGCCGGATGTGGGCACGCTCGACGGGGATCTGGGCACGCTCGACGCTCACAGCCAACTGGCAGGTTCGGCGCAGAGTGGATGAAGTTTGCGCACCGATTCTTGATGACATGACCACAGACGCCCTCCCGCAGGCCGCGGCCGCAGTGACGACCGTCGCCGACACCTCGGTGGCCGTGCCCGTCCTCGACATCGTCGTGCCCGTCTACAACGAAGAGGCCGACATCACCCGCTGCCTGCAGCGACTGCACGCTCACCTCACCGCCGACGTACCGTTCACCGCGCGGATCACCGTCGCCGACAACGCGAGCACCGACAACACCGTCGCGATCGCCGCCGAACTCGCGGGCGAACTCGGCGGCATCCGCGTGATGCACCTCGACGAGAAGGGCCGCGGCCGGGCGCTCAAGGCGGTCTGGACTCGCAGCGACGCGCAGATCGTCGCCTACTGCGACGTCGACCTCTCCACCGACCTCAACGCGTTGCTGCCGCTGATCGCGCCACTGGAGTCCGGCCACTCCGACATCGCCATCGGCACGCGGCTGGCGCGGTCGTCGCGGGTGGTGCGCGGCCCCAAGCGTGAATTCATCTCGCGCAGCTACAACCTCATCCTGCGCACCACGATGCGGGCGAGGTTCTCCGACGCCCAGTGCGGCTTCAAGGCCGTGCGCGCCGACATCGCCCGGCAGGTGCTGCCCTACGTGAGCGACACCGGCTGGTTCTTCGACACCGAGTTGCTCGTGATCGGCGAACGGATCGGACTGCGCATCGCCGAGGTGCCCGTCGACTGGACCGACGACCCCGGCAGCACCGTCGACATCGTGTCCACCGCGCTGGCCGACCTGAAGGGGTGCGCGCGGGTGGGCTACGCGCTGGCCACCGGCCGCCTCCCGATCGCGCAACTACGGGCCACCGTCGGACGCGAGCGTGCCCCCGGCCCCGCCATCGCGGGAGTCCCCCACGGAATGGTCGGCCAACTGGCCCGCTTCTGCGTGGTCGGGGTGGCCTCGACCGTCGCCTACGCGGTGCTCTACCTGCTGCTGCACTCGATTCTCGGCGCCCAGGTCTCGAACTTCGTCGCCCTGGCGATCACCGCGATTCTCAACACCGCGGCCAACCGCCGCTTCAGCTTCGGGGTCCAGGGCCGCGAGGACGCACTCAAACACCAGTTCTTCGGCCTCGGGGTGTTCCTCTTCGGGTGGGCCGTGACCGCCGGTTCGCTGGTCGCGTTGCACTCCTTCGCGCCCGCCGCGTCCAAGCACGTCGAACTCGCGGTGCTGGTGATCGCCAACCTGGTGGCCACCGCCACCCGCTTCGTCGGGCTGCGCTGGGTGTTTCGCGCTCACCTGAAGGCCCGCACCGCCGGGTGACCCCGCGCCCCCACACGCCTACGCTCCCAACGACGAGAATCGAGACGATGACAACGACCGCAGATTCGACGACGGCCCCGGATCACCGGGGCCGTGCCGCTGTCGACGCACCGAGCACCTCCACCCGCGCACGGCTGTGGGAATCGCTGTCCCTGGCCGCGCTGCTCATCGGGACGACGGTCATCTACCTCTGGAACCTGTCGAGCAACGGGTTCGCCAACTCCTTCTACTCCGCCGCGATCCAGGCCGGTTCGCAGTCGTGGAAGGCATGGTTCTTCGGGTCCAGCGACATGGCCAACTCCATCACCGTCGACAAACCGCCTGCGTCCCTGTGGATTCCGGCGATCTCGGTGCGCATCTTCGGTCTCAATTCGTGGGCGATCCTGGTGCCCAACGCGCTCATGGGCGTGGCATCGGTGGCGCTGCTGTACTGGATCACCCGCAAGTACCTCGGACACTGGGCGGGAATTCTCGCCGGCGCCACGCTGGCGATCACACCGGTCGCGGCGCTGATGTTCCGGTTCAACAATCCCGAGGCGCTGCTGATCCTGCTGATGATCGCCGCGGTGTGGGCGTGTCTGAAGGCGGTCGAGGACGGCCGGTTGCGCTGGATGATCCTCACCGGTGTCTTCGTCGGATTCGGTTTCCTCACCAAGCAACTGCAGGTGATGCTGATCGTCCCCGCGCTCGCGCTCACCTACTTCGCCTTCGGTCCCGGCACCTGGCTCCGGCGGCTCGGTGGCTGCTTCGCCGCGCTGGGCGCGATGATCGTCAGCGCCGGCTGGTGGCTGCTCACGGTGGAATTGTGGCCGGCGTCGTCGCGACCGTGGATCGGCGGCTCGCAACACAATTCGGTGCTCGAACTCACGTTGGGCTACAACGGGTTCGGACGCCTCAACGGCAACGAAACCGGCAGCGTGGGACCGGGCATGAACCGCGGCTACGGCGCGGCATTCGGACCGGGCGGTACGGCAGGCGACTTCGCCGGACCGCCCGGAGCCGGCGGCCGCGGACCGGGCGGCGGCATGTGGGGTCAGCCGGGCTGGCTGCGCATGTTCCAGCCCGAGCAGGGTGGGCAGATCGCATGGCTCATCCCGTCGGCCCTGGTGCTCGGCGTGGCGGCGTTCATCGTCATCGGCCGCGCCAAGCGCACCGACACCCGACGCGCCTACCTGTCGGTGTGGGGACTGTGGCTGCTGGTCACCATGGGTGTGTTCAGCTTCATGGCGGGCATCTTCCACAGCTACTACACCGCGGCCCTGGCGCCGGCGGTGGCCGCGGTGCTGGCCGGTGGGGCAGCGGTGGCGTGGCGTGCCCGCACCACGATCTGGGTGCGATGCGTGCTGGCCGCCGCGGTGTGGATCGCCGCGATCTGGGGATTCGTGCTGCTGAACCGCTCACCCGATTTCGTTCCGTGGCTGCGGTACGTGGTAATCGTTGTCGGCATCATCGGGGGTGCGGTGATGCTGGTGGCCCACCGCGCCTACCTGGGTGCGCTCGCCATCGCGACGTCGCTGCTGGCCGCGCTGGCCGGACCGTTCGCCTACACCGTCGACACCATCACCACACCCAAGCAGGGGTCGATCATCAGTGCGGGCCCCGCTGTCGCGGGTGGATTCGGGCCGGGTGGATTCGGACGCGGCGGCATGCGTATGGGTCGGTCGAACTGGGGCCAGGGTCCTGGAACCATGCCTCCCGGCGGGATGGCTCCCGGCGGCCCCGGACAAGCTCCCGGTGGCCCGGGACAGGCACCCGGCGGCACGGCACCCGGCGGCCCGAGACAGGCTCCCGGCGGCATGGCACCCGGCGGCCCGGGACAGGCTCCTGGTAACCCGACCGGCACCGGTGCCGACGGCGGCATGGGCACGTACGGCATGGGCGGACCCGGCATGGGCGGACCCGGCGGCGGCCTGCTCATGGGATCGCGCCCCAGCGCGGAGATGATCACGCTGCTGCGCACCGACGCCGACCGGTTCACCTGGGTGGCCGCCGCCGTCGGCTCCAATACCGCATCGGGATACCAGCTCTACTCCGGCTACTCGGTGATGCCGATCGGCGGCTTCAACGGCACCGATCCGTCGCCGACCCTCGAGCAGTTCCAAAAGCTGGTGGAGCAGAAGAAGATCCACTACTTCATCGCCGGCGGCGGTTTCGGGGGCCGAGGTTCGGACACCAGCAGGCCGTCGGGACAGATCACCGAGTGGGTGGAACAGAACTTCACCGCCAAGACGGTCGACGGCGCCACCGTGTACGACCTCACCGACCCGAAGTAGGCCGCAGCGCGACGTGACGGGGCAGGCTGCCCCGATTAGGGTCACACCGTGGCACTCACCATCGGACACCGGCTGACCAGGATGATCGGCCGCGACCCCCACGAGCAGCGACGGGCCGCGACCAACCTGGAACTGTTCTACGACCTCGTGTTCGTGGTGATCTTCTCGGTCGCCGGCACCCAACTCGCGCACTACCTCGCCGAGGGACACTTCCGCACGGCGATCCTCGGCTACGTGCTGTGCACGTTCGCCGCGATCTGGGCGTGGATCAACTTCACCTGGTTCGCGTCCGCGTTCGACACCGACGACTGGTTCTTCCGCGGCGTGGTGCTGGTGCAGATGATCGGCGTCGCGATCCTCGCGCTGGGCGTGTCCCCGGTCTTCACCTCGATCGACCACAACGAGCACGTCGACATCCGCGTCGTGGTCACCGGTTACGTGGTGATGCGCGTCGGTCTCCTGACCCAGTGGCTGAGAGCCGCGTACCAGAGTCCCGAGTGCCGCAAGACGTGCCTCACGTACGCGGCCGCGATCATCGTGGCCCAGGTGATGTGGGTGATCACCGCCATCGTCGACCTCGCCTTGTGGCCCACGTTCATCGCCATTGCCGTCTGCGCGTTTGTCGAGCTCCTCGGTCCTGTGATCGCCGAGACCAGGGTGCGGCCCACGCCGTGGCACCCCCACCACATCGCCGAACGCTATTCGCTGCTGACCATCGTCACCCTCGGCGAGGGAGTGGTGGGCACCGTCGCCGTGCTGCAGGCGGTGGTCGACCACGACGGCTGGACGCTCGACGCGGGTGTGTTCGGGGTATCGGCAATGGTCGTCACGTTTGCCATGTGGTGGATCTACTTCACCGTGCCGGTGGGCGACGCCCTGCATGCGCACCGCAACAAGTGCTTTCCGTGGGGGTACGGACACACCATCGTGTTCATGTCGGCCGCGGCCACCGGTGGGGGACTCGAGGTGGCGGCGCTGTGGAGCGAACACGAGGCGTCCATCGGCGCCGGGGCCGTGGTGGCCTGCGTGGCCGTCCCGCTGGGCATCTACTGCCTGTCCATGCTCGTGATGTACGACTACCTGCTGCCGTTCGATCCCCTCACCATCGTCACCGGGATCGGGGTCATCGCGTTCCTGACAGCCGGGATCGCGCTCGCCTCGGCCGGTGTCTCGCCGGCCGTCGCCGTGGTGGTGGTGGCGGTGGCGCCGCTGTTCGTCGTGGTCGTCGACGAGTTGGTGGGCGTGCACCGGCGCGCGCGGGCCCTGTCGGGCATCGGGGTGGACATCCGCGTCGGGTGATGGCCACGCGCTCGGTGTCGACTGCGTGGGGTGGCTAGAGTCATGGGCGTGCGCGTACTAGTCATCGGTTCGGGCGGCCGCGAGCACGCCCTGCTCATCGCATTGTCCCGCGACCCATCGGTCACCGATCTGCACGTGGCGCCGGGCAATGCCGGTACCGCGTCGGTCGCGACCAACCACCGGGTCGACGCGACGTCGGCGGATTCGGTGGTCTCCCTGGCGCGGGAGATCGCCGCCGACCTGGTCGTGATCGGACCCGAGGTGCCGCTGGTGCTCGGTGTCGCAGATGCGTTGCGCGACTCCGGATTCGCCACCTTCGGTCCCAGCGCGCAGGCTGCGCGGATCGAAGGGTCCAAGGCTTTCGCCAAGGACGTGATGGCTGCTGCCGGGGTGCGCACCGCGCACAGCGAGATCGTCGACAACCCGGCGCGGCTCGACGCCGCACTCGACCGTTTCGGCCCCACGTGGGTGGTCAAGGACGACGGACTCGCCGCCGGCAAGGGGGTGGTGGTGACCGCCGACCGCGCCGCGGCCCGCAATCACGCCGCCGAATGCCTCGAGATGGGCCACCCGGTGCTGCTGGAGAGTTTCCTCGACGGCCCCGAGGTGTCGTTGTTCTGCCTGGTGGACGGCGACACCGTGGTGCCGCTCATCCCGGCGCAGGACCACAAACGTGTCGGTGACGGCGACACCGGACCCAACACCGGCGGCATGGGCGCCTACACCCCGTTGCCGTGGCTGCCCGACGAGGTGACCCGGCAGATCGTCGACGACGTCGTGACGCCGGTGGCCGCCGAACTCGTGCGCCGCGGGACACCGTTCTCCGGACTGCTCTACGCCGGGCTGGCCATCGGCGCCGACGGCCCCGCCGTGGTCGAGTTCAACTGCCGCTTCGGCGACCCGGAAACCCAAGCGGTGCTCGCGCTGCTGAAATCCCCACTGGGACAAGCACTCAACGCCACCGCGACGGGCACCCTGGCCGGCCTGCCGCCGCTGGAATGGGTCGACGGTTCGGCCGTGGTGGTGGTGGTGGCCGCGGAGAACTATCCCGGCACACCACGTACCGGCGACGTCATCACCGGCGCCGACGGCGAGGGTGTGCTGCACGCGGGCACCTCGCTCGACGCCGACGGGGCGGTGGTGTCCTCGGGCGGTCGGGTCCTCGGCGTGGTGGGAGTGGGCGCCGACCTCGCCGAAGCCCGGGCGCAGGCCTACGAGCGGATCGCCGGCATCAAGCTCCCCGGTTCGCACTACCGCACCGACATCGGCAAGGCCGCGCTCGAGGGGCGCATCCACATCTGACCGGCCCGGCTGTGATGACCGGCCCGGCTGTGATGACCTGGCGAGCCGGCTCGCGGGATGACCTGGCGAGCCGGCTCGCGGGATGACCTGGCGAGCCGGCTCGCGGGATGACCTAGCGGGCCAGTTCGCGGCCGAGGAACTCCACCTGATCGGGCAGCACCGAGCGCCAGTACCGGTTGGTGTGCCCGCCGGCGGCGGTGCCGAACGCGGCGGGCGGATGCAATCCCGCCGCCCATTGCCGCGTGTAGGTGAAGAACTGATCGCTCGATCCGATGCTGATCAGCAGCGGGATCTTCGCGAAGGCGGCCTGCTGGCCGAACAGCGAATTCTGCTGGTAGTCCTCGAAGCTGTCGAACGCGCGCGGCGGATAGTTGCGCGGGTCGGCCCATAGCGCGGGCGAACTGACCGTGACGGCGGCCACCCGCGGCGAGCCGAGCAGCGCGGCGAGGCGCAACGCCCCGTAGCCGCCCATCGACCAGCCGAACAGCCCGATCCGTTCGGTGGACAGATCGAGCTGGGTGTTGCCCGCCAGCATCGGCAGGAACTCGTCGAGGACCATCGCCGCGCCGTCGGTGCCGTCGACGCGGGGGTGCCAGTAGTTGCGGGCACCGTCGACGGCGGCGATCGCAAACGGCGGGTTGCCCGCGTCGACGTAGGACTGCAGCACGTTCTGGATGGCGAGCTTGTCGGTGAAGATCGCCCTCTCGTCGGTGTTGAGTGCGTGCAGCACCACCACCACGGGGAGCCGACCACTCACATTGTCCGGTCTGGCCACCGCCCACCGGGTGAGCCGACCACCCATCTTGGCCGACACGAAACTTCCGGTCACCAGCGCCGGACCACGCGCGATGGGGGCGGGTGAGGTTTCCGAGGGGAGCTCGTCGTCGGCGCCGCGCGGTTCGGCCCGGCGCTTGTCGACGGTCATCGCGTCCGAGCGGGAACACCCGGCCAGTGCGCCGAGGGCGGCGACGCCGGCGCCGGAGATCAGCAGCGAACGACGATTCACCCGGCCCACATCGGGGCCGGGTGAATGATGCTGGGGGATGGGGCGGTCGGTGCTCATCGCCTCAACAGGTTACTGGGTACGCCCGCCGATCACCCACGACGTGTACGTCACACGCCGCAGACGCGTCGCGGATGGTCGGGGACTCAGGCAGGAACCCCGGCGTCGAGCGTGGCGATCGCGGCCTTGAGCTTGGTGGTGGCGTCGGCGGCCACCTCGGGCAGCCCGGGGGAGTCGGTGACCCGCACCATGATGTCGGGGTTCATCGCCTCGACGATCACCGTTCCCGGTGCATCGACGTCCTCGCGGACCACCACGTTGCACGGCAGGAGCAACCCGATCTGACGGTTGGTGCCGAGCGCACGATGTGCCAGCGCCGGATTGCAGGCGCCGAGAATCAGATAGCGCTCCACGTCCTCGTCGAGCTTCTTCTTGAGCGTCGCTGCGACGTCGATCTCGGTGAGTACGCCGAATCCCTGTTCGGCGAGGGCGGCCTTGGTACGTTCCACCGCCTCGTCGAAGTCGATGTGCAGCGTGGTGCTGTAGCCGAGTTGCATTGCTGTCCTCTCGTTGCGCCGGTCAGGCGAGTGCGAGGAACAGTTTCTCGAGTTGTTCCTCGTTCATGGGCTCACGGGTGGCCTGGTCGCCGGTCATGCATTCGCGTAGGCCGGTGGCGACGATCTTGAAGCCGGCACGATCGAGCGCACGGGACACCGCGGCGAGCTGTGTCACCACGTCCTTGCACTCGCGTCCCTGCTCGATCATCGAGATCACTCCGGCCAGCTGGCCGTGCGCACGGCGCAGCCGGTTGAGCACAACGGTGATGGATTCTTCGTCGCCGACCATGACTACTTCTCTCTGTTCTTCCGACGCGGGATTGAGTACCCGCTCTTACACTGTATCCCCCACCGGGTATTCCGACGACCACCGAACTCAGTGGCTGAACGAGATCGACGGCAGGATTCGGTCGAGCCAGCGCGGGGTCCACCACGCGCCGCGGCCGGTGATCCGGAGCAGCACCGGGAGCAGCACGAGCCGGATGAGCATGGCGTCGAGCAGCACCGCCACACCGAGGATGATGCCCATCTCCTTCGGCGGCAGCGGCTGTGCCAGGGCGAAGGTGAAGAACACCGCGACCATCACCGCCGCGGCCGCGAAGATGATGCGCCCGCTGTAGGCGATGCCGTTGATCTGTGCGGTCATCGGGTCGTCGGAGTGCTCGTAATGCTCCTTGGCGGTGGCCAGCAGGAACACCGTGTAGTCCATCGCGATGGCGAAGATCATGGCGAAGAAGAACACCGGCCCCCATCCGTCGAGGAAGCCCTGCGGGGTGAAGCCGAGCAGTCCGGCGCCGTGACCGTCCTGGAAGATCAGCTTCGCCACACCGAAGGCGGCCGCCGTCGACAACAGGCTGACCAGCGTGCCGAGCAACGCGATGAGCGGTGCCCGCAGTGCCACGAGCAGCAGCAGGAAGCCGAGGGACAGGATCACCGCGACGATGATCGGGAACCAGTGATCCAGTGCGGCCTGCAGGTCGATGTTCTCGGCGGGAGCGCCGCCGACCAACGCCTGTGCGGGTAGCCGCTCACGCAGCGTGTCCAGGATCTGGTTCATCTGCGAGTCGGACGGGTCGACCGACGGAATCGCCTGCAGCATCACATAACCGGAGCCGTCGGTGGCGGACTGCGGGGGCGTCACCATGGCGATGCCCGGGGTGCTGGCTGCGGCCGCGGCGGTGGCCGCGGCATCGGCCTGCGGAACCACGATCTGCAGTGCCCCGGGTGCGCCGGCGCCCATCTGCGTGGCCACCACCTCGTAGCCCTGACGCACGGGGGCGTCATTCGGCACCACGTTGATCGACGGCATCGCCACCTTGAGCCCGAGGACCGGAAGTGCCAGCAAGATCAGGATCGCCACCGAGACCACGGCGAACGGCCAGGGATGCCGATGCAGCAGGTGCCCCCACTTCTCGAACAGCGGCGAGTGATGCTGCTGGGACTTCGCCCACGGCAGCGATCCGGCATTCACCTTGGGTCCGAGTGCGGCGAGCACCGCGGGCAGCAACGTCATGGTGGCCAGCAGCACGAACACCACCGCCAGCATGATGCCCACCGCCATCGTCCGCACCGCCGGTGCGGGCACCAGCAACACCGCCGAGAGACTCACCAGCACAGTCAATCCCGACAGCAACACGGCCTTACCCGCGGTCTCCATCGTCTCGACCACGGCGTGGCGGGGATTGTCGTGCAGGATCATCGCCGCGCGGAAACGCGACACCATGAACAGTGCGTAGTCGATGCCGAGGGCCAGCGCGAACATCATCGCGAAGTTCATCGCCCACACCGAGATCGGGGTGACCGCGTTGAGCAGCACCAGACCGCCGGCCGAGGCGACGAGGCCCGCGATCGTCAGCAGCAGCGGAAGACCCGCGGCGACAAGCGAACCGAACGCGATCACCATGATGGCCAGCGTCACCGGCCAGGAGAACATCTCCGCCTTGAGCATGGCGTCGTGGTTGGCCTTGTTGAAGTCACTCCACAGCGCCGACGATCCGGTCGGGTAGACATGGATTCCGTTGCCCGACAACGCAGTCAGTGCTTCTTTGTGATCGTCGACGGCCCTGACCATCTCGTCGGTGTTCGCGTTTGCCCCGATGATGACGATGCCGGTGCGGCCGTCACGGCTGATCGTCATGCCGGGCTGCGGCGGGATCACGTCGGCGAACCGCGAATCGGCGCGGGCGATGTCGGTGACCTCGGCGATCACCTGCTGGGCCTGTGGGTCCGTGATCGGTCCGTTGTCGGAGTGGATCACCACCTGCACCGCCGCCGACGAGTTTCCGCCGAAGTGCTGCTGCGCGAGTTCGCGCACGGCCACCGACTCCGACCCGTTGGCCTGCCAACCGGCGCCGGCGAGGGAGTTGAACACCGACGGCGCGGCCGCGCCCAGTCCGATGATCAGCAGGGCCCACGCGGCGAACACCCAGCGGCGGTGTGCGGCCACCCACCCGCCGGTGCGTCCGAGTGGGCCGACGCGACGTTCGGGGTCCGGCGGGGTGGGTGCGGCGTCAGGGGTGTCCTGCTCCGTGGGGATGGCGGTCACGTCAACTCCTCATACGGGGTGGGGTGTCGGGATTGATCGCCAACATACCCCAGGGGGTATCTGATGACAAGCTGGTGTCGCTCTGCGTCGACGGGTTGCGGGATGAGCGGATCCGCGAAACGCAACCCGAGCGCCGACCTGAGTTGGCAGCATGTGAACCATGACGGCGGCCACGACACCGAAAGGTGAGCGCCGGCGGTCTCGACTCATCGAGGCCGCCGGTGCGTTGCTGCTCGAGGGTGGTTTCGACGCCGTTCGTCACCGCGCCGTCGCCGACCGTGCGTCGCTGCCGCTGGCGTCCACCACCTACTATTTCGGGTCTTTGGAGGACCTGATGGCGGAGGCGGCCGGCCATGTGTCGCGCAACAACGAGCGCGCGATCGTCGAGCGCGGCGCGGCGGTCACCCGCCGCCGCCGCGGCCATCACGCGACCGCCGACACCCTGTCCGGGGTCTTCGTCGGCGCCGACACGACCCTGCAGGAACTCGCCGCCCGGTACGAGATGATCGCCATCGCGGCGCGTTACCCGCGGTTGCACGACGTGGTGATGGCCCGGCACGAGGTGCTGACCGCGGTGCACGCGGAGGTCCTGGAGAAGTCCGGGCGCGAGGCGCGGCCCGCGCGGATCGGCGACCTCATCGCGGTGGAGGACGGGGCCGTGGTGGGATCGCTGGGCCGTGGGGCGACGCCGGTGCGGGCGGCGCGCGACGCGCTGTCGGAGGTGGTCGACGTGCTGGCCCCACGCATGGGCGTCGGCGTCTAGGCGGGGGACACGTGGTGGCAGGGCGGTACTTCGGGTTCGGGGTCGGGAGACGGGCGGCGCTGGCCGCGCTGGCGCTGGGCGTCGGGGTCGCGATGGCGGTGGGGGCACCGACCGCGGGTCCGGCCACCGCCGCGCCGACCGGTCGGGTGGACCCCGGGGTGCCGTTCTCGTCGGTCGTCTACGGGACCGGATGCACCTACTGGCTCACCCAGCTCGTCAATTCCCGTGGCACCGTGACGTTTTGGGAGACCCGGCAGGGGTATGCCCCCCACCTGATCGCGCGCACGCAACCGCAGTGGGGGCAGGCAACCGTCCGGTGGATTCCGCAACGTCAGGGGAACCGGCTGCTCTACACCGAGCAGAACGGGGTGCGTTCGGCGGTGATCGTCGCCCGCGTCCACCAGGGGTACGGGTCCGGCGGCACCTGCTTCGCGCTCTGAGTGGCGCCCTTAGACTGGTGAGGTGTCCAAACCCGCCATCTCCAATGTCCTGGCCAGTCGCTACGCGTCCGCGGACCTCGCCGGGATCTGGTCGGCGACCAACAAGATCGCGCTGGAACGACGCTTGTGGCTCGCGGTCCTCAAGGCGCAGCGCGACCTCGGGATCGACGTGCCCGACGGTGCCATCGCCGACTACGAGGCGGTGATCGACCGGATCGACCTCGCGTCGATCGCCGAGCGTGAACGCATCACCCGCCACGACGTGAAGGCTCGGATCGAGGAGTTCAACGCGCTCGCCGGTCACGAGCAGATCCACAAGGGCATGACCAGCCGCGATCTCACCGAGAACGTCGAACAACTCCAGATCCTGGAGTCGCTGCGCCACGTGTACGCGCACGGCATCGCCGTGCTGGCCCGGCTCACCGAACGCGCCGCGCAGTATTCGTCGCTGGTGATGGCCGGCCGCAGCCACAACGTCGCCGCGCAGGCCACCACGCTGGGCAAGCGCTTCGCGTCGGCGGCCGACGAACTCATGGTCGCGCTGACCCGGGTGTCCGAACTCATCGAGCGCTATCCACTGCGGGGCATCAAGGGGCCGATGGGCACCAGCCAGGACATGCTCGACCTGCTCGGCGGCGACGCCACCAAACTCGCCGACCTCGAGGCGCGCGTGGCCGATCATCTCGGATTCGCCCGCTCGCTGACCTCGGTCGGTCAGATCTATCCGCGCTCGCTCGACCATGACGTGGTGTCGTCGCTGGTGCAGCTCGGCGCCGCACCGTCGTCGCTGGCCCACACGATCCGGCTGATGGCCGGCCACGAGCTGGTCACCGAGGGTTTCCAGCCTGGGCAGGTGGGCTCCTCGGCGATGCCACACAAGATGAACACGCGCAGCTGCGAACGGGTCAACGGGCTTCAGGTGGTGTTGCGCGGCTACGGGTCGATGGCCGCCGAGCTCGCCGGCGCCCAGTGGAACGAGGGCGACGTGTTCTGTTCGGTGGTGCGGCGGGTGGCGCTGCCCGACGCGTTCTTCGCCATCGACGGGATGCTGGAGACCTTCCTGACCGTGCTCGCCGAGTTCGGCGCCTACCCGGCGGTGGTCGCGAATGAGCTCGACCGCTACCTACCGTTCCTGGCCACCACCAAGGTGCTGATGGCGTCGGTGCGAGCCGGGATGGGTCGCGAGACGGCGCACGAGGCCATCAAGGAGCATGCCGTGGCGGTGGCGCTCGCGATGCGCGAGGAGGGTCGCGAACCCGACCTGCTCGACCGCCTCGCCGCCGACGACCGCATCCCGCTCGACCGTGCCGGGCTCGACGCGCTGCTCGACGACAAGGAAGCCTTCGTCGGGGCGGCCGGCGCTCAGGTGGCCGACGTCATCGCCGCCGCGGAGAAGCTGATCGCCGAGAATCCCGACGCCGCGGCCTACGCACCGGCGCCCATCCTCTGACCGGTGCGCCCGGGTTGCTGACCGGTGTGTCCACGCCGTGTCACGCGTCGCGGTTGCGGTCGGCGTGGCCGAGTTGCCAGTCGGGCAGCCCGGCGTCGCGGACCCGGCGTTTGAGTTCGGCGGCGTCGGGGAACCCGCCGTCGGTCTCTCGCTCCCACACCTGCACATCGTCGACGTCGATGGTGAAGACGCCGCCGGTGCCGGGCACCAGCGTCACCGAACCGAGGTCGGTGCCGAAGGTGTTCAGCAACTCGGCGGCCATCCAGTTGGCGCGCAGCAGCCAGTTGCACTGGGTGCAGTAGGTGATGGTGATCCGCGGCCCGGGCATGCGGCTCAGACTGTCATACCTCTAAGGTCGAAGCCATGCGGCCGGCACTGGAGTCATATCGGCATCTCGCCTCGGGCAAGGTGCGCGAGATCTACGAGATCGACGCCGACACCCTGCTGATGGTGGCCAGCGACCGCATCTCGGCATACGACTTCGTGCTCTCGCCCGCGATACCCGATAAGGGCGCCATCCTGACCGCGATGAGCTTCTTCTGGTTCGACGCATTGGGTGTGCCCAATCATCTGGCCGGCGGCCCCGACGACGAACGCATCCCCGACGGGCTCGTGGGACGGTCGATGGTGGTGCACCGACTCCCGATGCTGCCGGTCGAATGTGTGGCCCGCGGATACCTGACCGGTTCCGGGCTGATCGACTACCGGGCCACCGGGGCGGTGTGCGGGGTGGCGCTGCCGGACGGTCTCGACGAGGCCGACAAGCTGCCCGAACCCATCTTCACCCCGGCAACCAAGGCCGAGCAGGGCGATCACGACGAGAACATCAGCTTCGGGAGGGCGGCGGAGATCGTCGGCACCGACGTCGCCGAGGCGTTGCGCACCGCCACCCTCGACATCTACGGGCGTGGTGCGCAGTTGGCCGCGGAGCGCGGAATCATCCTCGCCGACACCAAGTTCGAGTTCGGGCAGGCACCCGACAGATCGCTCGTGCTGGCCGACGAGGTGCTGACCCCCGACTCGTCGCGTTATTGGGACGCTGCCACCTATGCGCCCGGACATGTGCAGCCCAGCTTCGACAAGCAGATCGTCCGGAACTGGCTGACCTCGCCCGAGTCGGGCTGGGACCGGGCGGGCGATGCGCCGCCGCCCACGTTGCCCGCCGATGTCGTCACCCGCACCCGCGCGCGGTACATCGAGGCCTACGAATGGATTTCGCAGAAATCCTTCGACGACTGGCCGCACTAGACAACCGGCCACACCAGAGGATTGGAGATCCGTGCCCGCTCCCGCCGCCAAGAAGGTTCCCTCCGAACGCGTCCACCACGGAGACACCTTTGTCGACGACTACGAATGGTTGCGCGACAAGGACGATCCGGAGGTCGTCGCGTTCCTCGAGGCGGAGAACGCCTACACCGAGGAGAACACCGCCGATCTCGCCGATCTGCGCGCCAGCATCTTCGGGGAGATCAAGGCCCGCACCAAGGAAACCGACATGTCGGTGCCGAGTCGCCGCGGCAACTACTGGTACTACGGGCGCACCCACGAGGGCAAGCAATACGGGATCAACTGCCGCTGCCCGATCCGTGGCGAGGACGACTGGACGCCACCCGAGATCTCCGACGACGCAACACTTCCCGGCGAGCAGATCCTGCTCGACGCGAATGTCGAAGCCGAAGGTCACGACTTCTTCAGTCTCGGCGCGCTCTCCGTCAGCCACGACGGTCAGTGGCTGGCCTACAGCACCGATGTGGTGGGCGACGAGCGGTACACGCTGCGGTTCAGAAATCTCGAGACCGGTGAACTGCTGCCGGAGACCATCGCCGACACCGCGGGCGGTGCGGTGTGGTCGCTCGACGCCGCGCACGTCTTCTACCAGACGGTCGATGCCGCGTGGCGCCCGGACACGGTGTGGCGCCATGACATCGGTGCGGGCACCGAGGATGTCAAGGTGTTCCACGAACCCGACGAACGGTACTGGGTGGGTATGGGCACCACCCGCAGTGACAAGTACCTGATGATCGCCGCCGGATCGAAGATCACCTCGGAATGCTATGTGCTCGCCGCCGATGACCCGACGGGCGAATTCCGCAGTGTCGCACCGCGCGTGGACGGCGTGGAGTACACCGTCGAACACGCCGAGATCGGCGGGTCGGACTATTTCCTGATCGTGCACAACGACATCCGGGAGGGCGAGAAGGCCGACGATTTCGCCATCGACATCGCGCCGGTCGACGATCCGGGGGCGCGTACCGAGTTCATCGGGCATCGTCGCGGCGTGCGGATCGAGGACATCGATGCCTTCCGTGACTATCTCGTGCTCTCCTACCGGGCCGACGCGTTGCCGCGGGTGTCGATCGCCGACCTGCGCCGGATCGACGGTGTTCCGGTGGCCGAGGATTTCGTCGAGGTGGCGGTCGCGCAGGAACTGTTCTCCCTCGGGCTGGCCGGGAATCGTGAATGGGTCACGCCGCGACTGCGTTTCGGGTACGGCAGCTTCATCGAACCGGCCGAACTGTTCGAGCTCGATGTGCACACCGGCGAACGGGTGCTGCTCAAACGTCAGCCGGTGCTCGGCGGCTACGACGTGGCCGACTACGTGCAGTCCCGGGAGTGGGCCACCGCGGCCGACGGCACCCGGATTCCGCTGTCGATCGTGCGACACAAGGACGTCGCCGCACCGGGTGATCCCGGTCAGGCGCCCGCCCCGCTGCTCATCTACGGATACGGTTCGTACGAGGCCAGTTTCGACCCAGGGTTCTCGGTGTCGCGGTTGTCGCTGCTCGACCGCGGCGTGGTCTTTGTCCTCGCGCACATCCGCGGCGGCGGTGAGATGGGCCGGCACTGGTACGAGAACGGTAAGACGCTCACCAAGAAGAACACCTTCACCGACTTCGTCGACTCCGCACGGTATCTCGTGGATCGGGGCTGGACCACGCCCGGACAGATGGTGGCCGAGGGTGGTTCAGCGGGTGGACTGCTCATGGGGGCGGTGGCCAACCTGGCACCGGAACTGTTCGGTGGCATCCTCGCATCGGTGCCGTTCGTCGACGCGCTCACCTCGATCCTCGATCCGTCGTTGCCGCTGACGGTGATCGAATGGGACGAATGGGGCGACCCGCTGCACGATCCGACGGTCTACGAGTACATGAAGTCGTACTCGCCCTACGAGAACGTCACCGCCCAGCCGTACCCGCCCATCCTCGCCGAGACGTCACTCAACGACACCCGGGTGATGTTCACCGAGGCCGCGAAATGGGTTGCCAAACTGCAGGATCTGAGCACGTCGGACAATCCGATCCTGCTCAAGACCGAGATGTCGGCGGGCCACGGCGGGGTGAGCGGCCGCTACAAGCAGTGGGAAGAGATCGCGTTCGAACTCGCCTGGATTCTGCGTCAGACGGGCGCGGTCACCCCGTCGCCCGCTGGTTGAGCTGCTATCGCTGGTTGAGCTGCCATCGCTGGTTGAGCCTGTCGAAACCACCCGCTGGTCGATCCGCCATCGCTGGTCGAGCCGCCATCGCTGGTCGAGCCGCCATCGCTGGTTGAGCCCGCCCGCTGGTTGAGCTTGTCGAAACCACTACGCGGATCTGGGCACGCTCGACGCGGATCTGGGCACGCTCGACTGGGATCTGGGCACGCTCGACTGGGATCTGGGCACGCTCGACTGGGATCTGGGCACGCTCGACGGGGATCTGGGCACGCTCGACGGGGATCTGGGCACGCTCGACTCGGATCTGGGCACGCTCGACGCGGAACGTCAGTGCATGATCGTCGGCGTCATCGCTGCGTCGACATCCTCCTCGACCAGCGGTGAGGCGATCTTCTTGCGCGGCAGGAACAACGCCGGGATGAACGTCAATCCCACCAGCACCACCGCGACGATGAACGTGGTGCCGAACGCATCGGCGGCCCAGGAGAACCACTGATCCGGAGGTGTGGCCGGCAGGTGCATCTGCGGTGGCACACCCGGTGCGTTCGACGCCGCGACCGCCTGCTGGTACTTCTCCGGCGCCGCATTCGACGTGATCGCGAGCAGCGATTCGGTGTGGGTCTTGAGGTTGGTCGCGAGGATCACCGAGATCACGGCGGTACCGATCGACGACGCGGTCTGCTGGACGACATTCATCAGCGTGGACCCGTCGGGCACCTGCACGTTGGTGAGCGTCGCGAGGGCCGCCGACATGATCGGCATCATCGTCATGCCCATGCCGAGTCCCTGGACGAACAGCGCGCCGCAGAGCAGCCAGTACGAGGTGTCGGCGCCCAGGAACACAAAGGTGCCCATGCCCAGGAAGATCAGCACGATGCCACCGAGGACGAACTTGCCCGGGCCGATCTTGTCGGTCATCCGCCCGGCGATCGGCATGGTGAGCATCGCGCCGATGCCCTGCGGGGCCAGCAGCAGACCGGCCGAGAGAGTCGACTCGCCGCGCACACCGATGAAGTACTGCGGATACAGCAGTGACGCACCGAAGAACGCGATCATGAACAGCGTCATGGTGATCACCGCGATACTCAGTGTGCGATTGGAGAACAGGCGCAGGTCCAGCAGCGGCTTGTCCGAGCGCAGCGCGTGCCAGATGAAGGCGGCGATCAGCACCGCGCCGACGATGGTGGGGATGAGAACCTTCGCGGCGATGAACGTGCCCGCGTCGGTGCTCGACGACACGCCGTAAAGGAACAGCGCGAGACCCGGTGAGAGCAACAACAATCCGACGATGTCGATGCTGGGCCGGGACGTCTGCTGGTCACCGGAGAGGGCGAACCACGAGTAGACGAGCGCGACCAGTCCGATCGGCACGTTGATCAGGAACACCCAGTGCCAGCTGGCCTGCTCGATGAGCAGACCGCCGAGGATGGGTCCGGCGATCGGGCCGAGCAGCATGGGGATACCGAGCACCGCCATCACCGATCCGATGCGTTCGGGTCCGGCGGCCTTGGTCAGGATCATCATGCCGATCGGCATCAGCAGGCCGCCGCCGAGTCCCTGCACTACGCGGAAGGCCACGAGTGATCCGATGTTCCAGGCCAGCGCGCACAGCGCCGACCCGATGACGAACAGGACCAGCGAGGTCATGTAGACCCGTTTGGTGCCGAATCGCGCTGCGGCCCAACTCGACAGCGGGATCACCGCGGCCAATGCCAGGGTGTAGCCGGTCATCGTCCAGGCCGCGCCCGCGGCGTTGGTGTTGAACTCGTTCTGGAAGGTGTTCTGCGCCACCGAGACCACGGTGACGTCGAGAATCGACATGATGGCGCCGAGCACCACCACGCCGGCGACCATCAGGACGTGACGGTCGAGTTTGGTGTCGGGTGGACCGGCGTGGACGTTTCCGCCGGCGTCGGTGGAGGAGGTCATGAGAGCGTCTTCTCTTTCGTGATGGCGGACTGGTGAGTGAGATCGAAGTAGTCGACGTCGGCGTCGACGATCTGTCGGAGTGCGGACGTGAGATGGGCGCGAAATTCATCGGGCAGACCCGCGACGAACCGTCCGACGAGGTCGCGCTTCACGTCGAGTTGTGCGTCGACGGCCGCTTGTCCCTGCTCGGTGGGCGCCACCCGCTTGATCCGCCGGTCGGCGGGGTCCTCGCGACGATCCACCAGTCCGGCCTGAACCAGCCGGTCGACCACTCGACCGGCTGCGGCGACCGATAGGTCGACGGCGTCGGCGATCTCGTGCACGGGCATCGGCGTCGGCTCCATGCACACGACGAACAGCACGCGTAGCTGCGAGAACGTGAGTTCGGACGCGGCGAAGGTCTCCATGGCCCGGGCCGTGCCCAGGCAGCTCAACCGCTCCAGGAACGACGTCAGCGCTTCGCAGGCGGCGTCGGCCTGGGAGGTGTGGGGAGCGGAGGTCACCCCGAAATAGTAACGAGCACGCAACTATCGCAGCGACGCAAATATATGTGAGATGCATCGCGTGCGAGATCGGCTGTGATCTGGCCAACACCTCGTCGGTGGGCTGCGGCTACGCTCGGAACATGACCAATATCAAGGACATCCCCGTCACCGCGCTCGACGGCTCGGATCTCAGTCTCGCCGACTTCGGCGGGCCGCTGCTGGTGGTGAACGTCGCGAGCAAGTGCGGACTCACCCCGCAGTACGCGGGTCTCGAAGAGATCGCCGAACGCTATGCCGATCGCGGGCTGACTGTGGTCGGCGTTCCCTGTAACCAGTTCATGGGTCAGGAACCCGGCAGCCCGGAGGAGATCGCCACCTTCTGCTCCAGCACCTACGGCGTCACGTTTCCCCTCCTGGCGAAGTCCGACGTGAAGGGCGACGCGCAACACCCGCTCTACGCCGAGCTGACACAGACCGCCGACGCCGACGGCGAGGCGGGCGACGTGCAGTGGAACTTCGAGAAGTTCGTGGTCGACGCCGACGGGACGGTCACCCATCGCTTCCGGCCGCGCACCGAACCCACCGCACCGGAGGTCGTCGAGGCCATCGAAGCCGCGCTCTGAGCCCGGCCGGGGCAAACGGTAAGGTGAGCGTGGTCGCCGAACATCCAGCCATCATCTGACGGCTGGATTCTTCTCCAGATGGGAGCGCTAGCCGATGGCACGAGTGGTGGTCGATGTGATGCCGAAGGCCGAGATCCTCGACCCGCAGGGGCAGGCGATCGTCGGCGCGCTGGGGCGTCTGGGCTTCACCGGGATCGGCGAGGTACGCCAGGGCAAGCGATTCGAACTCGAGGTCGACGACTCGGTGGACGACACCACGCTCGAGCGCATCGCCGAGGAGCTGCTCACCAACACGGTGATCGAGAACTTCAACGTCTCGCGCGTGGTCGACTGACCGCCCGCGACACCAGACGATCCCCCCTCATCCGGCGCCTCTGTGACGAGTAGGACCTCATGACTGCACGAATCGGTGTGATCACCTTCCCCGGCACCCTCGACGACATCGACGCCGCCCGCGCGGTCCGTATCGCCGGTGCCGAGGCCGTCGAACTGTGGCACGGCGACGCCGATCTCAAGGGTGTCGACGCGGTGGTGGTGCCGGGCGGTTTCTCCTATGGCGACTACCTGCGTGCGGGCGCCATCGCCAAGTTCGCGCCGGTCATGGGATCGGTGGTCGAGGCCGCCGGCAAGGGAATGCCGGTCCTGGGTATCTGCAACGGATTCCAGATCCTGTGCGAGGCCGGATTGCTGCCCGGTGCGCTCACCCGCAATGAGGGACTGCACTTCATCTGCCGCGATCAGTGGCTGCGCGTGGAGTCCAACAGCACCGCGTGGACCTCGCGGTACGAGCGCACCGCGGAGATCCTGATCCCGCTCAAGTCCGGCGAGGGACGCTACGTCGCGCCCGAGCGCAAACTCGAGGAACTCGAGGGCGAAGGTCTGATCGTGTTCCGCTATGCCGGCGACAACCCGAACGGCTCGGCTCTCGACATCGCGGGTATCAGCAGCCCCGATGGGCGCATCGTCGGCCTGATGCCGCATCCCGAGCACGCCACCGAGGCGCTGACGGGTCCCAGCGACGACGGGCTCGGCATGTTCTATTCGGTCATCGACTCGGTCCTCGCCAGTGCCTGAGACCCCTTCAATCGCCACCACCGCGACGGCGGGCGGTCTCGGTCGTTTCATCGACAAGTCCCCGTCGCCGTTCCACGTCTGCGCCACTGTGGCCACCGAACTCGAGGACGCCGGTTTCCGGAGGCTTCTCGAGGAGGACGACTGGTCCTCGGAAGAACATCTCGCACCGAACTTCCTGGCGCAGGACTCGTCGCGACGCTTCTACGTGATCCGCGGCGGATCGATCATCGCGTGGGACCAGGGCGACGGCGACGCGTTCCGGATCGTCGGCGGGCACACCGACAGCCCCAATCTGCGGGTCAAACAGAATCCCGACCGCTTCTCGGCCGGTCTGGCGATGGTGGCGCTCGAACCGTACGGCGGCGCCTGGCTGAACTCGTGGCTCGACCGCGACCTTGGTCTCTCGGGGCGGCTGGCCTATCGGGTGGGCGAGCGGGTGGAGCATGCGCTGGTGCACGTCACCGAGCCGGTGATCCGGGTGTCGCAGTTGGCCATTCACCTCTCCGAGGACCGCAAAGGGGTGTCGCTGAATCCGCAGCGCCACGTCGACGGAATCGTCGGGGTGGGCGAGGGGCGGCCGATTCTGCGGTGGGTGGCCGAGTACGCGGGCGTCGATCCCGATGCGCTGCTCGGCTGGGAACTGATGACCCATGACGTGAGTCCATGCAGTCTCGTCGGCGCCGACGACGAATTGCTCAGTGCGCCACGGCTGGACAATCAGGGCACCTGTTATGCGGGATTGCGGGCGCTGCTCGACGGTGAACCGTCGATCCACACCCGGGTGCTGGCACTGTTCGACCACGAGGAAGTGGGCAGCGGCTCCGAACGTGGTGCGGCATCGGATTTCCTGGCCACCACGCTGGAGCGAATCGTGTTGGCGCGCGGTGGATCTCGTTCGGACTATCTGCGTGCGATGGCGGCGAGTTGTTGCGTGTCGGGCGACATGGCGCACGCCACCCACCCGAACTACCCGGACCGGCACGAACCGTCGCACCGGATCGCGGTGAACGGCGGTCCGGTGCTCAAGGTGAACCAGAATCTGCGGTACGCCTCCGACGCGATGGGGGAGGCCATCTTCGCGCTCGCCTGCGAGGTGGCCGGGGTGCCGCTGCAACGGTACGTCCACCGTGCCGATCTGCCGTGCGGCTCCACCATCGGACCCATCACCGCCACCCGCACCGGACTGCTCACCGTCGACGTCGGGGCACCGCAGCTGGCGATGCACAGCGCGCGAGAACTGATGGGTGCGGCCGACGTGCCGATGTATTCGGCTGCGCTGCAAGCTTTCCTGAGCGCCGAGTGAGGGTCCGGAGTGAGTCCGGCCCGGTGGCCGCGCAGGATCAGTAGCTGCGGGCGAATCCGAGCACGTTGCTGACGTAGTCGGCGGAATTGTTGTAGCGCAGCACGGCTGTCCCCTCGGCAACCGGGTTGCGCAGATCCAGATTGCCGTCGCACAGGTACCGGGCGGTGGTCAGTGCGGCGTCGAAGATGTTCTGGGGGTCGGCGATTCCGTCGCCGTTGCCGTCGGCTGCGTACTTCTGCCAGGTGGCCGGGAGGAACTGCATCGGGCCCACCGCGCGATCGTGAGTGGGATCGCCGTCGAGACGTCCACCGTCGGTGTCGGCAACCACCTGATTGCCGGCGAGTGAGCCGTCGAGCGCGGGCCCGAAGATCGGGGTGCGCAGCGCGCCGTGGGCGTCGGTGTCGCCCTCGTTGGCATGATGTGATTCCACCTTGCCGATGCCCGCGATGAGCGTCCACGGAATGCCGCAGCCGGGCTGGGTGCGGGCCATGGTGTTCGCGGCGCGGCGATAGGCCTCATAGTTGATCGTGGGCACCGCACCGTCGGTCACACTGACCGGCAGCGGAGGCGGCGGTGCGGCCGGTCGGGCGACGACCGGGGCAACAGCAAGTGTGCGGGCGGGTGGGCTGTCGGGGCCGGTGGACTCCTGGTGCGGGCTCTGCGCCGCAACGGCCGGCACCGAGGGCTGCACGTGGTCGGCGCCTGCCGACGACGCCGCGGTGAGCGCACCGCCGGCCGCGAGCAGCGCGGCCGCGGCGAGCGGCACACGAGAGACGCTCGAGACCCGCGCCAGAATCGGATCCCGGGGCTTGGAGTGCTTACCCAAACTTCAACCTCACACGTACATCGGCGGACAGACCGGAGCCGACCGTACATGTTCCCGTGTCCGGAGCGTTATCTCAGCGTTATACAAAACTGAGGATGGGCTGAGCCTCCCAGGCGCCCGTGCAGGTCAGCTCGAACGCCCACCACGAACTATGAGCTCGACCACACCCGGCGCTCAGCCGGGACGTAGCACGCTCAGCGAGGTGCCCTGGGTGACGACGATGTATCCGTCCACGACGCGGGTCTGACCGAGAAGTGGCCGACGCCATGCGATGCGTCGTTGTGCCGGATCGAAGGCGGTGAGCTGATCGGCATTGGCGAAGACGACGAGGTCACCGGAGGAGCCGACACAGCGGAGCGAATCGATGTTGGCGTCGGGCTCGTCGAGTGACGGCACCGGAAGCGCCCCGACTCTCGTTCCATCTCTGAGGCGGTAGACCTCCCGGGAGCGATCCTTGCGGGCGAAGGCCACCATCGTCCCGCACGGCCGCGTGTTGGCCTTCGACAACTCGGGGTCGGTGATCTGCCACAACGGCTTTCCGCGGGCCGGGTCGCGCACCTCGTACTGCCCCTGGGTGGCGGCCTCCATCTCGGGGATGCCGGTGCCGGCGATCACCGGGAGGATCGACGCGCCGCCGAGCACCCGGGAATCGGGCTGACGTGCGGTGGGGCGCCGGCTGACGGTGCCGTCGACCACGGCGTAGGTGGTCACGCTCTCTGCCCCGAAAGTGTTGTGCGAAACGGTGATCCCCGAAGCGAAGCGCCGGATGTCGCACGCGGCGCAGGTGACCTCGTCGGTCCCGTCGGAGGGGTCGACGACGAACTCGTTGCCGTCGGCGGTCGAGATCAGCAGGATGCCGTGGGAGAACGAGGCGGTCGCCGCCGCGGCGAAGGTGCGGTTCCACACCGATCGCCCGGACGGCGAACGCATCGAGACGCGATAACCGGCCTGGTCGATCCGCAGGAAGTCCGTGCCCACGCCGATCACCTGTGCGGTGTCGTCGAGGGGCAACCGGGCGCCGAGTCGGCCGGTGTCGTCGACGGAGTAGAAGCCGTCGGGGGCCTGACCGAGTTTCAGTGCGCATCCGACGCCGCCGGAACCGTCGAAGGCGCACGCCCCCAGGCCCACCACCACCGGAGCGGACCACACACGACGGCCGGTGTAGCGGTCCACCATGACGAAGGCGCGGCCGATTCCGCTCGGATACGCCAGCAGCCAGCGGTCTCCGTGACTGTCGGCGACCTCGATCGGCGACGCCGACTGGTATCCGGGCAGGTCGGCGTCGGCGACGGTCCAGGCGACGTCGGGCTGTCGCGGGTAGCTGCGGAGCTGCCCGTTGTCGTAGGTGGCCTGCGATGTCGGAGTGCCGATGGAGAGCACCACGCCGACCGTCGCGACGAGCACGGCCGACAGGATGAGGGTCACCGTGCCGATGCCGAAGGGAACGTGTGCGACGAACCGCTTGGCGGCACCGCGGATGGACATGGGCAACAGTCAATCACGGGTGCGTGCCCGCGGAACCGGCCGCCGTGGTGGATCGCGGCGGCCGGGTCGGGTGATGCGGGCCCGGTCTGCTCGCCTAGGTCGCGGCGGGCTCGAATGCGGTCCGCGCCACCTCGGCGAACGAGGTCGACGGACGGCCGATGAGATCGGCCAGATCGGTGGAGTCCGAATCGAGCTCGCCGCGGGCCACGCCCGCGTCGGAGTCGGCCAGGATCTTCGCGAACGCCTCGGGGATGCCGGTGCTCGCGAGCGCCGCGGCGTAGTCGGCCTCGGGCAGATCCTGATAGCGGACGGGAGAGCCGCTGACCTCGGCGAACGTCGCGGCGAAGTCGGCGTGCGTGAGGTGTTCGGAGCCGTTGAGCTCGTACACCTCGCCCCCGCGGGCGTTGACCAGCGCGGCAGCCGCTGCCGCCGCGTAGTCGGCGCGCGTCGCGCCGGCCACCCGGCCGTCACCCGCACTGCCGTAGAGCACGCCGGAGGTGACCGCGGCCTGCGCGCCGCCGAGGTAGTTCTCCCAGTACCAGCCGTTGCGCAGCAGGACATACGGGATTCCGGCGTCGGCCAGTAGTTTCTCTGTGTCGAGATGCTCGGTGGCCAGCGCCAGTGTGCTGGTGTCGGCGCGCAGGATCGAGGTGTAGGCGATCACACCGACGCCGGCGGCCTTGGCGGCCTCGATCACGTTGGTGTGCTGGCTCACTCGCGCGCCCACCGCGCTGCTCGACACCAACAGGAGGCGGTCGACGCCCGCCAACGCCGAACGCAGCGCGGCGGGATTCTCGTAGTCGGCCACGCGGACGGCGACGCCCGCTGCGGCCAGCGCGCTCGCCTTGTCGGCGTCGCGCACGATGGCGACGATGTCGGTCGGTGCGATGCCCCTCTCGATCAGTGCGTCGACGGTGGCGCCGCCGAGATGTCCGGTCGCGCCTGTCACTGCATACGTCGTCATGGTGGTCCATACCTTTCTGGGTGATGTCAGCGATTCCTCTCGATCATGCACTTACTATTTGTGCAGTGCAACAGTGGGGGTAAGCACATGATGGTTGGTGGGGTATTGTTGTCTCATGGCCGCTGACCTGCCCACCCCCGGTGTCGACGTCGGTCTCGATCTGGACCCGACGCTCGAGGCCGACGTGTTCGCGCGCGACTGCGGGTCACGCGAGGTGCTGGGCGACGTCACCAGTCGGTGGGGGTTGCTGGCGTTGGGTGCGCTCTACGACGGTGATCTGCGATTCAGTGCGTTGCGACGGCGTGTGCAGGGTGTCAGTGAGCGGATGTTGTCGGTCACACTGCAGACGCTGGAACGCGATGGCATGGTCAATCGCACTGTGCTGCAGTCCATTCCGCCCAAGGTCGAGTACTCGCTGACCGAGTTGGGACGCGAGGTGGCGGTGCGCTTGATCGACGTGATCGAACTCGTCGAATCGCGATTGCCGGAGGTCAGTGACGCGCGCACGGCGTACGACGCGGCACGCGGTGACAGTGGATCTCCTCGCTGACGCCGATTTCCGGTCTGTGGTCAGAAGAGCTGACCGAGATAGAACCGCGCCCCCTGATCGTCGGCGCACAACGCCACCCGACCGTAGGCCTGCCGCGCGGGCTCGTCGACGATCTGCCCGCCCGCCTCGCGGACCCGGAGCACGGCGGCATCGATGTCGGCGACGTTCCACATCGGGATCGACACGGACTCGTCGGCACCGCCGGCGACTCCCACCTGCGGCCGCACGTCGTCGACCTCCCACCCGTCGTCGATGCGTCCGGCGTGGAACGTCCAGCCGAGCGCGGCGTGGTGGAAGTCCCGGAACCGCTCGCTGTCGGGCGTGTGGATGGTGAGGTACGACATCTCGCCGACACCGCGCGGGTGCTGATCGGGGCGTGCCGTGCCCGGTGCGGGTACGTGGACCGAGAAGGCGACCCCCTGGTCGTCGACGGCATCGATCACCTGTGTGCCGTCGCTCGACACGTCGGAGACCTCGCCCGCCCGGCCGCCCGCGGCGATGATCGCCGCGCTTGCCGCGTCGAGATCATCGACGGCGTACACGCAGTACAGGGTGTTCGTCCCGTAGCCGGGGGCATCCGAAATACCCAGTCGGTGAGCGAGATTGGTCACCTGCCTGCTCGCGGCGTCGTACTCCCAGCCGAGTACCGACCCGTAGAAGCGGGCGGCGCGCACCGCATCCGGCGTCTGCAGCGACATGTAGACGATGTCGCCGCGGCGGATCGGGTCGGCTGTCGGCTCACCACTCGCGGCGGTGACGACCGGTCCGGTGAGCATCCAGCGGTGACCGAACGGGTCGATGATCGTCGCCGTCCTGGTGCCGTGCGCCTCGTAGGGTTCGCGGGTGACCGCCGCCCCCGCCCGTTCGGCCCGGCGCAGCGCAGCATCGGTGTCGTCCACCGGCAGCATCAGGCTCACCGAGACGTGCCCGGGTTCTGGTGCACGCAAACCCATGTCGGGGAATTCCGTGGCGAGATAGATCACCCCGCCGCCGATCTCGAGTTCGGCATGACCGATCCGGTTGTCGTCCATCATGATCGGCTCACCGCGCAGTCGGGCGCCGAGATTGCTCACGTACCAGTCGATCGCCGCGCGGGCGTCGCCGACGGTGAGGTAGGGCAGGGCGCCGGGACGTTCGACCAGCGGTGTGTCGGGCTCGTCGAAAGTGGTGACAGCCGTGTCGGTCTCGACGATGGTGGTGTTGGACATGATGACTCCCTCGGGTAGGGTGGCGCCGCGTGTCAGCCGGTCACGCAGCCGGGCGGCGAAGTCGGGGTCGGGCGCGACCGGGGTGTCCCACCCGGGTGCCACGGAGGCGCTCAGGGCGACGAAAGGATCTGGTGCCGAACCGAATTCGGTGCTGTCGTGGCTCATCCGCGTTCTCCTTCCCGGATGATCGGCGATTCACTCGGATAAGCTTCGCGGAATGCGTGCTTGGCCCGGGTGAGCAACGCCTCGGTGGCGCCGACGGTCCGTTGGAGAATGGCCGCGCACTCGGCCACCGGTAGATCGTCGACGTAGCGCAGCGTCAGGGCCGCGCGGTTGACCGGTGAGAGCCGGGCAAGCGTGGCGTGAGCGACCATTCGGTCGAGGTGTGCATCCCAGTCGTCGAGTGCGGATTCGGGCGGGTCGCCCACGGGTTCGGGGGTGCGCTGGGCGCGGCGCCAGTGGTCGGCGAGCTTGTGGCGTGCCACCCCGATGAGCCACGGCGTCGTGGGAGCGGTGTCGGCGTTGCGGCGCAGGGTGTCCATCGCCGCGAGGAATGTCTCCGAGGTGACGTCCTCGGCCACGCGGCGATCCGTGCACCGCCGGAACACGTAGCCGTAGACGGCAGGCAGTGCCTCGTCGTAGACCTCGAGAAGGGCCTCGGGGCCGTGGGAGTGGACGCTCACATACTCATCATCGTCGCGGCGGGCGGGAATCCGACGCTTCGGCGCCGGATTCCCGCCCGCATTGTCCGAACCCGTTCTCTCGTGGGTGCCGAAACGCTCAGCTGTGCGGGGGGAACGTGCCGATCCGGAAGATCCGGCCGGCGAACCCGAACGCGGTCACCTCGGTGGGCCCGCCGCTCGCGCAGCACAGCGGATCACGGTCGAGCAGCCAGCGGTAGCGGACGGTGACCGAGTACTTCGTCGAGCGTGCGATGAAGGTGAACGGGTATGGCTTGGGGTCGACCGTGCCCAGGAACCGGCCGTGTTGGAACAGCAACACCCGCGATTCGTAGGTGCCGTCGCCGATCCCGTTCCCGTTGACCAGCATCCAGTCCAGAAAGCAGCCACCGGACACGGGATTGGTGCTGGCCCGGTACGGCGACCAGGTGCCGCCGTTGGAATCGCGGCCGATCTTGGTGAGCGAGGTTCGGGCGAGCGGCGAGTTCACGTCGAAACACAGCCCATGGCCGCTGCCGTACGGAGCGGCCGAGGCGGTTCCGCTCCCCAGCGCCGTCGCGCCGAGGCTGCCCGCGACGAGGCCGACGAGGGTGAGCATGAGCACGCACAGGCGCCGGAAGCCGAGCGAACGGACACGGCGGGTGCGGATGGGGATACCGGAGGAGAACCGGGTGGTGGGAGGGTGCATGGTCGTGCCTTCCGATCGGGGAGCCGGTGGACGCCGGCCGCAGACCGCGTGGCGGGCCCGCTGCTGGTGTGATCGGAGGTCGGCCAGGGCCCTGTTAGCGGTTCGGGGCGCTGGTCATTCGCGTGTCATACGACCTCGGCGTGGATGGCGCGAATGAGCCACTCGCGATAGTCGTCGTCCGACCAGCCGCGTTGACCGACGAGCATGTCGTAGATCTCCGGGGAGATGAGCGCCCACAAGGCATCCCGCAGGCGTTCGACGGTGACCGCGGCACGCGCCGGACCCGTCGACAGCAGTGTGGTCGCCAGGGCGGTCATCCCCGCGAGGCGCTGACGTAACAGGTCGTCGTACAGATCGGCGAGGGCGGGGTCGCGGGCAACGCCGTCGCGGATGGCGAGCATCAGCCGCGACGAGCGGGCGGCACGACCGGTCGCCAGCCGGGCGTACATGCGGATCTTCTCGTCCAGGTCGGGCTCCTCGTCGATGGCGCCCGACTCGGGGCGATCGGCCATCGGTACGGGGACGTCGTCGCCGGCGATCGCCTGATCGAAGGCCTCTTTGATCAGACCGGCCTTCCCGCCGAAGTTCTTGTAGATGGTCTCCGGGGAGACGTCGGCGGCGCGGGCGATGTCGGCGACGGTGGCGGTGTACCCGTCTCGTTCGACAACCGAGGTCGCAGCGGACACGATGCGACGCCGGGTGGCCCGGGCGTTCTCGCGTCGGGCGGAGTTGTCGTAGCCGCGCGTGCGGGCACCGCGCTCATTGACTCCAGGCACTCTGTAATGAATACTCTATTTCTAATACAGACCGTCTGTATCCAAATGACACGCCCGACCCGAGGATGCGACCATGAACACCTCCGAAGCGACCGACGTCGCGCTGCGCTCTCTCGTCGACATCGGTGCGGGCACCCGCGAATCGTTCGACGCGCACATCCATCCCGACGCGACCAATCGGGAGGCCCACCAGGAGCCGCCGGAGTGTCGCGGTCGCGGTCCGGAAGCGTTCTGGGCCACCGCGCTCTGGCTGCGCGCAGCGTTTCCCGACGTCACACACGAGGCGCATGAGGTGGTGGCCCATGACGACCTGGTGGTGGTGCACGCGACCATGTCGGGCACACACCGGGGTCCCTTCGTGGTGTACGACGACGCCGGCAACGTCGAACGGGCCTTCGCGCCGACCGGCCGGACATTCACCGTCACCCAGACGCACTGGTTCCGCATCAGAGACGGCCTGTGCGTGGAGCACTGGGCCAATCGCGACGATCAGGGCATGGCCGGCCAACTCGGCTGGATTCCGCCGAGTCCCGCCTACCTGCTGCGTTGTGCGCTGGCCACGCGGAGAGCTCGCGCGACGGCGCGATGAGATTCGGGGAGCCGGCAAGTCTGTATCCGCATGGCTACCGCAACGATTTCCTCCATGCTCCTGTCCTCGGACGATCCGAAGCGCCTCGCCCAGTGGTACGCGCGGGCGTTCGAGGCCGAGCTCATGAGCGTGCCAGGCGCACCCGACGGTGAGGGCTACACCATCGTCGACCTCGACGGCTTCGCTCTGATGCTGGACACACGTGCCGACGTCTCGGGCGCGAAACCGCAGGGAGCCCGCGCGATCCTGAATGTCGAGGTCGATGATCCCGTCGCCACCGCGGGCCGGCTCGACGCGCTCGGCGCGGAGTGGGTCAGCCCACTCGAGGATCGCGACGGCAACCACTTCGGTACCGTCGCCGATCCCGACGGCAACTGGGTGCAGATCCTGCGCCTGAGCGACGCGCACGAGGCTCAGATGAGCGCGCCGACGTCGGCGTTCTCGGGCTTTGCCGTACGTGACCTCGAGGCCACCGAGGCGTTCTATCGCGACGTGCTGGGCATGCGGGTGCTGCGTTTCCCGATGGGCGCAGACGCCGAGGGAGCGGGCGCGTACCTCCTGGGAATCCGGATCAACCGGGGCACCACGGTGCTCGCCTATCCGAAGCCCGATCACCAGCCGGCGTCGTTCACGGTGCTCAACATCCCGGTTCCGGACCTGGTGGCACGGGTCGACGAGCTCGCCGCGCGTGAGGTCGACTTTCTCCGCTACGACGGATTCGACCAGGACGAACGCGCGATCGCCCACGGACACGGCCGCGGTCCCGACATCGCCTGGTTCGCCGACCCCTCCGGCAACGTGATCGCACTCCAACAGCGCTGAAGGTCTGTCGTTTCGCTCTCGGCGTAGCGCAGTGCCCCTTAACGCGGAACATGGCCCTGTGCTGGGCGGTTGTACCCCGCAGACCCCGGTGAGACGGAAATCCGATCAGAACCGACCGGGCGTTAACTGCAGGTGCACACCACGCGACCACTAGAGTGGAGCACACGCTGGTCGTCGTCTATCCGACACCACCGCAGTTGTCGCCACCTGACGGTTTTCTCAACGACGGCCGGGGCGCTACCAATGTGAGGGAGAACAATGTTCGAACGGTTCACCGACCGCGCACGCCGGGTTGTGGTCCTCGCCCAGGAAGAGGCGCGGATGCTCAACCACAACTACATCGGGACCGAGCACATCCTGCTGGGTCTGATCCACGAGGGCGAGGGCGTGGCCGCCAAGGCGCTCGAGTCGCTGGGTATCTCCCTGGAAGGTGTCCGCAGCCAGGTCGAGGAGATCATCGGCCAGGGGCAGCAGGCACCGTCGGGGCACATTCCCTTCACTCCGCGCGCCAAGAAGGTCCTCGAGCTGTCGCTGCGTGAGGCGCTGCAGCTCGGACACAACTACATCGGCACCGAGCACATCCTGCTCGGCCTCATCCGTGAGGGTGAGGGTGTGGCCGCTCAGGTGCTGGTCAAGCTGGGCGCCGACCTCAACCGGGTCCGCCAGCAGGTCATCCAGCTCCTGTCCGGCTACCAGGGCAAGGAGCCGCAGGAGGCGGGCACCGGCGGCCGGACCAGTGAGTCGGGCACCCCGTCGACCTCGCTCGTGCTCGACCAGTTCGGCAGAAATCTGACCGCTGCCGCGGCCGAGGGCAAACTCGATCCGGTCATCGGACGCGAGAAAGAGATCGAGCGGGTCATGCAGGTGCTCTCGCGCCGCACCAAGAACAACCCGGTGCTGATCGGCGAGCCCGGCGTCGGCAAGACCGCCGTCGTGGAGGGTCTCGCGCAGGCCATCGTGAACGGTGCGGTGCCCGAGACCCTCAAGGACAAGCAGCTCTACACCCTCGACCTCGGTTCGCTGGTCGCCGGCAGCCGCTACCGCGGTGACTTCGAGGAGCGGCTCAAGAAGGTCCTCAAGGAGATCAACACCCGCGGCGACATCATCCTGTTCATCGACGAGCTGCACACGCTCGTCGGCGCGGGTGCCGCCGAGGGTGCGATCGACGCCGCCAGCATCCTGAAGCCGAAGCTGGCCCGCGGTGAGCTGCAGACCATCGGTGCCACCACGCTCGACGAGTACCGCAAGTACATCGAGAAGGACGCCGCCCTCGAGCGTCGTTTCCAGCCCGTCCAGGTGGGCGAGCCGTCGGTGGAGCACACCATCGAGATCCTCAAGGGCCTGCGCGACCGCTACGAAACACACCATCGGGTGTCGATCACCGATGGCGCGCTGGTCGCCGCCGCCACCCTGGCCGACCGGTACATCAACGACCGCTTCCTGCCGGACAAGGCGATCGACCTCATCGATGAGGCGGGCGCGCGCATGCGCATCCGCCGGATGACCGCGCCGCCAGACCTGCGTGAGTTCGACGAGCGGATCGCCGAGGCCCGCAAGGAGAAGGAAAGCGCGATCGACGCACAGGACTTCGAGAAGGCCGCGAGCCTGCGCGACAAGGAGAAGCAACTCGTCAACGAGCGTGCCGAGCGCGAGAAGCAGTGGCGCAACGGCGACATGGACGTCGTGGCCGAGGTCGACGACGAACAGATCGCCGAGGTGCTGGGCAACTGGACCGGTATCCCCGTGTTCAAGCTCACCGAGGAGGAGACCACCCGTCTGCTCCGCATGGAGGAGGAGCTGCACAAGCGGATCATCGGCCAGGAGGATGCGGTCAAGGCCGTGTCGAAGGCCATTCGCCGTACGCGTGCGGGTCTGAAGGACCCCAAGCGTCCGTCCGGCTCGTTCATCTTCGCCGGCCCGTCGGGTGTCGGAAAGACCGAGTTGTCCAAGGCGCTGGCCAACTTCCTCTTCGGTGAGGACGATGCGCTCATCCAGATCGACATGGGTGAATTCCACGACCGGTTCACCGCGTCGCGTCTGTTCGGTGCGCCTCCCGGCTACGTCGGGTACGAAGAGGGTGGCCAGCTCACCGAGAAGGTGCGCCGCAAGCCGTTCTCGGTGGTGCTGTTCGACGAGATCGAGAAGGCACACTCGGAGATCTACAACACGCTGTTGCAGGTGCTCGAGGACGGCCGCCTCACCGACGGTCAGGGCCGCACGGTCGACTTCAAGAACACCGTGCTGATCTTCACCTCGAACCTCGGTACCTCCGACATCTCCAAGGCCGTGGGTCTGGGCTTCACCAAGGGCGACGATTCGACGTCGAATTACGAGCGGATGAAGCTCAAGGTCAACGACGAGCTCAAGAAGCACTTCCGTCCTGAGTTCCTCAACCGTATCGACGACGTGATCGTCTTCCACCAGCTGACTCAGGAGGAGATCATCCAGATGGTCGACCTCATGATCAACCGGGTCGAGACGCAGTTGAAGAACAAGGACATGGCGCTCGAGCTCACCGACAGGGCCAAGTCGCTGCTGGCCAAGCGCGGTTTCGACCCGGTGCTCGGTGCTCGGCCGCTGCGTCGCACCATCCAGCGTGAGATCGAGGATCAGCTCTCGGAGAAGATCCTCTTCAACGAGCTGACCCCGGGTCAGATCGTGTTGGTGGACGTGGAGAACTGGGACGGCGAGGGCGACGGGGACGGTGCCAAGTTCACCTTCACCGGCTCCGAGAAGCCCCGCGAGCTGCCCGACGCTCCGGCCGAGCTGACCAGGCCGGCGACACCCAGGGCGACGTGAGCTAGCCCGGTCGATTCAGCGCGCGAGCGGCCGCCGTCGTGTGCGCGTTGAGCGTGCCCATTTCCGCGTTGAGCGTGCCCATTTCCGCGTTGAGCGTGCCCGCTTCCGCGTTGAGCGTGCCCGCGGGCGGTGGTTTCGACAAGCTCAACCAGCGGGGAAGCTCAACCGGCGGGCGGGATGCTCAGCTCCGCGGTCCGCCGAGGGCGTCGACCACCAGGTCGGCGACGCCGGTCTTGCCGGCTTCGTCGGGGTGATACGGGATCGGCGGGGCAAACCCACGCAGCCATGGTTGCGCCGAGCAGACGGTGTGCGCGGCTCCCGCACGTGACGCCTTCACCAGGGTCGCTCCGGTCTCCTGCGCCGCGCGAGCCGTCGCCGCGGCGAGTGCATCGAAGATCCGTACGGTTTCCGCGATCTGATCGGGGTTCAGCGGCAGCAGTGCGCAGGGCAAACCCCCAGCCACTACCGCGGGCGGATAGTCGACGAGGACCACCTCGGCTCGCGGCGCGCGCTGCCGCACCACGTGAATGGTGTCGACGATCTCGCGTTGCACGGCGGCGTAGCGAGCCGGGCCGGGTTCTGGCGCTGGCTCCCGGCCGAAGGCACATCCGCGCGGTGCTGTCCCCGGAATGATGCCGTCAAGGACGGTCTGGCAGCTCATCGTGATCAGTCGTGCGATGTAGCCGATGTCGTTGCCGCCGGTGGTGATGGTGACCAGCGCGGTATCGCGCGTCACGGCGTCGATCTGCGGGCTCGGCATGAACTTCTGTGGGACCGAAACGATGTTCGCAGTCGTCGCACCAGAACATGTGGCGTCCACCAACTGCATGTGGCGTGCGCGCGCGACCTGGTGCGGATAGTTGTCGGCGGTACGCAGGCATCCGCCCTCCGGGCCCGGGGACGCGTCGGGACCCGAGGCATAGGAGCTACCCAGGGCGACATACTTCGCCGGCGTCTCCGCGGCAGCCCGGACGGCCGGCTTCATCGTCGGTCCGGGCGTTCCGCCCCCACTGCCGGGCAGCACGACGGCCGCGGCCGCGACGAGAGCAGCGACCGCAATGAGACCGCGGTGCAGATGGCGACGGGACACGACAGACATTTTCACATACATCGTGCTCGCGTCGTCGGCGACACCGCTGTCGAGTGATCTACACAGACGACGAGGTCACCCGGTGGGCACGCTCGACCCGGATCCGGGCACGCTCGACGCGAATCCGGGCACGCTCGACGGGGATCCGGGCACGCTCGACGGGGATCCGGGCACGCTCGACGCGGATGTGGGCACGCTCGACGCGGATGTGGGCACGCTCGACGGGAATCTCAGACGGCTTGCTCGACATATTCGTGGTCGCGGTGCCGGTACTGATGCCACGCGACGATCAGCGCCGAGACCGCCAGCAGCGCTCCGGTGACGGCGAGCAGATTCCCCACCCACAGGCCGAAGACGCCGCGCAGCAGCGCGCCCACCGCGATCGACGCGACCGCGACGAGCAGCGAGCGCAGCGCATTCTGCGAGCGCCAGTCGATGCGGCTGCGACCGGTGGTGATCAGACTGATCGGGCTGCGGCGAAGCACCTCCACCACGAACACGGTGAGGGCGACCGTCGCGGTGTAGGCCAGCAGCACCCGCGGAAAACCCGGCCACGACGTGATGTTGATGGCGGGGTAGAGAGCACTCAGCGCCAGGGGATGGGCCAGATAGATCCCGAACGACCGGTCCGACGCGGTGCGCAACACGGCGTCGGGTATCGAGCCCGGCGTGCGGCGCTGCTGCCAGATGGTGCCGAGGCAGTAGAGGATCACGATGATGGCCATGAATGCGAACACGTTGTGCGGCAGGAACACGTTGGTGGCCCGTCCCACCGAGGTGCCGTTCGAGGTCAGGTAGAGGTAGTAGATCAGTGTGCCCACCACGGTCGCCGCGCACAGGGTCAGCAGCTGCCACCGCCACCGGATCACGAACGCCTGAAACGCCTCGTAATGCATGGCGGCCACACAGCCCGCGAGAATGAAGAACTGATACGGGAAGATCGTGATCACCAGGTGGGTCCACAGCACATGTGCGGGACCGTCGGCGAAGATTCTGGGTACCGGGCGCACCATGAAGTACATCAGCGCCACCTGGATCGCGAAACTCACCGCCAACTGGTAGCGATGAAAACCCCACGTACGCTTGAGGATCACCAGGATCAGCGGGAACACAGCGTAGATCTGCATGCTCACCGACAAGAAGTACAGATGATACATCGCGTTGCCGGTCACCAGATCGTAGGCAATGCTCTTGGCTGCGGTGATCATCGACTGTTGGTCGGCCACAACGCCTTTGAGTGTGGCGATTCCGTCGATGCGGTACCGCCCGTAGGTCCAGTAGAACAGCGTCCACGTGACGAACGGCAGCCCGATGAGTTTGAAACGCCGCCGCCAGAACGGGATCGGATCGAGCGAACGATTGCGGTACTGGTAGGTGAGGACGAAGCCGGTCAGGGCAAAGAAGCCGTAGCGGGTGTATCGGAGGAACACCTCCACCGCACCGGCGGCGACGCTGGTGGCGGCGGTCGTGATGATCATGACGTGATCGAGGATCACGCCGCCGAAGGTGACCAGCCGTACGAGATCGATCTGGTACAGGTGCTTGTCGCGCCGGGTCGCGGTCACCGGTTGCGGACTCTCCGCACGAATGTCGTGTTTATCCGTTTCGCGGGGTTCCTCGGGTTCCGGGGCGCGATCCGTGGTCGTGCTAACGATCGCTCACCCTCCGTTTCCGCGGAATTCACAAGCCGGACGTCAGGCACGCTACACCGTGTTTTGTGCCGCGGACTTCTCAGGTCGCTGTGCGCGATCGTCTCCACCACACGGTCGCGCCGAGCCCGGCAGCGATGAAACATGACGCGGCGCCCACGGCCAGCCCGGCCCGGGCACCGGCGACCTCGATGATCCACCCGATCAGTGGCCCGCCGATCGGGGTGGAACCCATGAACGCCACCGACCACAGCGACATCACCCGACCGCGCATCCGCGGTTCGGAGTTCAGCTGGAGCGTGGCATTGCCCGTGGACATGAAGGACACGCTCAGCCAGCCGACGAAGAACAGGGCGGCGATCGCCATCCACAGTGTCGGCGCTGCCGCGGTCAGTGCGATGGTGACGCCGAATCCGGTGGAGGCGATCACCAGGGTTCGCAGACCGGTGGTGCCGCGCGCCGCGACGATCAAACCGCCCACCACCGCCCCGACGCCCATCGACGAGGTCATGAAACCGAACGCTTGCGGGCCACCGTCGAAGACGTCCCTGGCCGCCGCGGGCAGCGACACCTGGAACTCGTAGGCGAGGGTGCCGACGAGACCCATCATCAGTAGCGGCACCCAGAGGACCGGTTTGTCGGCGACGTAACGCAATCCCTCGCGCAGTTGGCCCTTGGCCCGCGCGACGGGCTGCTCCTCGGTGATCTCGGCGGTCCGCATCATCGCCAGAGAGGCCACCACCGCGACGAAGCTGGCCGCGTTGATCGCAAAACACCACCCGGCGCCCGCCGCCGCGAGCAGCACGCCGGCCACCGCGGGCCCGACGGACCGGGCCGCGTTGACCATCACCGAGTTCAGGGTGACCGCATTGCGGATCAGGTCGGTGCCGACGATCTGGTGGATGAAGGCCTGACGAGCCGGATTCTCGAAGGCGTTGTTGAGGCCGAGGAGCAGCGCGAGTACGGCAATCTGCCACACCCGTACCCACCCGCCGAAGGTGAGCACGGCCAGCACAGCCGCCAGCACCCCCATCACCGACTGCAAGGCGATCATGAGCGTCCGACGATCCACCCGGTCGGCCACCACCCCCGCGTAGGGCCCGATCACGAGGATCGGCACCGCCTGTAGGGCGACGATCACGCCGAGGGTCGACGTCGAGCCGCTCAGTGTCAGCACCAGCCACGCCTGCGCGGTGGCCTGCATCCAGGTGCCGATGAGCGATACGGCCTGGCCGGTGAAATAGAGGCGGTAGTTGTATACCGACAGCGACGCGAACGCGCCCGACGCCGACGGCGCATCCGCGACCACACCGCGCGAGGGCTCGGTGCGCATGCGGTCGTCGGTCATCAGACCCAGCGTAGGCCCCGAGTCTGTGGGTCCACTCCGATGCTGGAGGCGGCTACCGCCAGGCCGCCGAGCGTCCGGACCAGTTCGCCAGACGCTCGGTGGGTCCCGCGTCGGGTCGAGGCTCGACGACGGGCGCGAACGGCACACCGGGATCATCGCGGATCTCCGCCGGAATGAACCGTTGGGCCACCGCGAGTGTGACGCCTGCCGCCTCCGGATCACCTTCGGCGGGTTGTCCGGTGGCCTCGGCGAGATCCCAGGCGTGCACGAGGGTCTCGTTGACGTAGCCCCACAGCGCGCCCGCGCCGGGCACCTGACCCCAGGGCACGGTGACCATGGCCGACAGCTTCGCGTCGTCGCTCCACAGGGCGATGGCCTCGGCCACTGCCTTCGCATACGACACGGCATCGTGGCGGTCGGCGATCGACGGCACGCTGGTGACGTCGATACCCGCGCCGAGTGCCACGGCCCGGCGCGCGGTACCGACGATGTGTGCCGACAGGGTCTGAACGTCGAAATCGGTGCAGGGCGTGGGGTTGCCGAGCTGATCGTCATCGACGCTGGCGAGCAGGTCGGCCATCCAGGAGGTGGCCGTCTTGTAGAACGGTCGGGGATCGGCGGGCTGAGTCATGGTGAGCCTTTCGGACGGGTCGGAGCGCGTGCAGAACCCAGTGAATCGCTGATACATGACACCTTCTGTCATGTATTCGTGGAGAATTTCCGACATGCGGGCCGAACGCCTCCTGAACCTGATCATGCTGCTGAAGACGCATGGGCGGATGACGGTGGCGCGAATCGCCGCCGAACTCGACGTCTCCGAGCGGACGGTGTTGCGCGACATCGACGCACTGTCGCTGTCGGGGGTGCCCGTGTACACCGAGCGTGGCCGCCACGGCGGCGTCGCGCTGGTCCCCGGCTACCGAACCGACCTCACCGGACTCACCCCGGATGAGGCGGCCGCGCTCCTCGCCGCGGGCGGGCGCCTCGAGTCGTCGGCGCTCTCGAGTGCGATGCGCAAGATCGCGGCCGCCCTGCCCGAGGCCTACCGCCCCGATGCGATGCGCGCGGCGCAGCGCGTGCTGGTGCGCCCCGAGGGATTCGTCCGCGCACCGGCGCCACTCGACGCGCTTGGTCCTCTGCAGCAGGCGGTGTTCGACGGCCGGCGGGTGCGGCTCGACTATCGACGCCCGGGTTCGGCATCGGCCGTCGAGCGCATCGTCGACCCGGTGGGTCTGATCGTCGCCGGCGACACCTGGTACCTCGTGGCGAATGTTGCTGGGGCAGAGCGCATGTACCGGGTGTCACGGATCAGCGACGTCACCGTTCTCGACGTCCCCGCCGAGCGAGCCGACGATGTCGACCTCGACGAGATCTGGCAACGTCGACGTGCCGAGTTCCGGGCCGGATTCGAGTCGCTGGATGTGGTGATCGACTGCGCACCAGGTGATGTGGCACGCTTCACCGATCTGGGAATCGCCGTGACCGGCGTCGCCGCCGGCGGCGAGCACGCCGCTCGAGTCGTCTTGCACTTCGGTGACCGTCGCCGCGCGGAACGAACGCTCTGGGCGGCACGGTTCGACATCGCGTTCCGCGTTGTCGAACCCGCCTGGATTCACGAATCACTTGCTGCGGCCGCACGTGCGGCCGTGGCGTCGCCAACTTTTGTGGACCCAACCGCTCAATAGACTATATTTCGTGCCATGAGCGAGGAGGCCCGACCGCGCCGCCGGCGTCGGCCGCGACTGTCCGACGAGGCGGCCGAGCATGTCCGCGAACTCATCGTCTCCGGCGGGCTCGCGCCGGGGGAGTTCATCCGGCCCGAGAGCATGGCCGCCGAACTCGACATCTCGGCCACCCCGATGCGTGAAGGACTGCTCTCGCTACAGAGCGAGGGGCTGCTGCGGGTGGAGCCGCGCCGCGGCTTCGTGGTGGCGCCGCTGAGCAGCACCGACGTCGAGGACGTGTTCACCGGACAGGCCCTGCTGGCCGGCGAACTCGCGGCGCGGGCGGCCACCCGGATCACCGGCGACGATCTCGACGAACTCGAACGCATCCAGTCCGATCTCGAGAAGTGTGCTCGCGCAAACGATTTCGATCAGGTGGAGCTCCTCAACCATCAGTTTCACCGGATCGTCTATCGCGCCGCCGACTCGCCCAAGCTGTCCTGGATGATCAAGGGGTCGCTCAACTATGCGCCGCGACGGTTCTTCGCGTCGGTCGAGGGCTGGCCGCAGGCATCGGCCGCCGACCACCGCGCGATCATCGACAGCCTGCGTGATCGCGACCCCGACGCCGCCCGCGCCGCGATGTCGGCGCACATCCGCAACGCCGGACATCTGCTTGCAGCCCACCGGAAGAGCTGATCGATCAACCGGCGAGGAACTCCAGCGCCATCGGGCCGGCGGTGTCCCGGCATTCGTCGAAGTAGCCATGGCGGGCGCCGTCGAACAGGTGCACCCGCGCGTCGGGGATGCGTTCGGCGAGGATATCGGCGTTGACGGCCGGCGCGAACAGGTCGTCGGTGCCGTGCAGGATCAGTGTCGGCGCGGCGATCTCGGGCAGTCTGCCCCACGCGTCATGGGTGTTGCTGGTGCGCAGGTGGGCACGCCGCGCCCGGTCGCTCATCGTCGGATCGCCGAGAACCTGGTAGGGACCGGGGTGTTCGGCCTGCCACCGCGGTGTGTACATCAGGTCGGTCATCACCGCCGCGGCATCCGGACCGGCGAGCGCACGACGGATCTCCGGTGCGCGTTCCACCGCGTGATGACCGCCGGATGTGGTGCAGCCCAGCACGAGTCGACGCAACCTCGGTTGCGCGGTGATCGCGATCCACTGCGCGGTCCGACCGCCCATCGACGTGCCGTACACATCGAACCGGCCGATGGAAAGGGAGTCGAGTACCGCGATCGCGTCCTGCGCGAACTGTGGTGTGCTGTATCGGCCGTCGGGTGAATCGCTGTCGCCGGTGCCGCGGTAGTCGAAGGTGATGGTGGTGTGATCGCGGGTGAAATCACCGCGGGTGCGGTCCCACCAGCGATGGGTGTTGGCCTGCCCGGGCAGCAGCAACAACGCCGGCCCGGTGCCGCGCACCTGTACGGCGAGACGCGTGCCGTCGGCGGTGCGGGTGATCTGGTGGTATTCGGTCAACGCTGGGCCGCCGCGAGAATGCGCTCGGCACGGGCGACGACGGGCGGATCGACCATCTGACCGTCGACCGCGATAGCGGAGCCGTCGGACCGCGCCACGGCATCCACGATCCGCTCGGCCCACGCCACCTCCTCCGATGACGGAGCCAGGCACTCGTGCACCACCTCGACCTGCGCCGGATGGATACACAGCTTGCCCTGCAACCCGATCCGGGCGGCATAGCGCACGTCGTCGGTCAGCCGACCGGGATCGCGCAACGCGGTGGTGACCCCGTCGACGGGACTACCGATCCGGGCTGCCGCCGATGCCACCACCAGCGACGACCGGGCGAACAGCAACGCCTCGCGGTCGTCGGGATCGACCCTGAGTTCCGCGGCGAAATCGATGGCGCCGAAAGCTATCCGCGCCACGCCGCTCACCTGCGCGAGGTCGGCGCAGCGGGTGAGTCCCACCGCGGTCTCCACCAGCGGGATCACCGGCGCGGCGGTCGCCGCGGCGATGTCGGCGAGCGACTCGGCCGACTCCGCCTTCGCCACGAGGGTCGCCGCTCCGAACCGCGCGGCGAGCGCCACGTCGTCGCGATGCCATTCGGTGGTCGCCGCGTTGACCCGGATCACCGCGCTGTGACCGGCCGCGAGCCACCCGGCGACGTGGTCGCGCGTGGACACCTTGTCCGTTGGGGCCACCGCGTCCTCGAGGTCGATCACCACGACGTCGGCTCCGGCGGCCTCCGCCTTGGCGAAGCGCTCCGGACGGTTGCCCGGCACGAACAGAAACGTCCGGGCGGTGTCGAGATCGTCGGGACCAGGTTCGTCGGCGGCCATCAGAAGGTCCCGTGCGCGGTGACGTGGACGGTGTCGGCGCCGCTGACAACCCGCAGGTCGGCCCCGTCGCCCTCGGGATGTCCCACCACCCGGAACCGGTCACCGAGGAACAGTGGCTTGCGCAGCCGGAAGTCGAAGTGACGCAACGACACACCGTGATTGTGTGCGCGAGCGAGCTCCGCCAGGTACGTCGCCAGCAGTGGTCCGTGCACCACCAGGTCGGGGTATCCCTCGACCCCGGTCACATAGGGCCGGTCGTAGTGGATGCGGTGCGCGTTGGAGGTGAGCGCGGAATACCGGAACAACAGCGCGGCGGTGGGGATCGGCTCGGCGGTCCAGGGCCGGTCGGTGGCGCCGAGCTCCTCGATCTCCCGGGTGAACGGCCGAGACGATCCGGAATCGCTGCGGTACACCAGGTTCTGGTCCTCGATGAGCCGGACGGCACCGCCCTGGGAGTATTCGCTGCGCACGGTGACGAACAGCATGTCGCCGGTACGGCCGTGCTTTTCGACGACGTCCAGCAGGCTCGACCGCTTCTGCGTGGGTTCGCCGAGTCGAAGCGGTTGCGACACCGACATGGTCGATCCCGCGAACATGCGTCGGCGGTCGGGGATCGGCGGCAGGAAGTGGCCGTCGGCGGGATGCCCGTCGACGCCCAGCGCTGCGGTTGCGGGCCAGTCGGGAAAGAAGATCCACTGCCACGGGAGCGGCAGTTCGCCTCCCGCAGTGAAGGTGTCGCCGAGATCCAGGGTGGCGGCGAGTCGCGTCGCCTGTGCCGGATCGAGGTCGTCGGCCTCGACCACCGGTTCCGGCGACCACGACGTGAGGTAATCGGTCAGCGAAGTGCGGGTGTCGGTCACCGGCGTTCTCCCGGGTTCGTGGCGGACAGGGGGCTGGGGGTGGACACAGGAGGTGTGTCGCGGTCGGGGATGCCGAGCACTCCGTCGGCCGCCAGGCCGGCGATGTCGGCGTCGGCGAGGCCGAGTTCGTGTGCGATGGAGACGGTGTCGGCGCCGAGTGACGGGACCGCATCCATGCGCGGGCCGGCACCCAGGTCGATCGGCGGGAGCAACGCGCGTATCGGGCCGTTCTCGGTGTCGACGCTGCGCCACCGATCCCGGGCGGAGAGCACCGGATGGTCGAGGAATTCGGTGACGGTGTTGACGCCGCCGAATGCGATGCGCGCCCGGCCAAGGCGGTCCGACAACTCGTCGGACGAGTACCGTCCGACGTGGGCCTGCACCTTCTCGTTGATCTGATCACGATGGGCCACCCGTGACGTGTTCGATCCGAAGCGCGGGTCGGACGCCAGGCCCGGGTCGTCAAAGACGTTCTCGCACAGACGATGCCACTCGGGCTCGTTCTGGATGGCAAGCAAGAAGACGTGACTGTCGGCCGCGGTGAACGGACCGTACGGCGCGATGGTGGCGTGCTGGGCGCCGAAGCGCCCGGGTTGTTGGCCGGCACCGGCGGTGAAGTGCGCGGGCTGGCCCATCCATTCGGCCAGCGCCTCGAACAGCGACACCTCGATGTGCGCGCCCTCGCCGGTGACCTGTCGCCGGTAGAGCGCGGCCAGAACCCCGGAGAAGCCGTACATCCCGGCTGCGATGTCGGCGATCGAGACGCCGGCCTTCGCGCCGTCGTCGGGGGTTCCGGTGATCGAGACCAGCCCGGTCTCGCATTGGACCAGCAGGTCGTAGGCCTTGCGGTCGGCCCAGGGGCCGGTGCTGCCCCAACCGGTGATCGAGAGTGTGATCGTGCGGGGATTACGGGCCCGGATGGCGTCGGCGCCGAATCCGAGCCGGTCGGCGGCACCCGGTCCGAGATTTTGCACGATCACGTCCGCCCGGTCGGCGAGGTCGTGGAGTATCGCCCGGCCACGTTCGCTCTTGACGTCGAGCGCGATCGACTCCTTGGACCGGTTGAGCCAGACGAAGTAGCTGGCGAGCCCGTTGACCGATTCGTCGTAGTAGCGCGCGAAATCGCCGGTGCCGGGTCGCTCGACCTTGATCACCCGGGCGCCGAGGTCGGCGAGCTGCCGGGTGGCGAAGGGCGCCGCGACCGCATGCTCGAGGGAGAGCACCGTCACGCCCTGGAGCGGGAGCATCAGATCACCTCCGGGAGAGAAGGTTATTGGGTTGATGGGTCAAATGGCGAGCCCGCCGCGGGCGACGAGCTGTTTGGCGATCACGTTCTGCTGGATCTCGTTGGTGCCCTCACCCACGATCATCAGCGGAGCGTCGCGGAAGTAGCGCTCCACGTCGTATTCGGTGGAATAGCCGTAGCCGCCGTGGATTCGGACCGCGTCGAGAGCGATCCGCATGGCCGTCTCCGAGCAGAAGAGTTTGGCCATGCCCGCCTCCATGTCCGAGCGCCGGCCTGATCCGACCCGTTCGGCGGCGTCGAGGAGCAGGCTGCGTGCCGCGGCGAGCTTTGTGCCCATGGTGGCCAGCATGTTTCCCACCGCTTGGTGTTTCCAGATCGGCACACCGAAACTCTCGCGTTCCTGGGCGTAGCGCAGTGCGTCGTCGAAGGCGGCCCTGGCGACGCCGGTGGCGCGCGCCGCGACCTGGATCCGGCCCACCTCGAGCCCCGTCATCATCTGTGCGAAGCCGCGGCCCTCGGTGCCGCCGAGCACGGCATCGGCCGGGACGCGGGCGTCGGTGAAGTTGAGTTCACAACTCTCCACGCCCTTGTAGCCGAGCTTGGGTAGGTCGCGGGAGACGGTGAATCCGGGAACCTTCTCCACCAACAGAATCGACACGCCCGTGTGCGCCGGCCGGGCGTGCGGATCGGTCTTGCACAACAGCGCCACCAGGCCGGATTTGCGGGCGTTCGAGATCCACGTCTTGGACCCGTTGATCACGTACTCGTCGTCGTCGCGGCGGGCAGATGTCGTCATGGCCTGCAGGTCGGAGCCGCCGCCCGGCTCGGTGAGCGCCATGGTGGCGCGCAGTTCTCCGGTCGCCATGCGGGGCAGGTACTTCTGCTTTTGCTCGTCGGTCCCGAAGGTCAGGATGAGCTTGGCCACCACGGTGTGCCCGCCCATCGCACCGGCAAGACTCATCCAGCCGCGCGCGAGTTCCTCGGTGACCTGCGCGTAGCAGGGCATCGACACCTGTGCGAATCCGTAGGGCTCGGGGATGGCCAACCCGTAGACGCCCATCTCCTTCATCTGCTCGATGAGCGCCTCGGGATAGGTGTTGGCGTGCTCGAGGTCGCGGACCACCGGACGGACCTGCTTGTCGACGAAGTCGCGGACGGTCTCGACGATGGCCTTCTCTTCGGTGGACAGGGTGTGCACGGGGACTCCTTCGGTAAACTCTATAGAAAATAGAGTATAGCCCGAGCGTCGCGGTCACAACTGCCTAACGACCTCCGTCCGGGTTTGTCGAGCCACGAGCGCCCTGAGTAACATCTGAGACTGATGTTACGAATGTGACTAAAGGGGCAGATGTGAGTAAGCGATGGATTCGCCGTGTGGGAGCATTCGCGGCGCTGTCCGCGGTGACGGTTGGCGCCGGCACGCTCAGCGGCGTCGCGGCCGCCGACCCGTCGCCGGCCGGCCCCATCCCGTCGGTCTCCAGCATCCAGACCGTGGTGCACGATTCGCCCCTGCAGAGCACCCTCATCGTCTACTCGGCGTCGATGAACAAGCCGATTCCCGTCACCGTGCTGCATCCCAAGGACACCGGCAAACCGGTTCCCACGCTGTATCTGCTCAACGGCGCCGGCGGCGGCGAGGATTCGGCGACCTGGGCCGCGAAGACCTCGTACGCGCAGTTCTTCGCCGACAAGAACGTCAACGTGGTGACCCCGATCGGCGGTGCGTTCTCGTACTACACCGACTGGCAGCGCGACGATCCGGTACTCGGCCGCAACAAGTGGCAGACGTTCCTGACCAAGGAACTCCCGCCGTTGATCGACAAGGAGTTCAAGACCACCAAGGCCAATGCGATCGCGGGCATCTCGATGGCAGGCACCTCGGTGCTCAACCTCGCCATCGCCGCGCCCGGTCTGTACAAATCCGTGGCGGCCTACAGCGGATGCGCGCGCACCAGCGATCCCCTGGGCATGCAATACATCCGGATGGTCGTCGGCGACCGTGGCGGCGGCAACATCGTCAACATGTGGGGTGTGCCCGGTGGGCCGGGGTGGCGTGCCAACGATCCCTACATCAATGCGGCCAGACTGCGGGGCACCAAGGTCTACATGACCAGTGGAAGCGGACTGCCCGGGCCCTACGATCAGCTCAGCTCGCCGTTGATCGCCGGCGACCCGGTGACCCTGGCCAACCAGGTGGCCCTCGGCGGGCTGATCGAGGCCGCGGTGAACAACTGCACCCAGCAGATGACGCAGCGCCTGCGTGCGCTACGCATCCCGAACACGGTGATGTTGCGGCCCAACGGAACCCACTCCTGGGCGTACTGGGAAAAGGATCTGCACGACACCTGGCCCCTGATCGAGGCCGACCTGCGGCCGCAGCCCGCGCCCAAGCCGGCGCCGCAGCCCGTGTCGAAGAAACCCTCCACCCGCTGAGCGCCGGGCGTTACTCCTCCACCCGGCTCTTCAGCAGTAGTCGCACGGTCAGTTCGAGACGATTGGTGACGTCGGTGGCCGAGGCGCGCCGGGTCAGCCACTGCACGAGATTCGACATCCACACGTCCGCGAGCACACGCGCGATCGCCAGGTCCTCGTCGGTCGGTTCACCTTCGTCGACGATGGCCCCGGCCAGCAACCGGTCGATGATCGAGGCCACCTGATCGACCTCGGTGGTCGCCGACGCGTCGGCGAACATGAACGCGCGGGTCATCGCTTCGGTCAGCAGCGGATCCCGTTGCATCGCAAAGGTGATCATGTCGAGGACGTGGCGCAGACGCTCGATCGCGTTGTCGCCGCGCAGTTGCGAGCGGTCGACGCGGGACTCCACCCGTTCGAGTTCGCGCGCCAGCGCGGTCACCAACAGATGCACCTTGGACGGGAAGTAGCGGTAGAGAGTGCCCACGGCGACGTCGGCCTTGTCGGCGACGGTGCGCATCTGCACCGCGTCGTACCCGCCCTTGGAGGCAAGCGCCAAGGTCGCGTCGAGAATGCGTCGACGGCGATCACGCTGCGCGGCCGAACCGCTTTCCCCGGCCGAGCCGACCGGGGTGCGCGCCGTGGCGCCCTCCGGTGACACGTTCTCCTCAGCTGTCTGCCGGGCCATGCGTTCGCACCATCGTCACGTGAGATCTCCTCGGTTCGGCGGGTGGTTGCCGACACCCACCCATGGCATATTAGAACAGGTTCTATTTCCTGGTCACAACTCGACATGCAGAGGATTCAGAGTGACGCTAGCCACCTCTCCCGAACAGATCGCGGTGTGTACGTCGATCTCGTCCTGGGCCGATCGCCTCCGCACCACCGAGCTCGTCCGTGCCGATCTGGAGAAGCCGAGTGACCGGTGGCGTGAGCTGTTCGGCCAGCTCGGAGACTTCGGGGTGTTCGCGACGGCGCTGCCGGAAACATGCGGTGGACTCGGCGGGAGCTGGGCCGATGTGGCGGCGATGCTGCAGGAATGCGGCCGCAGGCTGGTGCCCGGGCCGATCGTCGCCACGGTGGCCGCCGCGATCGCGTTGTCGGCGTCCGACGACCCGCGCGCACCGGAACTGCTCGACGAGGTGATCGGCGGCGAGCGGCCGGCGGTGGTGCCCGCGAGGCTCACCGCGTGGGATGAGGTACCCGAGTTCGACGGGCGGCTCGATCTCGGTCCGGTCGCGGGATACGACGACGACCTGGTGGTGCTGGTGTGCGCCGCGGTTCCGGGGCGGCGCGGATCGTTCTGGATCGTGCCGCCCGGGGCCGGTGTGCGCGAGGTGATGCCGCAGGCGGTGATCGACGGCACGGCGTCGGTGTCGCGGGTCTCCATCACCGGACTGGTTGCCGACGACCTGATCGCCTGCCCGAACGGGCCGATGCTCGTCGGGGCGTTGGCGTGCGGTCGCACCGCGTATCAGAGCGGCGTGGCGCGCTGGGCGCTCGACACCGCGGTCGCCTACGCCAAGGTGCGCACCCAGTTCGGGGCTCCGATCGGCTCGTTTCAGGCGGTCAAGCACCTCTGCGCCGACATGCTGTGCGACACCGAGCAGATCGAGTCCGCGGCATGGGATCTCGCCGGCTCCCTGGACCGGTTCGCCGCGGCCGACCACCCGGAATACCTGCTGGATCAGCTCACGATGAGCCGACTCACCGCCGACGTGCTCACCGCCGACCTGCCGGTACGCGTCACGCAGGGTTGCGTCCAGGTGCTCGGCGGCATCGGCTTCACCTTCGAACACGACGCGCATCTGTACCTGCGGTCGGCGGTGGCCGCGCGCGCCGCAGTGGGTGCGGCAACCCGGCAGCGCGCCGACCTCGCCCGATGTGGATTCGACGGTGTCCGGATCACTTTCGACGTCGACCTGTCGACGGTGGAGGAGCGCCGCGCAGAAGTCCGGGCCGCCGTCGCCGAGGTCGCCGCTACCGACCCCGTCGGCCGGCGCGGGAAGCTCGCCCGATCGGGCTACCTGGCCCCGCACTGGCCGCCGCCCTACGGACTCGGCGCGAGTCCGGCGCTGCAACTCCTCATCGACAGCGAGTTCGAGGCCGCCGACGTGGAGCGGCCGGACCTGGTGATCGGCGCCTGGGCCGTGCCGACGATCCTCGATCACGGCACCGACGCGCAACGTGACCGGTTCGTGGTGCCCACGCTCGAGGGCGACATCGTCTGGTGTCAGCTGTTCAGTGAGCCCGAAGCGGGTTCCGACCTCGCGTCGTTGCGCACCCGCGCCACCCGGGCAGACGGCGGCTGGCTGTTGTCGGGGCAGAAGATCTGGACGTCGCAGGCGCACAACGCGCAGTGGGGGATCTGCCTGGCGCGCACCGACCCCGAGGCACCGAAACACAAGGGGATCACCTACTTCCTGGTCGACATGAGCACGCCGGGCATCGACATCCGGCCACTGCGCGAACTGAGCGGACAGGCCAACTTCAACGAGGTGTTCCTCGACGATGTGTTCGTGCCCGACGACTGCGTGGTCGGCGAGGTCAACGCCGGCTGGCGCCTGGCACGCACCACATTGGCCAACGAACGGGTCGCCATGGGCGGATCGGGTCTCGGCAAGGAGATGGACGCGCTGCTGCGGCAACTCGCGGACTCTTCTCGCGCCCTCGACGCCGGTGAGATGCGCAGGCTCGGCGACCTGGTCGCCGACGCCCACATCGGCCGGGTCCTCGACGCGCGGTCGGTGGCCCGGCGGGTCCAAGGGCTGGACCCGGGTGCGCTGTCGAGTGTGCGCAAGCTCATCGGGGTGGCGCATCGGCAATCGGTGCCCGCGTTCGGTCAGGATCTCCTCGGTGCCGAGGGACTCGTGGCATCCGATGCCGGCGACCTCCTCCTGCAGAACCGCTGTCTGTCCATCGCCGGTGGCACCACCCAGATCCTGCGCACCGCCGCCGCCGAACGCATTCTCGGACTGCCCCGCGGCTGAGAGTCGCCATGCGGCGAAAACCGCAGATCATGGGCCATTGAGGACACACGGCCCGCCGGGTCTGATACAACTAGAACAAGTTCTAGTTCTGTTCCGCTCCGACGAGGAGGATACGGGTGGATTTTGCGCTCGATTCCGCGGCCACGGCGGTGGCCGACGTCGCCGCCGACGTGCTCTCCCGGCATCGCCCCGACTGGGCCGATCGCTTCACCGACGACGGTTTCGACGACGCGGTGCCCGGTGGTTTCGACACCGTCCTGTGGCGGGCGGTGGTCGATGCCGGTCTGGTCGCGCTGCCGCTACCCGCGGCGTTCGGGGGCGACGACCTCGGCGTCTGCGACGTCGCGCCGATGCTGCGGCGGTTGGGGGAGTCGGCGGCGGTCACCCCGGCCATCGGATCGGTGACATCGGCCCTGGTACTCGACGCGGTCGACCCGGACTGCGCCGCGGATGGACCGTGGGCGCGCTGGGGCCGCACGCTGACCGGCGGCGGCCGGCATGCGGTGGCCCTCGGTGAACCCGGCGACACGCTGACCGTCACGCCGCACACCACCCTGCGCGACGGACGGCTCAACGGCACCAAAACCGGTGTGCTGCACGCGGAGGGGGCCGATGCCCTGCTCGTCGCCGCCGACGCCGGCGTGATCGCCGTGGACCCGACCTCTTCCGGCGTGAGCGTGGTTCGTACCCCCGCGTCGAGCTGCTGGGGGGAGTTCACGGTGCGCTTCGACGACGTCGCCGTCGACGATGCGGACCTGCTGACCGCCGACCTCGCCGTGCAGCGCGACTACTACCGCGTCGCGCTGTGCACCTACGCCGACGGCCTCGTCGCCGGTGCCACCCGGCTCACCGCCGACCACGTCTCCCAGCGCAACCAGTTCGGCAAACCCATCGCGCTGTTCCAGGCGGTGGGCCAGCAACTCGCCGACATCTACGTCGTCGGGCGGTCGCTGCACCTGGCCGCCACGTCGGCGGCCTGGCGCCTGTCGCAACGGCGTGACGCCGACCACGACCTGGGCATCGGCACGTACTGGATCGCCGCCGAGACCCCCGCCGCCATGCGCACCATGACCCACCTGCACGGCGGTATCGGCGTCGACATCACCTATCCGCTGCACCGCTACTTCTCCATCGCCAAAGACCTGGCCCGACTCGTCGGCGGTGGCGACGCGCGACTCGACGAATTGGCCGACCTGGGGGAGCTCGCCGATGTTCATTGACCTCACCGACGATCAGAAGGCGCTGAAGGCACAACTGCGCGAATACTTTTCGACGCTGATCGAACCGTCCGACGCCGCGGAGATGGTCACCGACCGCCACGGCGCCGCCTATCGCAGGGTGATCCGACAGATGGGACGTGACGGCTGGCTGGGTGTCGGCTGGCCGAAAGAATACGGCGGCAAGGGTTTCGGCGAGATCGAACAGCAGATCTTCACCAACGAGGCAGTCCGCGCCGACGTGCCGCTGCCCGCGGTGACCCTGCAGACCGTGGGGCCCACACTGCAGGTGTACGGCACACCGGAACAGAAGGAGAGGTTCCTGCCCCGCATCCTCTCCGGTGAGGTGCATTTCGCGATCGGGTACACCGAGCCCGAGGCCGGCACCGACCTGGCGTCGCTGACCACCTCGGCCGTTCTCGACGGCGATCACTACGTGGTCAACGGCCAGAAGATCTTCACCACCGGAGGCCACGACGCCGACTACATCTGGCTCGCGGTGCGCACCGACAAGGACGTGCCCAAGCACAAGGGCATCTCGATTCTGATCGTCGACACCTCCGATCCGGGCTTCAGCTGGACACCGATCATCACCGCCGACGGCGCCCACCACGTCAACGCGACCTACTACAACGACGTGCGGGTGCCGGTCGGGATGCGGGTGGGCGGCGAAGGCGACGGCTGGAAGCTGATCACCACGCAGCTCAACCACGAACGGGTCATGCTCGGCCCCGCCGGACGGATCGAGGGACTCGCGGCCCGGGTCCGCCGGTGGGCCGCGCAGGCGGGACCGGACGGCACGGCGATCGTCAAGCAACCCGATGTGCGGCGCACGCTGGCGCAGATCGACGCGTACGCACGAATCAACGAACTGCTGAACTGGCAGGTCGCCTCCACCGGCGAGGCCATCTCCATGGCCGACGCCGCGGCCACCAAGGTCTTCGCCACCGAACGGGTGCAGATGGTGTGCCGGATGGTCGACGAGATCGTCGGCCGTTACGGTGATTTCACCGACCCGCAGACCGCGGCCCTGGTGGAGTGGCTCGATGTGCAGGAGAAGCGCAACGTGGTCATCACGTTCGGTGGAGGGGTCAACGAGGTGATGCGGGACATGATCGCCACCGCCGGTCTCGGATTGCCGCGGGCCAAGCGATGAACGCCGTCTCCGCCGCCGAGATCCGCTCCGCCGCACAGATACTCATCGACGCCGGAGCCAGTGCCCCGGTGGCCGGGCGGGACCCCGTGAACACGCCGATGATCAACAACTGGGTGGAGGCGATGGGGGACCGCAATCCCGTCTACGTCGACGCCGACGCAGCGCGTGCCGCCGGTCATCCCGGCATCGTCGCGCCGCCCGCGATGGCCCAGGTGTGGACCATGCGAGGGCTGCACGGTGTGCGCGCCGCCGACGATCCGCTCGGCCGGGCAAGCGAACTCTTCGACGAGGCCGGCTACACCTCGGTGGTGGCCACGAACTGCGACACCACCTATCACCGATATCTCGAGGTGGGTGAACAGGTCTCGCTGTCGAGTGAACTCCTCGACGTGACCGGGCCCAAGAACACGGCGCTGGGCGAGGGCTGGTTCTTCACCACTCGCAACACGTGGTCGGTGGGCGACGAGGTGGTCGCCGAGATGAATTTCCGCATCCTCAAGTTCCGGCCGCCGGCCGCCGAGGGTTTCGACAAGCTCAACCAGCGGGGGGACGAGCTCAACGAGCAGGGGGACAAGCTCAACCAAGATCTCGACCCCACCCGGATGCTGCGGCCGAGTGTTTCGCGTGACACCGCGTTCTTCTGGGACGGCGTGGCGGCGCACGAACTGCGGATCCAACAGACCGCCGACGGCACCCTGCGTCATCCGCCGGTCCCCGCCACCTGGAAGCCCCGCGATCCCGACGGCACGTATCCGCAAACCGACTTCGTGGTCGCACAAGGGACCGGCACCGTCTACAGCTACGTGGTGCATCGTGCGCCCAAGGTGCCCGGTCGTACGCTCCCGTTCGTGGTGGCGCTGGTGGAAGTCGATGAGGGCGTGCGGATGCTCGGCGAACTGCGCGACGTCGAACCCGACGACGTCGAGATCGGCATGCCCGTCGAGGTCACCTTTCTCGACTTCCCGGCCGACGCCGACGCGGGCACCGACGCGTGGACGCTCTACGCCTGGCGCCCAGTGGCGCGGGCCGGTTCCGCGGAGGCACGGCGATGACCGCCGGCGTGGCATCGACGGTGGTGGTGGGAACCCAGCTGCCGCCATTGACGATCGACGCGTCACCGACGTTCGTGGTGTCCACCGCGCTGGCCACCCGCGACTTCCAGGATGTGCACCACGACCGTGATCTGGCACAGGCCAAGGGCTCGGCGGACATCTTCGTCAACATCCTCACCGACACCGGACTCGTCGAACGCTTCGTCACCGACTGGGCCGGACCGTCAGCGCGGATACGGTCGATCTCGTTGAAACTCGGCGTGCCCTGGTACGCCTACGACGCGGTCACCTTCACCGGCGAGGTCACCGCCGTCGATGACGAACTCGTCACCGTGGCCGTCACCGGCGCCAACAGTCTCGGCAAGCACGTCATCTCGACCGTCACCCTCACGATCGGAGCACACCGATGAGCCTGTCGGGCAACAGCTTGTCGGGTAAGGCCGCCATCGCGGGGATCGGCGCCACCGACTTCTCCAAGGACTCCGGACGCAGCGAACTACGACTGGCCGCCGAGGCCGTCTCCGCCGCGATCGCCGACGCGGGCCTCACACCCGCCGACGTCGACGGTCTGGTCAGCTTCACCATGGACACCAATGCCGAGATCGCCGTGGCCCGGGCGGTCGGTATCGGTGACCTCACCTATTTCTCGCGTATCCACTACGGCGGTGGCGCCGCGTGCGCGACGGTGCAGCAGGCCGCGATGGCGGTGGCCACCGGCGTGGCCGATGTGGTGGTGGCCTACCGGGCGTTCAACGAACGCTCCGGTCTGCGCTTCGGTCAGGTCAATTCCGCGGTGGCCAACCAGGAGAACTCGTCGGGCACCGACAACGCCTTCAGCTATCCGCACGGACTGTCCACCCCGGCCGCGTTCGTCGCGATGGTGGCGCAGCGCTACCAATACGAATACGGCGCCACCAGTGAGGATTTCGGGCGCATCGCGGTGGTCGACCGCAAACATGCGGCGTGCAACCCCAACGCCTTCTTCTTCGGCAAGCCGATCACGCTCGAGGACCATCAGAGTTCCCGATTCATCGCCGAGCCCCTGCATCTGCTCGACTGCTGCCAGGAATCCGACGGCGGCGTCGCGGTGGTCGTGGTGTCCGCAGAGAGGGCCCGCGATCTGCCCCACCGGCCCGCGATGATCGCGGCGGCGGGGGCCGGCAGCGCCGACGACCAGTTCATCATGACCAGCTACTACCGCGACGAACTCGCCGCGCTCCCCGAGATGGGACTCGTCGGGCGGCAGCTGTGGGCACAGTCGGGGCTGCGTCCCGACGACATGGACGTCGCCATCCTCTACGACCACTTCACGCCCTACACACTCCTGCAACTCGAGGAACTCGGGTTCTGCGGCCGCGGCGAGGCCAAGGACTTCGTCCGGGAACCCGGCGCCTTGGAAGTGGGCGGACGGCTGCCGCTGAACACCCACGGCGGGCAACTCGGTGAGGCCTACATCCACGGCATGAACGGCATCGCCGAAGGAGTTCGCCAACTGCGCGGCACCTCGGTAAACCAGGTCGACGACGCCGCAGCGGTGATCGTCACGGCCGGAACCGGCGTGCCGACCAGCGGACTGGTACTGACCGCCGCCTGACCCCGACCACCGAACCACCCCGACCACCGAACCACCCCGACCACCGAACCACACAGTCACTGTCATTCCACCGACGAGGAGGCCGGAACGATGAAGTTCAACCTGGCAGATGTTTTCGAAACCGTCGCCGATTCCGTGCCGGACCGGATCGCGGTGAGTTACCAGGGACGCCAGATCAGCTACGCCGAGCTTGACCGGCTCGCCACGCAGGTGGCACACATGTTCGCCGCCAACGGCATCGGCGCCGACGACCACGTGTCGCTGTTCCTCAAGAACAGCGTCGAACATGTCACCAGCCTGCTCGGCCTGCTGAAGATCCGAGCGGTCCCGGTGAACATCAACTACCGCTACACCACCACCGAGCTGCACTACATCTTCGACAACTCCGATTCGTGCGCCGTGGTCGTCGAACTGCCCGAACACCAGCGCAGCCTGGCGCAGCTACTCGGCGAACTCCCGCTGGTGCGTACCGTTTTCGTGATCGGCGACGTTGTCGACGACCTCGTGACCGCGGCAGCCGGACTGCCCGGTGACCGGACGGTGAACGTCGTGACCTTCGCTGACTACGAAACCGCTTCGGCGGAGCGGGATTTCGAACCGCGCACCGGCGACGAACACTATCTGCTCTACACCGGGGGAACCACGGGATACCCGAAAGGCGTCATCTGGCGACACGACGACTTCTTCCGCAAACCCATCTCCGGCGGCAATCCCTACGGCGAGGCCCGCCGTGATCTCGCCGAACTCGGTGCCGCGGTCAAGGATTTCCCGTCCATCGCGTTCAACATCGCGGCGCCCCTGATGCACGGCGCCGCGTCGTACTCGCTGTTCACCTTCCTCACCCTCGGCGGTCGGCTGGTGTTGATGCGCGACTTCGACCCCTCGGCGATCGTCACCGGCATCGAGGAGGAGAAGATCCAGATCGTCCTGATCGTGGGAGATGCGATGGGGATGCCGCTGGTGGAAGAGCTCGAGCGGCGCGCCGGGGAGGTGGATCTGTCCTCGCTGTTCTCGATCACCTCCGGTGGTGCCATCTGGTCGCAGCACGTGCGCGAACGGATGGCGGCGGTCAAACCGGATCTGGTGCTGCGCGACAACTTCGGCGCCTCCGAATCGGGCAACGACGGCGAGATCTTGATGGACGACAACGGCAACCTGCGGGTTCCGCCGACCGAGAAGATGATGGTCGTCGACGAACGCCTGACGCCGATCGAACCGGGGTCCGGCGATGTCGGCTACATCGCGCGCATCGGCAACGTCCCGCTGGGCTACTACAAGGACGAGGAGAAGTCCGCCAAGACGTTCCCGACCTTGCCCGACGGGCGACGCGTGTCGATTCTCGGGGACATGGGCACCGTGGAGGCCGACGGCACCATCGTGTTCCTCGGCCGCGGCTCCCAGTGCATCAACACCGGCGGCGAGAAGGTGTACGCCGAGGAGGTCGAGGCCACCCTGCATGCACATCCCGCGGTGGCCGACGCGCTGGTGGTGCCAGTGCCCGACCCGCGCTACGGGCAACGGGTGGCCGCCGTGGTCACGGTGGCCGACGGATTCGCCGAACCGTCCCTGGAGGAACTGCAGGACCATTGCCGGGAATCGTTGGCCGGCTACAAGGTTCCCCGTGCGGTGGTGTTCGTCGACGAGGTCAAACGCACGCCCGCCGGTAAGGCCGACTACAAGTGGGCCAAGAACGCCGCGGCGGTGGGGGCGACCGCAGTGGTGTAGCGGGATGGTGCCATAAAGATCACCGCTCAGAGGAGCGGACTGCACCGGTACCACCCGACCTTCGCTGCGGTGACCTTTCTGGATGCTCTCACATCCAGAGCCCGACCCACAGCGCGAGCACCGCCGCTACCAGCGTCGGCGGCACCGACACCACGCCCAGCGCCAGGTGGGTGCGCGATCGCGGGGGTATGGATTGTCGGCGTAACACGTCGCGCCACAACAGATTCGCCAGCGAGCCGAAATACGTGAGATTCGGGCCGATGTTCACGCCGATCAGCACGGCCAGCACGAGAGCGGGCTGGTGGGCGACCAGCGGGACCAGCAGCAGCGTGGCGGGCAGATTGTTGAGCAGATTGGCCAGCACCGCGGCCAGGGCCGCCGCGCCGAGCAGTGCGAGTAGACCGGTGCCCGTGGGTAGCAGGTGGGCGACCAGGTCGCCCACCGACCCCTCGCGGACCGGCAGGATGATGACACCCAGCGCCGCGACGAAGACGAGAAACGGCACGTTGAGCGCCGAGATCGTCCGCTGCACCGCCGCACCCGGTGCCCTGCGCAGCGACGGAATCACCATCACCACCGCACCGATCGTCGCCACGAGATACAGCGGTATGCCGAGCGGTTCGGCCACGACGAACGCCACCAGCAACACCACGAGCGCGGCCAGAGCGGCACGGGTGGAGCGGCTCGGTGCCGCGATCCCCGCACCGGTGTCGGGCGCAGAGGCCACGGCGGCGCGTCGACTCAGTTGCTCGGCGAAGAACCAACGAAACACCAAGTACTCCACCACGACGGCCGCCATGAAGGGGGCGGCCATCAGGCCGGTGAAGCGCGCGAAGCTCAGGCCCGTGGCACCGAAGGCCAGCAGGTTGGTGAGGTTGGAGATCGGCAGCAACGTCGACGCGCTGTTGGCGAGATGGCTGTTGGCCATACCGATCGGGGCCACCGCCACGCCCACCCGGCGCGCGGCCAGAACCGCCACCGGAGTGAGCAACACGGTGGTGGTGTCCAGGCTCAGCACGGCCGTGGTGAGCGCGGCCACCACGAACACGATCTGCAGCAACCGAATCGGTGAGCCGCGGCACGCGCCCGAGATCACTCCGCCCACCCAGTCGAAAACACCTGCCTCCGAACAGATGTCGGCGATCACCAACATGGCCGCCAGGAAGACGATGGTGGGGCCGATGCCGGTCATCTCGGTGCGGGCCGCCGCCACGGTGGTCAGCCCGACAACCAGCACCCCGATCGCGGCGGCCACGGCCACCAGCGCAGTCATCACGCGGCCCGTCGACAGGGTGGTCACGATCACCACGAGCAGGATCGCGACCGACACGATGGTGCCCAGCGGTGTGTGGACCCCGATCACCGTGCCGAGCGTACGCCGTCAGGTGTCCGCGTTGGCGTCCCAACCGAATTTGTTCTCGCCGGCCACCGGTTCGGAGTCGGCCTCGAGTGCGACCACCCGGCGCGGGGCGAGCCAGACGAGTACGAGGGATCCGGCGATGAGCACGGCACCGAGGATGACGCACGCCTGATTCATCGGGGTGATGAAGGCGGTGCGCGCCCCGTCGAGGATGGCTCCGGCTAGGTCGCCTGCCTGCGCGGGCAGCCGGTCGGCGACCGCCGTCGCCTCGGCCAGCGATTTGGAGATGCTGGTGGCGGCGTCGCCCGCCTGCGTGATGAGCGCCTGCCCGCCTGCGGTATCGCCCGCGGCGATGCGCTGCTGCCCGGCGGCGGTGAGTTGTGTGCGCGCGAGGTCGGCGGTGGCGCTGACGCGTGTGGTGTACCCGGCCGCGAGCAGCGAGCCGGCCAAGGCGATGCCGATGGCGGCGCCGAACTCGCGGGCGGTGTCGTTCACCGCCGACCCCACACCCTGGTTCTCCAGTGGGGTGTTGCTCATGATCGCGGTGGTCGACGGTGCGGTGGCCAGTCCGATACCCACGGCGACGAGCGCGAGCATCCACGCCATCATCCAGTACTCGTCGTAGTCCACCAGGCCGAGCGCCAGCAGTCCCGTACCCGCGATCAGGATGCCGCCGGACAGCACGAAGCGCAGCGAGTGGAAGCGCACCGCCAGCCAGTTGCCGACGAGCGCGAACACGCTGACGCCGATCACCATCGGCATCAGCGCGAAAGCCGAACGCAGCGGCGAGTATCCGAACACCAGCTGCAGCCGCTGCAGAAGGAGGTAGAAGGCTCCGAAGGAGGCGAAGAACTGCAGCATCACCGACAATGCGCCTGATCCGAAGGCGCGGTTGGTGAACAGTCGGACGTCGAGAAGCTGGTGCGGGCTCCTGAGTTCCACCAGGCAGAACGCCACCAGCAACACCACACCGCCGACGAGGCCCACCAGCACCAGCGGATCGGCCCAGCCGCGGTGCGGTGCCTCCAGCAGGCCGAAGATCACTCCGGTGACGCCGAGGATCGACAGCGCCGACCCGAGCACGTCGAAACGCTTGGGTTCGTCGTCGCGCGACGACCCGATGGTGACGCAGAGCGCGGCGACCAGTGCTGCCGAGGCCGCGAAGGTGATGAAGATCGAATGCCACGAGAAAAACAGGAGCAGCACACCGGTGACGAAGAATCCGGCGATCGCCCCGGCGCCGGCCACCGCGGCCCAGATGCTGACACCGAGACTGCGCTTGTCCGACGGCACCCCGGAGGTGATCAGCGACAGGGTGGTGGGCATGATCAGCGCGGCGCCCGCCCCGGCGAGCACGCGGGTGCCGATCAGCTGCGTGGGGTTGGCGCTCCAGATGGCCAGCAGCGACGCCACGGCGAAGACGATGAGGCCGATCACCAGGATTTCGCGACGCCCGTACCGGTCGCCGATCGCACCCGCCGGCAGCAGCAGGGCGGCCAGTGCGAGTGTGTATCCGTCGGCGATCCACGTCATCTTTCCCGCGTCGGCGCCGATGTCGACGGCGATGTCGGCGAGGGCTGTGTTGAGGGCCGCCATCGCGGCCACCACCATGCTGACGGCCGCGCAGGCGATGAAGATCAGCCATGCCGCCCGCAGGCCGGTGCGGTTCATACCGAACACGGTGTTCCGGCCTCGACGGCGTGGCGACGGCCCAAGTGGGTCGTTTGTGCGACACGCGGCGCGGGAATCACGCCACGCGACGCACCATGTGACACATTTATCACTGTAGTAACAAACCCGGCGAGGTGTCGCCGCCACCTGGACGGCACCGATCCGGACAACCGAAAGTGAGAGATCATGGCCTCACCCCAGGTCGCATCTTCACGAACCACCGAGGCCCCGGTCCGGGTCCACGTGTGGCGAATCCTGTCGATGCTGGCAGCCCTGGTGCTGGTCATCGTCGGCTTGCTGCTCATCCTCACCTCTGCCGCCTAGCGCGTCTCAGGTTGCATGCCGGTCAGCCGGCATGCTTCTCAATGGCGGCACCGACTCCCGGAAGTGCTTCGGCGACATAGCCTTTGGCCTTGCCCCGGAGCGATTTGTACGCCTTGGCCAGGGTTGGCCTGGCACCGCCCACCTGATCATCGGTCACCTGCAGCAGCGCCTCGGTCGCGGCATCGGAGTTCGCGGCCAGGTGATCGCCGAAGGCCACCCCGGCAGGCTTGGAATCCCAGAAGGGTGCCAGTGCAGTCAGGAAGTCGGGGAGCATCTGATCGGTCGCGCGGGCGACGATGTCGGGCTTGACCTTCTGCACCGCGCCGTAGGCCGCCTTGACCGCGGCACCGCCGAGTCCCTTCTGCTTGGACACCTCGGTATCGATGACGCCGGTCAGGTCGGCCACCGTGGCGGCGCGGTCGGTGTCGAGCAGGGACTGCAGCGAGTCGGTCATCGCATCTCTTTCGTCGTCCGCGGCATCGCGCGGTGGGCACGGATTTCCGGAGATGACCCTATCCCGGCCGGGTTCAGTCCGTGATGGCGCAGATCACATTGCCGAGCGCGGGTGCGCCGTCGCGCTCGGCGACCGTGGCGGTCACCATCGGGCCACCCTGCTCGTCCCAGATCTGCACGTCGAGGGTCTCGCCGGGAAACACGACGCCGGCGAAGGTTGCGGCGTAGTCACCCAGGCGGGTCACGTCGCCGTCGAGGACGGAGTCGACGATGGCGCGGCACACCAGCCCGTAGGTACACAGTCCGTGCAGGATGGGTCTCGGGAACCCGGCCCGCCTCGCGAAGTCGGGGTCGGAGTGCAACGGGTTGCGGTCGCCGCACAACCGGTACAGCAACGCCTGGTTGGGCAGCGTCGGCACCGTGAGCAGGTGGTCGGGCTCGCGGTCGGGGTAGGCGATCCGGCTCGACGCCCCGCGTTCGCCGCCGAATCCGCCCTCGCCCTTGGCGAAGATGGAGGACCGCTCGGTCCACAGCGGTGTGCCGGTGTCGTCGACGGTTACCCCTTCCTGGATGATCACCGCCGCGGATCCCTTGTCCTGCACCTCGACGATGCGCTTGCGCGTGGTGGCCTTACCCGCCGGGGGCAACGGCCGGTGCACGATCACCTGCTGGCTGCCGTGCACCACCTTCGCGAGGTCGATGTCGATCCCGGGGAACGACACGGTCGGTGCCTCGGTGGCGTGGAAACCCGCCGCGACCGTCGCGAAGGTCGGCAGCACCTTGGGGTCGGCGTCGTCGACATAGCGCAGACCCTCGGGGTCCATCGGATCGGCGGCCGCGCCGACCGCGAGGTGATAGAGCGCGACGTCCGAGGCGGACCACGAGAAGGTCACCTCGGGGAGTTCGGCGCCGACGGCGACGGACGGATCGATGGGCACCGGTCACACTCCTGATTCGGTGGGGGACGGGGATTCGGTGGGGGATGTGGTGGGGGACGGGACCTCGCCACGGGCATGTTCCGCGGCGTCGAGGGCGGCGAGATAGCCGAAGACGAGTGCGGGTCCGATGGTGGCGCCCGGCCCGGCGTAGGTGTGGCCCATCACCGGCGCGCTGGTGTTGCCCGCGGCGTAGAGGCCGTCGATCACCGAACCGTCGGCGCGCAGCGCACGTCCGGCGGCGTCGGTGTCGATACCGCCCTTGGTACCCAGGTCGCCGGGCACCATCCGCACCGCGTAATACGGGGCCTTGGCGACCTCGCCGAGGCTCGGATTCGGCTTGTGCGTGATGTCGCCGTAGTAGTGGTCGTAGCCGCTGCGGCCTCGGCCGAAGTCTTCGTCGACGCCTTTCCTGGCGAATCCGTTGAACCGTTGTGTGGTGGCTGTGAGCGCGTCGGCGGGCACCCCCATCTTCTCGGCCAGCGCGGAGAGGGTGTCGGCCTTGACCACCACCCCGGACTCGTACCATTTGCGGGGCAACGGTTGCCGCGCGTTGATGCCGGCGAACAGGTACCGGTTGCGGCAGGTCTGGTCGAACACCAGCCAGGACGGCACATTGCGGCCGGGCCCCTCGCCCTGGCCGAATTCGCCGCCGTACATCTGATGCACCGCCTCGACGTAGGGCAGCGACTCGTTCATGAAGCGCTCACCGCGTTCGTTGACCATGAATGTGCCGGGCACCGCCCGTTCGGAGAGCGCGAACCACGGGCCCCGCGGCAGGGGGATGGTCGGACCCCACCACGCGTCGTCCATCAGCGAGACCGCGGCACCGATCTTGAGTCCGGCGTTGATGCCGTCGCCGGTGTTCGACGGTGCGCCGGTGGTCCACTCCGAGCCGATCGGTTCGCGCTGGTATTTGCGCCGCATCTCGGCGTTGTGCTCGAAACCCCCGCAGGCCAGGATCACCCCGTGCCGGGCCCGGATCGGCACCCGCGTGCCGTCGGATTCGGCGATCACACCCACCACGCGGTCGTTCTCGGTGACGAGGTCGACGAGTGCCGTGTTCAGCCGCAGTGGTACCCCGGCACGGCGCACGCCGAGGAGCAGTTCGGCGGTGAGCGCCGCTCCCATCGCGATGAGCTTCTTGCCCCGTGTGCGCGCCCAGAAGAACCGGCCGCCCACCTTGGCCATGCGCAGCGGGCCGCGCCAGTGCCGCAGTCCCGTGTTGAGCCATCGGTAATCCGATTGCAGCACAACCATGTTGAGCGGCGCCTTGGTGTACTGGGGATGCAGCGTGTCGAGGTCGGCACCCAGTGCGCGCGCGTCGAAGGGTCGCGGCTCGATGCTGCGCCCACCGAGTCTGCCGCCGGGTGCCTCCGGGTAATAGTCGGAGTAGTTCTTCACCCATTCCAGGTCGAGAGGGGCGTGGTCCATCAGGAAGTCGAGCGCTTCGGGGCCGCGGTCGATGTACGCGTCGATCCGGTCGGGGCGGGCGTGGTCGCCGATGATCGCCCGGACGTACTCCCGGGCCGCTTCCGGTGTGTCGTGCACGCCGTCGCGGCGCAGGACCGAATTGTTGGGGATCCACACGCCGCCGCCGGACCGCGATGTCGATCCGCCCCAATACGCCGACTTCTCGATGATCACCGCCCGCAGTCCGTTCGCGGCGGCGGTGATCGCCGCGCTCATCCCGGCGGCGCCGGCGCCCACCACGATGACGTCGTACGTCTGGTCACTGCCGTCCGGGGCACTGCTGTCCGATCGGGGGCGCATTCCCGCGGCTGCGTCGGCCATCGATGAGTTCCTTCCACCGCAACTGAAACGTGTTCTCATCAAAAATTAGAACACGTTACAGAATTGCTGCGCCAGTGCCCGCGTGTCCCGGGCGTCCACAGCGCGCGGTCGGCGACCTCGGCCGGTACTGCTCAGCCGAGGATTCCGCGCTCGCGCAACGCGCTGATCTGATCGGGGAGGTAACCCATCGCGGCGAGCACGTCGTCGGTGTCGGCGCCACGCGGCACGGCGGGCCGTGGGGGCCGGGCGGCGGAGCGACCGAGTGACAGCGGGACCCCGATACCCCGGTACTCCTCGGTGTCGATGAACAGGTCACGATGCCGGACCTGCGGTTCGTTCAGTGCCGCGGCGACGTCGTTGACCGGACTCGACGCGACGCCCGCCGCGTCGAGGCGCGCGGCCAGATCGGCGCGTGGCCACGACGACACCGCCTCGCCGAGAATCAAGATGAGTTCGTCCTGATGTGCGTGGCGTGCGCCGTTGGTCGCGAATCGTGCGTCGCCCGCCAGATCATCGAGTCCGAGAACTCCGACGAGAGCGGCGAATTGGCGGTCGTTGCCCGCGCTGATGAACACGTCGCCGTCGGCGGCGTGAAACACCTGATAGGGGACGAGCGTGGGATGGACGTCGCCGGTGCGCACCGGCACCGTGCCGTTGGCGGTCCAGTTCGCCGAATGGGGATGCAGGATGGAGATCACCGCGTCGAGCAGCGCGACGTCGACGATCTGGCCGCGGCCGCTGCGGGTGCGCTCGAACAGTGCGAGCAGGGTGCCGGAGAACGCCATGTTGGCGGCCACGAGGTCGACGATGGGCACGCCCACCCGAAGCGGGTTGCGGTCGGGATAGCCGTTGATGCTCATCAGGCCGCCAAAGCTCTGCAGTACCGCGTCGTAGCCGGGGGCGCCGCCCATCGGCCCGTCGACGCCGTAGCCGGTAATGCGGGTGTAGACCAGGCCCGGATTGCGTTCGGCGAGGACGGTGTCGTAGTCGAATCCCCAGCGGGCCAGGGTGCCCGCCTTGAAATTCTCGATCACCACATCGGCGACGTCGAGCAATTCGCCGAGCACCGCCTTTCCTTCGTCGCTGCGCAGGTCGAGGCAGATGTTGTCCTTGCTGTGGTTCATGCCGGTGTAGTAGGCGCTGCTGTCGGCGGACACGAACGGCGGTCCCCAACCGCGTGTTTCGTCGCCGCTCGGTGCCTCCACCTTGAGGACCTCGGCGCCCTGGTCGGCGAGCATCTGCGCGGCCAGCGGGCCGGCCAGAACCCGGCTCAGGTCCAGTACGCGGAGTCCGGCGAGTGCGCCGGAGTTGTCGGGGTCGTCGGCCCCACGCCACGCGGCGCGGCCGTCAATCGCGGGAGCCGGCCCCCCGCCGGTGGATACGCCATCGCTTACGGTCACGCGTCATCGTATCCGCGGGTCGACGGGGCTCATCGGTGGGTGGGTGAGGCCAGCACGCACCGCGTACCCCGGAAGATCGTGGGCATGCACTTGTTGCAATGAATGCACAACGAACGGGTGGAGTTCTCGGCCGCGATGCGGTTGATCAGATCGGGTTCGCGCAACAGCGCTCGGGCCATGGCGACGAACTCGAAACCCTCGGCCATCGCGCGGTCCATCCCGTCCTTGTCGGTCACCCCACCGAGCAGCACGAGCGGCATCTGCACGGCGTCCCGGATCTGGCGTGCCTCGTCGAGCAGGAACAGATCCCGGTAGGGATACTCCCGGATGAAGTGCTTGCCGACCATCGTGATGCCCGCGCGCATCACCGGTGGCATGATCGCGCCGAACTCGTGCACCGGTGCGTCGCCCCGGAACAGGTACATCGGGTTGAGCAGCGAACTGCCCACGGTCAGCTCGATCGCGTCGAGATTGCCGTCGTCCTCCAGCCAGCGCGCCACCTCGATGGCCTCGTCGAGCCAGAATCCGCCCGGCACGCCATCATCCATGTTCAACTTCGCCAGCACGGCGATCCGGTCGCCCGCCGCGCGACGCACCTCGCCGGCGGTTTCCCGGACGAGTCGCGCACGGTTGGCGAGGCTGCCGCCGTAGCGGTCCTCGCGATGATTGAGCTTCGGGCTGAGAAACGAACTGGCGAAATAGTTGTGCCCGAAGTGAATCTCGACGGCGTCGAATCCGGCGTCGATGGCCAGGCGGGTGGCGGTTCCGTGCGCTTGTCGGATGCGCTCGATGTCGGCGAGGGTGGCGGCATGGACGATCTGTGGGCCCATCGGGTTGAGGCGGCGCGACGACGACAGCGCCCGCACCCCGTTCGACTTGCCGTTGGCCACCGGGCCGGCGTGCCCGATCTGGGCCGATGCGGCCGCTCCGTGCGCATGTACCGCGTCGGTGAGCCGCCGTAAACCGGGCACGGCCTCGTCGCGCATCCAGAGCTGGTTGGCCTCGGTACGGCCCTCCGGGGCCACCGCGCAGTACGCCACGGTGGTCATGCCGGCCCCGCCGGCGGCGACGCGACGGTGGAACTCGATGAGATCGTCGCTGACCAGTGCGCCCGGCGACATGTGTTCGAAGGTGGCCGACTTGATGATGCGGTTGCGCAGCGTGACCGGGCCGAGGGTGGCGGGTGCGAGCGGATCGGGGGGCGGCGTCGGGGTGCGTGAGATGCGGCTCGGCGGCGCGGACATGGATGGAGCGCATCATCTTTGTTCTAGTGTGTCAACGGTCTCGGCGCGGTGCGTTACCCGGTCCCGCCGAGTTCCAAGCGGTTGAAGGAGATTCGGATGGGTGTGTACGCGGTGACCGGCTCGGCGTCCGGGATGGGTTCGGAGGTGGTGAGAAAGCTTCGCGCCCAGGGTCATACGGTGATCGGAGTTGACGTCAAGGAGGCCGAGGTCGTCGCCGATCTGTCGACGGCGCAGGGCCGGCGGACCGCGGTGACGGCGGTGCTCGAGAAGAGCGGCGGGGTACTCGACGGCGCGGTGCTCGCGGCCGGGCTGGGACCCGATCCGGGCAAGGAGCGGATGCGGCTGCTCGCGGAGGTGAACTACCTGGGAGTGGTCGAACTGCTCGAAGGGTGGCGTCCGACGCTGGCCGAGGCCGACGAGGCGAAGGTGGTGGTGTTCTCGAGCAACTCGACCACCACCGTGCCGGTGGTGCCGCGGCGGACCGTCAAGGCCTACCTCGACCGCGACATCGACAAGGTGCTCACGTCGATCCGCATCTTCGGATCGAAGGGTGCGCCGCCGATGGCGTATGCGGGGTCGAAGATCGCCGTCAGCCGCTGGGTGCGGCGCGCGGCCGTCAGCCCCGAGTGGGCCGGTGAGGGTATCCGGCTCAACGCGCTGGCCCCCGGCGCCATCATGACCCCGCTGCTCGAGCATCAGCTGTCGGCACCCTCGGGCAAGGCCGTCAACAGTTTTCCGGTCCCGATCGGTGGATTCGGCAATGCCGGACAACTCGCCGACTGGGTGGTGTTCATGCTGTCGGACGCCGCCGACTTCCTGTGCGGCAGCGTGGTCTTCGTCGACGGCGGAACGGATGCGTACTTCCGCTCCGACGATTGGCCGCGGCCGGTCCCGGTGCGCGGACTGCTCCGCTACGGGCTGCGCTTCCGCGGCTTCGGTCGCCGTCGCCGCGACTGACCCGACCCGGCTCCCGCGAATGTCCTGCGGACGTGAGGTACCGCGCAGGTAGAACATGTTCTAAAATAGAACACGTTCACCTGACTGAGGAGCACACGAAATGGCCGTCGACCAGGCATTACGCGAGCAGATCGCCGCCGACCTGTGGGACGCGGAACGGACGGCTACCGCCATCGACCCCCCGACCGTCGCTCATCCCGACCTCGACGTGGTGGACGCCTACGAGATCCAGCTCATCAACATCCGCAAGCGACTCGACGCCGGTGCGCAGGTGGCCGGCCACAAGGTGGGCCTCGCCTCGGAGGCGATGCAGAAGATGATGGGTGTCGACGAACCGGACTACGGGCACCTGCTCGACGAGATGAAGTATCTCGAGCGCACGCCCATCGACACCTCCACCCTCTGTTTCCCGCGGGTGGAGGTGGAGGTCGGGTTCATCCTGGGGGCCGATCTACCCGGGGCGGGCTGCACCAACGAGGACGTGATCGACGCCGTCGAATGGGTGGTGCCGTCGATCGAACTCATCGACTCACGCATCCGGGACTGGAAGATCAGCCTCTGCGACACCATCGCCGACAACGCGTCGTCGTGCGGATGGATCCTGGGGGAACAGCGAGTGCCGATCGCCGACATCGACACCGGGGATGTGGAGGCCACGCTGCACCGCAACGGTGAGGTGGCGGCCAAGGGCAATTCGTCCGCGGTGCTGGGACATCCACTCAACGCGGTGAGCTGGCTGGCACGGAAGGTGGAGGGCTTCGGTGTACGTCTGCGCAAGGGCGACCTCATCCTGCCCGGCACCGCGACGCGTGCCATCGACATCGCACCCGGCGACCACTTCGTCGCCGAATTCACCGGAATCGGTTCGGTGACACTGGATTTCACGTGAGTAGAGGAGACCACGACGTGGCCAAACTGACCGCAGCCATCATCGGATCGGGCAACATCGGCACCGACCTGATGTACAAGCTCGAGCGATCCGAGACGATCGAACCCCGCTGGATGGTGGGGATCGACGCCGACTCCGAAGGGATGAAACGGGCTGCCGACCACGGCCTGATCACCATGAGCGGCGGTGCCGACGAACTGCTCGGCAGTTCCGAACGCCCCGACCTCATCTTCGAGGCCACCTCGGCCTACGTGCACCGTGAGTATGCGCCTCGCTACGAAGCGGCCGGAATCGTCGCCGTCGATCTGACCCCCGCCGCCGTCGGTCCTGCGGTGGTGCCGCCGGCCAACCTGCGCGAGCACCTCGACGCACCCAACACCAACATGATCACCTGCGGCGGCCAGGCCACCATTCCGATGGTGCACGCGGTCAGTTCGATTGTCCCCGTGCCGTATGCGGAGATCGTGGCCTCGGTGGCGTCGGTCTCGGCAGGCCCGGGAACCCGCGCCAACATCGACGAGTTCACCCGCACCACGTCGAAGGGAGTCGAGACCATCGGCGGCGCCGACCGGGGCAAGGCGATCATCGTCCTCAACCCCGCCGACCCGCCGATGATCATGCGCGACACCATCTTCTGCGCGATCCCCGCCGACGCCGACACCGATGCGATCGCCGAGTCGATCCACAAGCGGGAGAAGGAGATCCAGTCCTACGTGCCCGGCTACCGATTGTTGCAGGATCCGCAGTTCGATCCGCCGAGTGTGATCAACGGCGGCCACGCGCGGGTATCCATCTTCGTCGAGGTGGAAGGTGCGGGCGATTTCCTGCCGCCCTACGCCGGCAACCTCGACATCATGACCGCCGCCGCCACCAAGGTCGGCGAAGAGATCGCGAAACAGAAACTGGGAGTCTCGGTATGACCATCACTCATGAGGGTCTGATGGCCCACGCGCGGCCCTACTCCGACACCCTTGACATCCGGATCACCGACTCGTCCCTGCGCGACGGCAGCCATCACAAGCGCCACCAGTTCACCACCGACGACGTGCGTGCCATCGTCGGAGCGCTCGACACCGCGGGTGTGCCGGTGATCGAGGTGACCCACGGCGACGGTCTCGGCGGGTCGTCGTTCAACTACGGGTTCTCCAAAACCCCTGAACAGCAACTGATCAAGGCCGCCGCGGAAACCGCGACACGCGCCAAGATCGCGTTCCTCATGCTGCCGGGGCTCGGCACCAAGGACGACATCCGCGCCGCCCAGGACAACGGCGGTCAGATCTGCCGGATCGCCACGCACTGCACCGAGGCCGACGTGTCCATCCAGCACTTCGGACTCGCCCGCGACCTGGGTCTGGAGACCGTCGGATTCCTGATGATGAGCCACAGCCAGCCGCCGGAGGTGCTGGCACAGCAGGCGCGGATCATGGCCGACGCGGGCTGCCAGTGTGTGTACGTCGTCGACTCGGCGGGTGCGCTGGTGCTCGAGCAGGTCACCGACAGGGTGGCCGCACTCGTCGCCGAACTCGGCGACGACGCCCAGGTGGGCTTCCACGGGCACGAGAACCTCGACATCGCCGTCGCGAATTCGATCAACGCGGTGCGTGCCGGAGCGCAGCAGATCGACGGCTCCATCCGCCGCTTCGGCGCCGGGGCGGGCAACACACCCACCGAGGCGTTCGTGGGTGTGTGCGACAAACTCGGCATCCGCACCGGCATCGACTTCATGAAGATCGCCGACGCCGCCCAAGACGTCGTCCGCCCGGTGATGCCCAGCGAATGCCTCGTCGACCGGTCGGCGATGATGATGGGCTACGCGGGCTGCTACAGCTCGTTCCTCAAGCATGCCGAGGGGCACGCCGAGCGCTACGGGGTGTCGGCGGCCGACATCCTCATCGAGGCCGGCAACCGAAAACTGGTCGGCGGCCAGGAAGATCAGCTCATCGACATCGCGCTGGAACTGAAGAAGAAGGCCGACGCCAACGCCGGAGTCTGAACGCGCGGGCGCGAGCGAAGCGCCACACGCGGGTCGAATCGGTAAACGCGGGACGAATCGGTAAACGCGGTCGGTACAGCCACCGCGTCTACCGATTCGTCCCGCGTTCATGTGTGTCGCCGACTCGTCACACCACCACCAGCTTGAGATGCACGAGCCACTCATGGACCTTTCGCACCATGGTGCTGTGTTCGAGGTCGGCCCAGATCCACCGCACCACCATGATTCCCATGCCGCGCAGCGCGTCCTCGCGCCGCTTCTCACGCAATACCGCCGCGGTCACGTCCTCGCCGGGGCGGAGGTGCTTCTGATACTTCACCGCCCCGTCGAATTCGCCGACGAGCCGTCCGGCCCAGTCGAAGTCGGTACGGGCCACGAGCCCACCGTCGATATCACGGAACTCGTGTTGAAGTCGTGGAAGCGGGAGACCGGCCTCGATCAGCTGGGCGCGACTCCAGGATTCGCCGGGGCTCTCGGCCTTTCCGTCGGCATGATGCAGTGCGCGGCGCGCGACCGTGACCCCGCGTCGGGTGGCGCGCAGCAACCGCTCCATCGTGGCGCGGCACGCTCCGAGGCGCAGCGCGGCGTCGAAAGCCGCCAGTGCCCCGGCGAATCCCATCGTTGCGGTACAGGCGACGTCGACCGCGGTGTACTCGAGCGACGTGATCAGGATTCCATCGATCTCGACGATGTGATCCGGTGGGATCACCCCGACATGATCGTGCCGGGTGGCGCTCCGGGTTCCACCCGCGGCCGATCCCGTGGTGGCGTGGATTCGGCGCAAACCCGGCTTGAGCATGGGGACCCGGTGCATGACAACCGCCGACTGGTGGCTGACCACCGAACTGAGCCGACCGAGTCGAGCCGTGGCGATGACGGCGAGACGGTGAAGTTCTTCAGGGCTGCGGTCGGTGACGGGCGCGAAGGCGCCCCGCACCACACGCACGATGTCGCCACGCCGACAGCTCCGGCGCAGATCCTCGTCGGTGAAGCCCTCGGCGATGCAGGTGTCGCGGTAGATGAGTCCGTGCGCGTCGATCGGAAGCGAAGTCATGCGTCATTGGACGCATGCGGCGCCTCGTGGGCTCCCGACAATGTGAACGCGGGACGAATCGGTACACGCGGTTGGTACAGCACCCGCGTCTACCAACTCGCGCCGCGTCTACCGACTCGCGCCGCGTCTACCAACTCGCGCCGCGTCTACCGACTCGCGCCGCGTTGACGTCGGAACGGGCCGGCGGCTACATCCCGGCCGGCGGATGGCCCAGGCTGATCGCCGCGCCAAACGGATCGACGATCGTTGCCAGCGTTCCGTACGGAGTGTCGGTGGGCGGCATCATCACCGAACCGCCGAGTCTCTCCGCCGTCACTGTGGAAGCCGCGACGTCGTCGACACAGATGTAGACCTGCCAGAACGACGGCATTTCGGCCGGGAACAGGTTGGTGGCATCCATGATGCCGCCGTACGCGGTGTCGCCGAAGAACAGTTGCGAGTAACGCAGCGGATTGCCCGGCTCGACCACCTCGACCGAACTGTTGTCGAAAACCATGTCGGCGCGGGCACCGACCACCTCGGTGTAGAAGGCCACCGACGCCGGGAAGTCCTGGCTCGAACACTCGAACCAATACGGAGCCCCGTGCACGCCCCATTCGGCGAATCCCTTGTGCTTGTCCGACTTCCAGAACCCGACGACGGCCCCCGCGCTGTCGAAGGCGACCATCATCGTGCCCTCCTCTCCGACGTCCATCGGCGGCACCATGATCGATCCGCCCGCCGCCTCGACCGCCTTGACGGTGGCGTCGGGATCGTCGGTGCGCAGATAGATCGTCCACACGTCGGAGGCGCCCTCCGGCGACATCACCGGACCCATTCCCGCGACGCGGTTGCCGTTCAGCCGGAAGTTGCGATAGCCGCCGAAGTCCGGGTTGGGTGCCTCGGCCTCCCAGCCGAACAATTCGCCATAGAAATCCTGTGCCTTGTCGGGGTCGCTGCTCATCAGGTCGAACCAGATGGGCGCGCCCAGCGGGGCGGAGTACTCGGTCATGTGAAGTCCTTTCGGAGCCTGGGCTCGGCCGTGCCGGATGCTGACACGGGTGAGACCTCGATTCTCGCCGAAACTCATCGGTCTGATGCGCGACCGGCCAATGTCGCGACGTGGGTGAGGAAGTCGCGGGCCGCGCCCGCGCGGGGCTCGCGTCCGCCGATCCACACCGCGCGCAGTGCACGACGCAGGTCGATACCGGAGACGGGCACCTCGACGAGCCGGCGGCCGAGATCGTCGCGCACCGACAGATCCGACAGCACCGCGGGTCCGGCGCCGGCGATCACGGCCGAGCGCACCGCCGCGGTCGTCGACAGTTCGAGCACCGGTTGCGCTCGGGGGACGTCCGCGCCGACGGCACCGCTCAGCACGCGGTCGAGGAACAGGCGTGTTCCGGAACCGGATTCGCGGGTCACCAGCGATGTGCGCGCCAGTTCGTCCGCGTCGACCGCGCTGCGTCGACGGGCCCAGGGATGCTCCGGCGGGACGACGAGCACCAGGGTGTCGTCGGCGACGACGCGGCTGTGCACGCCGGGAACGACCTCGGGGCCCTCCACGAATCCGAGTTCGACGTCGCCGGCCCGGACCAGCTCGCAGGCATGTTCGGAGTTCGTCGCGGTGAACGACACCGTGGGTGCCTGTTCGAGGCTGCGTCCGAACGACACCAACCATTGCGGCAGGAGGTGTTCGGCCACCGTCAGGCTTGCGGCCAGGCGCAACTCGTCGCGTCGTTCCCCGCGCAGCGCGGCGAGTCCGGCGTCGAACTCCGATGCCAGGCCCAGGAGTCGATCGGCCCACTCCGACACCAGGATTCCGGCTTCAGTGGGCGTGGTGCCGGTGGGCGATCGGGTGAGCAACGAGATCCCGAGCGTCGCCTCCAGCGCGCGCATCCGCGCCGACACGGCCTGCTGTGTGATGCCCAGTTCGCGCGCGGCGGCGTTGAGGCTGCCGGTGGTGACCACGGCGAGCAACGTCTCCAATGACGGCAGGTCGGGCATGCGCGGGCTCAACACCACGCCAGGTTACAACCTCTGGTTGTGACCCCTACAGAGAATGGGCCTCTACCTGCCGTAGCGCTGTTCGGCGACCGTTGACGTATGACCGACCGTGGACCTACGACGCTGCGCGAACCACTCGCCCCGAGTGGCATACCGCGACCCGAACGGTGGAGCCGCGACCATTTCGCCCACATTCCGCCCAACTGGTTCGCGGCGGTCATGGGTACCGGGATCGTCGCGATCGCGGCACACGCGCTCGGACACAGCCGCCTGCTGGAGGCGGTGTCGATCCTGTTCTGGCTGCTCGCGTGCGCCGTGTACGCCGCGGTGATCTCCGCGACGGTGATGCACTGGCGCCGCCATCCCGACGCCGCGCGAGCCCACCTGCGCCATCCGGTGGTGGCGCACTTCTACGGCGCCGTGCCGATGGCGACGCTGACCGTCGGCACCTCGACCCTGGTCGCGGGCACCCACGTGGTGGGGCCGCGCATCGCGCTCGCCGTCGACCTGGTGTGCTTCACGGCCGGCACCATCGGCGCGGTGGGTACCGCGGTGATGATTCCGGCCCGTCACCTGCTCGGTCACGCCGACCGGCGCGGGGAGCCGTTCGGCGGGTGGCTGATGTCGGTGGTGGCGCCGATGGTGTCGGCCTCGGCGGCCGCGGTTCTCGCCGGGGCGCTGGACTCGGCCGACGCGCGCCGCGCGATGCTGCTGATCGGGTCGGCGGCCTTCGTGCTCTCGCTGGTCCTCGCCGCACCCATCCTGGTCGTGGTGCTGCGGGCGCTGGTGACGACGGGAACGGGCCCCGCCGGTCTGGCACCCACGTGGTGGATCGTGCTCGGGCCGCTCGGACAGTCGGCCACCGCTGCGTGTCTGCTCGCCCATCTCGCCACCGAGGTGACCGGACCGTCATCGACCGCGACCATCGTCGGCCTCGCCCACGTTTACGCCCTCACGGTGTGGGGTGCCGCGGTGATCTGGATCGTCGTCGCCACCACCATCACCGTGCGATCGGTGCGCCGCGGCCTACCGTTCGGGCTGACGTGGTGGTCGTTCACCTTTCCGCTGGGAACCTTCGTCACCGGCTCGGCGGCCCTGGCCGCCACCACGGGCGGGCCGGCGTTCGCCGCGGCTGCGGCCGCGGGCTTCACCTGCCTTCTCCTGGCCTGGGTGATGGTCGCGGTCCGCACAGTCGCCGGGATCGTCGACGGCCGGTTGCTCACCGCACCCGCGCCGGCGTCGGCCCGTGGCACGCTGGGACGGTGAGCACCAGCGTCCCAGAAGAGTCCAGGTCCGACGGACTGCTCGATGCGATTCGCCCCTACCTGTGGCCGGCGATCGCGGTCGCCGGGCTGGCGATCGTCGTCTGCAGCCAGGTGACCTGGGGATACTCGGACGAGGGGGTGCGATTACACGTCACGGGCCTTGGCGGGGTGAGCGCCGACGCGGCGGCGAGCGACGACGTGCGGGCCTTCTTCGGCCAGTACACGCGGCGACCCGGTCTGGCCACGCTCGCACTCGGTGTGGTGGCGATGCTCGCCGGACTGCTCGGGTGGTGGCGCCCGGTCCGCGGCCATCGGAAAGTGGCGTCGCTGCTGGGCGTCGTGGGCGCGGCGTCGGGGGTGGCCGTGATCGTTCTCGCCGTCCGGGTGATCTCCGATCCGTTCGGAAAGCTATTCGCGCCCAACGTGATCGACGCGGTCGAGGGTGACGTGACGTCGTTTCACACCGGGTGGGGGGTGATCGCCACGCTGGTGTTCGGGGTGCTCGCGACGATCGCCGGGATCGCAGCTGCGGCAACGACCGTCATGGGAGCGGCGGATTCGCCCGACCTCACCAGTAGCCGTCCGGATCGACCTCGGGCGACTCGATTGGAATGATGCCCTCGGCGACACCGTGATCGATGCTCGCCGACAATCGCGGGCAGGTCGGCATCATCGCCGGATTGCCGCCGCTGCGGCGTAGCGTCTCGAGCGCGTCACACCGGTTCTGCGCCGCGGTGTTCCACTGCACGCTGGTGTGATGCGGTCCGGTCTTCTTGACCAGCACACACGCGTGGCAGGAGCGGCACTCGATCTCGGTCATGCCGCCGCGCAGGTAGTGGTCGCGGTCGCGGGCGGTGGCCGCGTGGACCCGGGCCGCTCGCTGCGGATCGTCGTGGAAGTCGGGGGCCTTGGCCCAGCCGGGGTCGTGAAGGTGGGACGGCGATGCCCGGTTGGTGGCCCGCGTCATGTGCTCACACTCCCGAGTCGGCGGTCTGGGCGGCCGCCTCGTCCTGTTCTTTGCGCCGGCGCAGGTTCTCCTGGACCTCGATGTTCCAGTTCTCCACGGCCTTGGTGGTGTCGATCTCGTACTCGAACCGCTGTGTCATCTCGTCGGTGACGTCGGACTTGTCGACGTAGAACTGCTCGTACCAGCGGCGCAGCTGATACACCGGGCCGTCCTCCTCGACGAGGAGGGGATTGTCGATGCGCGTCTTGTTCTTCCAGATCTCCACGTCCTGCAGGAATCCCACCTCGATTCCCGCCGAGATCTTCTTCGCCATCTTCTGCGCCTGCTCGGCGGTGAGTCCCTCAGGGACCTTCGCCATCACCCCGTACATCAACACGAACGAATTCGCGTCGATCGGATAGTGGCAGTTCGTCAGCACGGTCTCGATGGTGAACTCGCCGTAGTACTGCACGATCGGGTTGAGCATGTAGGACGGACCGTAATAGGCAGCCATCGACTCGAGCCGCGAATTGGCGTAGTTGGAGCCGAACTCGATGTCGGGGCGCCCGTGGGAGTTCATGTACTGCGCCGCGGTCTCGCCCTCGAACACGTTCTTGAAGTAGTCGGGGAGCGCGTAATGCACGTAGAAGAAGTGCGCCATGTCGACGACGTTGTCGATGATTTCGCGACAGTTGGAACCCTCGATCACCATCCGATTCCACGTCCAGCCGGTCCATTCGTCGGTCCCGAATTCGGCCAGCTCGGGGATCACGCAGTCCTCGGGGGGAGGATTCCCCTCGGGATCGTTGTAGACGAAGACCTGTCCGTTGCGGATCATCGCCGGCCAGGTGCGCGTCTTGGCCAGTTTCGGATTGCGTTTGGCGTACGGCACGCCCGCGCACCTGCCGTTGCCCTTCCACAGCCATCCGTGGAACGGGCAGGCCACATTGCCGTCGCGCAGCGTTCCCTGGCTCAGGTCGCCCCCCATGTGGCGGCAGTAGGCGTCGATCGCGTTGACCGTCGGGCCGCCGTCGGTGCCGTCGTGGGTGATCCAGACCGCGAGTTTGGTACCGAACACCGTGATCGAGTGGGGCGCACCGTCGTCGAACTCCTCGACGAGGCCCAGGCAGTGCCAGCCGCGTGCGAATCGTGACGGCGGGGTTCCGGTGTCGATCTCCCGAACGTCGTCCGAACCCGGTGCCGGACGGCCTCCGGGTGCCGCCGTGGGCTGTGGCGTGACGGTCATCAGTGGCTCTCCTTGCTGCTCGGTCCGGACCGATCTGCGGCCGGTACTCGTGGCGGCGTGGGCGGGATACGCACATCCCGAATACTAGAACATGTTACAAAAACTGTGTTCCGGTTGAACCCCGTCGGCTCGATCGGGGCAGTACATGGGGCCAAAGTCCCGGTCCTCGACAGAAACGAGAACGTGTTCTAATCTCGGTTCACGGGACAACCCCCGAACATCGGACCACCAGGCAGGAGCGGGCGAAATGCCAGCACAACAACTGATCGAGCAGGAGGAGACGTCGGCAGCCGATCGCGCGCAGGCCGCGGCGCAGGTTCTCGAGCAGATCAACACTCTGCTCCCGGAGATCGAGCAACGCGCCCAGTACACCGAGGATCTTCGGAGGGTCCCGGACGAGAATGTCGAGTTGCTTCGCGATGCCGGGTTCTTCAAGCTCATGCAGCCCGCCCAGTGGGGTGGCTACCAGACCGATCCGGTCACCTTCTACGAAGCGGTGCGCAGGATCGCCACCGCGTGCGGGTCGACGGGCTGGGTGGCCGGCATCATCGGCATCCACAACTGGCATCTGGCGTTGTTCGATCAGCAGGCACAGGAGGATGTGTGGGGTTCGGATGCCTCGGTCCGGGTCTCGTCGTCCTACGCGCCGATGGGGATGGGCCAGGTGGTCGACGGGGGTTACCTGGTCAACGGTTCATGGGCGTGGTCGTCGGGGTGTGACATCGCCGACTGGACATTCGTCGGCGGACCGGTCATCAAGGACGGCAAGCCGGTGGACTTCGTGAGCTTCCTGATCCCACGGTCGGACTACACCATCAAGGACGTGTGGAACGTGGTGGGGCTGCGCGGCACCGGGTCGAACACCCTCGAGGTCAAGGACGTGTTCGTACCCACCCACCGGATGCTGAGCTATCGCACCATGGGAATGGGCCAGGCGCCCGGGCTCGAACGCAACACCGCGCCCGTGTACAAGATGCCCTGGGGCACCATCCATCCCACCACGATCTCCACCCCGATCGTCGGGATGGCCTACGGCGCCTACGCCGCCCACGTGGAGCATCAGGGCAAGCGGGTGCGTGCGGCCTACGCGGGCGAGAAGGCCAAGGACGATCCCTATGCCAAGGTGCGAATCGCCCACGCGGCCAGTGACATCGACGCGGCGTGGCGACAACTCTCGGGCAATCTGCAGTCCGAATACGATCTGATCGTCGCGGGGGAGGAGATCCCGATGGAGTTGCGTCTGGCCGCCCGCCGCGACCAGGTGCGCGCCACCGGGCGTGCCATCGAGGCCATCGACCTGCTCTTCGAGAACTCCGGCGCCACCGCACTGGAGAACGGCACACCGATCCAGCGGTTCTGGCGCGACGCGCACGCCGGCCGGGTACACGCCGCCAACGACCCCGAACGGGCCTACGTCGCCTTCGGCAACGGCGAATTCGGCCTGCCCATCGGGGACACGATGGTCTGAGTGGCCGCCAGTCAGGAGAGAAACACCATGGATACCAGTCCGATCCGGACGCTCGGATACATGCGTATCGAGGCCACCGACGTCGATGCCTGGCGCGAGTACGGTCTCAAGGTGCTCGGCATGGTGGAGGGCAAGGGACTCGTCGACGGCGCACTCTATCTGCGGATGGACGACTTTCCGGCCCGGCTCGTCATCGAACCGTCCGACCGCGACCACCTCGGTAGCTCCGGCTGGGAATGCGCGAATGCGCAAGCGCTGCAGGAGGTACGGGATAGGCTCTCGTCAGCCGGGGTGATCTATCGGGAAGGCAAGGACGAGGAGCGAGCCGACCGTCGGGTGGACGAGATGATCGTGTTCACCGACCCGGCGGGCAACACCCTGGAGGCCTTCCACGGTGCCGCCCTGGAACATCGACGCGTGGTGAGTCCCTACGGCCACCAATTCGTCACCGGCGAGCAGGGACTCGGGCATGTGGTGCTCACCTGCGACGACGACAAGGCGGCGCTGGCGTTCTACCGGGACGTGCTCGGCTTCAAACTGCGGGATTCGATGCGGCTGCCACCGCAAGTGGTGGGGCGTGAAGAAGGCGACGAGGTGCCGTGGCTGCGGTTCCTCGGCTGCAATCCGCGACACCATTCGCTGGCCTTCCTGCCCATCCCGAACGCGACGGGTATCGTCCACCTCATGGTGGAGGTGCGTAATTCCGACGACGTCGGACTCTGCCTGGACCGTGCGTTACGGCGTAAGGTCCCGATGTCGGCGACACTGGGCAGGCACGTCAACGACCTGATGCTCTCGTTCTACATGAAGACGCCGGGCGGATTCGATGTCGAATACGGTTGTGAGGGACGCCAAGTGGACGACGGCGACTGGATTGCCAGGGAGAGCACCGCGGTGAGTCTGTGGGGACACGACTTCACCGTCGGATTCAAGAATCAGTGACCGGGAGGCAGTGGCGTATCGATGTCCCAGACACCGTACGGGTCAAGTGAATTCGATACCCGCCAGTTCCGCACCGCGATGGGCCAGTTCTGTACCGGCGTCACCGTCATCACCACCATCAACGCCGACGGCGACCCGGTCGGTTTCGCCTGCCAGTCGTTCGCGGCGCTCTCCCTCGACCCGCCGCTGGTGTTGTTCTGTCCGCAGAAGACCTCCCGCACCTGGCGGGTGATCGAGGACAAGGGGATGTTCTGCGTCAACGTGCTGTCCAACCGGCAGCAGAACGTGAGCGCATCCTTCGGCGCACCCGGTGAGGACAAGTTCGCGGGAATCACCTGGGACCCGTCGCCGGGCGGGTTGCCGGTGATCCGTCATGCCCTGACGTGGGTGGAGTGTTCGGTGGACCGTGTGGAGGACGGCGGCGATCACCACATCGTCATCGGCCGGGCGCGCACGCTCGGGGAGGTGCTGCAGGACAAACCACTGCTCTTCTACCGCGGCGGCTATCTGTCCACCGAGCATCCGCGGGTCACTCCGGCCCAGGCCGAGTTGGAGAACTTCCTCACCTGGACCGGAGGCGACACCTGGCTATGACCCGCTCGCTGCCCGTCGACGATGACGGCACGGGGACCGATGCCACCGGGCCCGCGGTGACCGATCCGTTCACCGATGCGATCACCGAGGCCGGAAAACTGATCGCCTCGTGCGGGATCGCGCGCACCGAGCAGGATCTGGCCGAAGGCTACGACTACCTCGCCGGAAGCATCGCCGCGGTCGGGCAACTGGTCCGGGCCAGGGAACTCTCCCATCCCCACTTCGTCACCTCGACCGGCCCGTACACCAAGATGGGCCTCGACAACCCGGACACGCTCTACTACCACGCCGACGTGGAACCGACCGGCACCTACCGGGTCTGGGGCCGGCGAGGCACCACGGTCGATCTGAGTTTCCAGGTACTGCGTGGCGATTACAGCCCGACCGAAGTGCCCGGCGGCGACGACGCCTTCGACGACCGTCGGATCCCGATCGCCGCCGACGGCTCGTTCTCGATCAGCTTCGGTCCGCCCCGCGACGACCCACCGACCGGCTACTTCGTGCTCGGTGAGGGTGCCTCGATGCTCGCGGTGCGCGAGGTCTATTCGGCGTGGTCGGAGGTCAAGGGCATGATCGCGATCGAACGCACCGACACGGTGGGCACGGCCCCGGCCGAACCCGACCTCGCGCGGGTGACCCGCCGTTACGCCACCGCCGGGAAGATGTTGCTGGCCCGGATGCACACCTGGTTGAACTTTCCGAAGTGGTTCTACCTCGACGAACCCGTCAACACCTTCACACCGCCGCGGCGCACACCGGGCGGGCTGGCCACGCAGTACTCCTCGGTGGGCCACTATCGGCTCGACGACAACGAGGCGATGATCATCACCGTGCCGAAATCGGCTGCGCCCTATCAGGGATTCCAACTCGGCAGCATGTGGTACATCTCGCTGGACTACGTCAACCACCAGACCAGTCTCAACACCGCGCAGGCGCAGGTGGACCCGGACGGAATGATCCGCATGGTGGTGGCCCATCGCAACCCCGGGGTGGCCAATTGGATCGAGACCACCGGCCGCGAGACCGGGATCATGCAGGTCCGGTGGCAGCGGCTCGGCGGGAGCGATACCGAAAGCCCGTCGATCCCACCGGACTCGGGCCCCACGGCGCAAGTCGTCGATGTCGGCGACGTCGATGTCCATCTGCCGTACCTGGCGCACAATCGCATCGATGCATCCGCGTGGTCGCAGCGAATCACTCTGCGACAAAGGTCTTTTGCCGAACGGATGCTGGGATGACGGGGATGCTGGGATGACGGGGATGCTGGGATGACGGGGATGCTGGCCGGCAAGGTGGTGGTGGTCTCCGGTGTCGGGCCGGGGCTGGGCCGGTCGATCTGCTTGCGCGCCGCGGCCGCCGGAGCCACGGTGGTGCTGGCCGCGCGCACCGAGGGTTGCCTGCGCGAGATCGCCGCCGAGGTCGAACAGGCCGGCGCAACCGCACTCGTGGTGCCCACCGACATCACCGACGATGCCGCCGTCGCCGGCCTGGTGGCCACCACGGTGGGCACCTACGGGCGGGCGGATGTACTGGTGAACAACGCCTTCGCGCTGCCGTCGATGAAATCGCTGGCGCGCACCGACTTCGAGCAGGTCACCGCAAGCCTCGACCTCACCGTGCTGGGGACACTGCGCGTGATCCGGGCATTCACCGATGTGCTGGAAGCCGCGGCCGCCGCACCGGGCCGTGACGCGAGCGCGACGAGTGCGATCGTCAACATCAACTCGATGGTCATCCGGCACTCGGAGCCACGGTACGGCAGTTACAAAATCGCCAAGTCGGCCTTGCTCGCGATGTCGCAGACCCTGGCGACCGAACTCGGTGACAAACGAATCCGGGTGAACTCCGTTGCCCCCGGATACATCTGGGACGATCAGCTCAAGTGGTACTTCGGTGAGGTCGCGCAGAAGTACGGCATCACCGTCGATGACGTGTACGCGCAGACTGCGGCCCGGTCCGATCTCAAACGGCTACCCGAACCCGGCGAGATCGCCGACGCGGTGGTGTTTCTCGCGTCGGATCTCGCGAGCGCGATCACCGGCCACACACTCGATGTGAATTGCGGGGAATACCATGACTAGTTCGACGGGACCGCGGGTCGACGTCGGCACCGTCGACGACCTCCACGAATCGGCAACGCGTGCCATAGGTCTCGACGACTTCGGCGATGACGCCTACCTCGAGCCGCTGCGGGTGCTGCTGGCGTCCTACGCTGACGACGCGAACCTGACCGAACTCGGCAGCAAGATGTTCCGGTACTTCCTCAAGGGGGCACTCGTCGCCCGGCTGGTGAGCGAGGCGTCGTGGCGGGCGAACCCCGACCACGCGTCGGTGCCGATCACCCGGCCGATCTTCGTGACCGGACTGCCCCGCACCGGCACCACCGCGCTGCACCGGCTGCTGGCGGCAGACCCCGCCCATCAGGGACTCGAGATGTGGCTGACCGAGTTCCCGCAACCGCGCCCGCCGCGCGACTCGTGGCCGCAGAACCCGATCTACCAGCAGATCGACGCCGGGCTCGCCCGCCACCATGTCGAGAATCCCGAGTTCATGGGCCTGCACTACATGGATGCCGGCGAGGTGGAGGAGTGCTGGCAGTTGCTGCGGCAGAGCATCATGTCGATCTCCTACGAGTCGCTGGCGTATCTGCCGACCTACTCGCGGTGGCTGGCACAACAGGACTGGACGCCGGCCTACCAACGGCATCGACGGAACCTGGCGCTGATCGGCTCCAACGATCGCGACAAGCGCTGGGTGCTGAAGAACCCGAGTCACCTGTTCGCCCTCGACGCGCTGATGGCGGTCTACCCCGATGCGCTGGTGGTGCAGACCCATCGGCCGCCGGAGACGATCGTGGCGTCGATGTGCAGTCTCGCCGAACACGCCACCCGCGGATGGTCGACGACCTTCGTCGGCGACGTGATCGGTACGACCCAGATGGAACTGTGGTCGCGCGGACTCCGTGAATTCTCCACGGCCCGCACCGGATACGACCAGGCACAGTTCGTCGACGTCGAGTTCGCCGATCTGCGCGCGGATCCGATCGGCACCGTCGAACGGGTGTACGCGGCACTCGGCGCGGAACTGTCGGGGCCCGCGCGGGCGGCGATGCAGGCGCTCGATGCCCAGAGCCGCTCGGGTGCGCGGGCGCCGCGGCACACCTATCGGCTCGAGGATTACGGCCTGTCGGCGGCACAGATCGCTGCCGCGTTCTAAGGTCGGTGCATGGCCCCACCGGCAGGTCGACGGACCGAAGAGGGATTCCGACGACTGATCGCGTTCTCCGACGCCGTGGTGGCCATCGCATTGACCCTGCTCGTATTGCCGTTGACGGAGATCGGTGGCGAGCTTGCCGGCGAGTCGTCCGTTTTCCACGTGCTCAGCGACAACGCGGACACGATCACCGGTTTCCTCATCAGCTTTGCCGTCATCTGGGTGCTGTGGCGCAATCACCACCGCGTGATGGAGAACTTCTGCGGATACGACCGGATTCTAGTCGACCTGCATCTCGTCTGGCTGTTTACGATCGTCGTCCTACCGTTTGCCACCGCCCTGATCAGCGGTCCCCGGATCCGTTGGGCCACAGCGTTCTACATTCTGGTGCTGATGGTGTCGATCGCCTGTCTGGTGGCCATGGCCGCGTGGGGCAAACGTCACCGGCAGTTGCTCGACAGCGGACCCGAGGTGGACGCCTGGATCGATCGCCCGCCCGATCTCGGCACCGTGATCATGCTCGCGATCGCGTTCGTGGTGGCACTCGTGTTTCCGCAGCTGGGCAGTTGGTCGCTGCTGCTGCTCTTCGGCGCGGGCCCGGTGGACGCGGCGATCGGGCGGGCGTTGTCGAGGCGCGCGCACCAGAGCTGAACACCTCCGGAAAAGGCGATCCGACCTACATCGACGCGTTCTGTCGGTAGTCGCATGTATGTTCGATTCATGTCCAGTAAGGAGTTCCTCGGCGACCCGCTCGACGAGTCGCGGTACGACGTCGACGTCGAGGAGGAGAACGAGTTGCCGCCCGCCCCGGCGGTGGCGGCGATGGATCGAATCAGCGATCAATTGGCGGCCGACCAGGATCTCGCCGCCGAGGATCTGGTGGTGATGATCGCGCATTGTCAGGCCACGGTGGCCGCCGCCCAGTTCCGGCTGCTGCAGGCGGTGAGTCTGCTCCACGACGTGCGCGCCGAGGAGTACGCCGAGCGGGTGGGGGAGGCCACCACCGGTCAGGTCGCGTCGCTGGAGGCGATGGCCCAGGTCGTGATGGCGGGGCTGTCGGGAGCCGATCGGCGCGCCGAATTCGGTCCGGACGGACTCGAACAGGCGATGGCCGAGGTGGGTGCGGTGTTGTCGATGCCGCCCGCGCAGGCGCGTGCGATGATCGTCGCCGGCCAGGCGATGCGATACCGGTTACCGTTCACGTCGGTTGCGCTGTCGTGCGGGCGGATTGACCTGCGGCGCTTCCAGATCGCGGTCGCCCGCACCGAACTGGTGGACCCCGAACTCCTGGAGAAGGTCGATTGCCGATTGTCGCTGGCGATCATGGAGCGCGATCAACTCTCGGTCACTCGGTTCACCGCACTGGTGGACGCGATCGTGGCCGAGGTGGACCCGGCGGCGATGAAACGGCGCCGCGCACGTGCGCAGCGGGATCGCGACGTGCAGGTTCGGGAAGACAGGTTCGCGCCCGGCCAGTCGCGAGTCACCGCACAGGTGCCGACGATCGACGGCGCCCGCTTGAACTCACGGCTCTCGGAACTGGCCGACGGAGTCCACGACGCCGACCCGCGAACTCGTCCGCAACGGCGCGCCGACGGCTTGATCGCCCTGGCCCGCGGACGCGGTGCACTCGATTGCCAGTGTCCAGCCTGCGTTTCTCCGGACAACAGGAACGCTGAGCCCGAGAACGCCGAGCCCGAGAACGCCGATCCCGAGGCACGGGTCGGCGACTCCGATCTCGATGCTTCCGCGCGCGGCGTCGCCGACGGTTGCACCACGCCGCCACCCGGTCCACGCGCGGTGATCCACGTGGTGGTCAATCGGTCGACGCTTGACGGTGCCGACGACGCGCCCGCCTACATCGACGGGCACGGTGTGGTCGATGCGCAATCCGTACGTGAATTGGCGGCGGAGCCGGATGCGGTCTGCGTGGAGGTGTCCTCAGGCGGAGACAGTCCCGTCGATGGGCCGTCACCGATGCGGTACCGACCGAGCAGGAAGTTGCAGACCTTGGTGCGCACGGGTGAGCTGTGTTGCACTTTTCCGGGATGCACCAATCCCGTGTGGACCGCCGACCTCGATCACACCCGACCGTTCGATCACGAGGACCCCGAATCCGGTGGTGCTACAACACGACGGAACCTCAAGCCGCTCTGCCGTTTTCACCACCGCGTCAAAACCTTCACCCCGTGGCGCGACCACCAGGATCCACTCGGGGTGGTGGTGTTCGAGTCGCCAACCGGACATATGTTCTACGGCAACGCCTTTCGGGGTATGGATCTATTCCCTGCACTCAAGCCGAGACCGCCGGACCATCCCGCGCGGTCCTATATCGACGGCGGCTACGAGAATGCGCGTGCCGTCGCGGAGCGTGCGCAGCAACGCTGGGACGATGCACACCCACCGCCGTTCTGACCGTCAGCGACGCAGTGCGGCCGCCATGTCGGCCACCACCTCGTGTGGCTGACCGAACAGTTGCGCGCTGCCGTGCGCACGTTTGAAGTAGAGCCCGATGTCGTGTTCCCAGGTGATCCCGATGCCGCCGTGGATCTGGATGGCCTCACCCGCGACAGTGGCGAATGCTTCCGAACAGTACACGTGGGCGGCTGCGGCAAGGTCGCCCGCCGACGGGTCGTCGGTGACGACGGCGTCGACCGCGGCCTGTGCCAGCGACCGCGCGGACTCCACCAGGGTGTACATGTCGGCCATCCGATGCTTGAGGGCCTGGAACGAACCGATCACGCGGCCGAACTGCGTGCGTGCGGAGGCGTAATCGACCGTCAGGCGCAGTGCCCGCTCGGCCCCGCCGACCTGCTCGGCGGCCAGCAGTGCCCACGCCGCCGTGCGCACCCGTGCGCGCAGATCGCCCGGCGCGGTCACGGCGGCCGCCGCGACGTCGTCGAACCGCACTCGTGCCAGCGGACGGGTGGGGTCGACGGTGGGCAGCGGTGTGACCGTCACTCCCGCAGCGTCGGCGGCCACCTCGTGCAGGGTGACGCCCGAGGGGGTGTCGCCGAGCACGAGCAGCAGGTCGGCGGACTCCCCGTCGATCACGTATTCGGCCGTGCCGGTGAGCAATCCGGCTTCGGCGAAGACGCCGATGGTGTTCCAGCCGGTGGCGCCGGCCCAGCACACCGATGCGATGCGCTCCCCGGACGCAATGGCGGGCAGCAGACGAGCGCAGGCATCGTCGTCGCCGCTGTACCGCAGGGTGGCCACCGCCAGCGCCGACGAGTACAGGGGTACCGGACTCAGGGTGGCACCCAGCTCTTGGAGAATCACGGCGGTTTCCGCGAACGACGCGCCGACCCCGCCGAAGCGTTCGGGCACCGGCAGCGCCGCGACGCCGATCTCGGTGCACAGCGTCTGCCAGAGGTCGCGATCGATGCGCGGTGTGCCCGCCATCGCGCGCCGCACGGCCGCCGAATCCGACCGTTTGCGAAGGAGGTCGGCGACGGATTCGCGCAGTGCGGCACGGTCGTCGGCCGAGATGGCGCCGACCTCGGCGGGGGCGGTCACAGTGACTCCAGGATTCTCGCGCGATGCTGCGCGGGCGTTCCCCACGCCGACATCAGTGCTCGCGTCTTGGTGAGGTAGAGGCAGAGGTCGTGCTCGGCGGTGTAGCCGATGGCGCCGAACACCTGCAGGGCTCGGCGCGCGGCGAGGTGCGCGGCGTCCGCGGCGGCCACCTTGGCCGCGCAGATGTCGCGGGCCACGTCGGTCCCGTCCGGCACCGCGCCGTCGACTCCGACCGCTGCTCCCAGAACCAGTGGCCGCGCCATCTCGAGTGCGATGGCGACGTCGGCCAGATGGTGTTTGACCGCCTGGAACGATCCGATCTGACGTCCGAACTGCCGACGCGCCACCGCGTACTCGGCGGCCATCGCGAGCATCCCCTGACCGAGACCGAGAAGCTGTGCGGCGGTGGCCAGCGCGCCGAGCAGGGCCGCTCGATCGGCGTCGACCGTCTCGGCGATCACCTCGGCGGCCCGCACCGTCGACACCGTGCGGGTGGGGTCGACCGACGGGCTTGCGCCGACGACCTCTCCGACCGCCAGCGCGCCTTCCTCGACCACGTAGATGTGTTCTGCGGCAACCGCATCCGCTGCGCCCGCTGTCCACGGATCGATGGCCACACTGACGAGGCAGCCCGCGGCGATCTCCGCGAGACGGGCGGCGGCGGGAGTTCCGACCAGCAGATTCGGGACCACCGCGATGGTCTCGGCGAGCGGGCCGGGCATCGCGTGTCGGCCGAGTTGTTCGGCGGCGACCACCATCTCGACGGCTCCCGCGCCCGCGCCGTCATGCTCCTCGTCGATCATGAGACCGAACACACCGGTCTCGGCGAGTTGGGTGAACACCCTTGTCGAGGGTGTGCGATCACCGGTGGCCCAGGCTCGCGCAACGGCGGGGACGTCGGCCTTGGTCAGCAGGGCGTCGATACTCGACGCCAGGTCGTCGTGGATGTCGGAGAGCAGAAAATCCATCGTGTCACCGATCCCCGCGCGGCAGGCCGAGTAGACGCTCCGCGATCACATTGCGTTGAATCTCGTTGGTACCCGCGTAGATCGGGCCCGACAGGGAGAACAGATAGCCGTCCATCCACGGACCGTCGACCTCGGCGTCGGTGCCGTGCAGGTCCAGCGCGGTCTCGTGGGCGGCGATGTCCCACTCCGACCAGAACACCTTGTTGATCGACGACTCCATGCCCAGTTGCCCGCCGGATGCGAGTCGGCTCACGGTGGCATAGGTCGACAATTCGTAGGCGCGCGACCCGATCCACGCGTCCGCGACCCGCGCGTCGGTGCCTGCGGTCGAGGGGATCTGGTCGCGGCGTGATTTCCACAGCGACACAAGACGATCGGTGGTGGCCAGGAATCGTCCCGGCGAGCGCAGTGACAGGCCGCGTTCATTGGCGGCGGTGCTCATCGCAACCCGCCAGCCGTTGTCCACCGCGCCGATCACCCCGGATTCACCAGGCGCTCGCGGGTCGTCGGGCACAAAGACGTCCTCGAGGAAGAGTTCGGCGAATCCCGGTTCGCCGTCGAGTTGGGGGATCGGCCGCACTGTGACACCGGGCGCCCGCAGGTCGAACATGAAGTAGGTCAACCCGCGATGACGCGCGGCGTCCTTGTCGGAGCGGAAGAGGCCGAACGCGCGGTCGGCGAAACTCGACCGCGAACTCCACGTCTTCTGGCCGTTGAGCAGCCAACCGCCGTCGGTGCGGGTGGCCGTCGATCGCAACGACGCGAGGTCGCTGCCGGCTTCCGGCTCACTCCATGCCTGGCCCCAGATGTCGTCGGCACGGGCCATCCGCGGCATGATGCGCGCCAGCTGTTCGGGATGGGCGTGCTCGAACAGGGTGGGGGCCAGCAGAAAGATGCCGTTCTGGCTGACCCGTCCGGGAGCCCCGGCGCGGTAGTACTCCTCCTCGAAGATCACCCAGTGCAGCAGCGGGGCGTCACGACCCCCGAACTCGGTGGGCCAGCTCACCACCGACATCGCGTCGGCGGCCATGGTGCGTTCCCACTCACGGTGGGCCTCGAAACCCTCGGCGGTGTCCATCGACGGAAGAGGCTGTGCCGGAACGTGATCGGCGAGCCATGCGCGGACCTCCGCGCGAAAGTCCGCCGCGGCGTCGTTGAATGTGAGATCCATTCGTCAGCTCCGGGTGGCTGTTGATGTGGCTGTTGTCGGTGTGGCTGCCGGTGGTGTGGCGGCGGACTTCATCGACCCCGCGTTCATGCCGCCCAACGAATCCCCGCCCGATGCCTCGGCATTGGCCGAGTGGGCGAAATGGTGCCAGCCGAACACCGAATCCATCGCGTTGCGCAGACCCATCTGGTCCTCGCAGATGTTCACCGCCTTCTTCGACAGGAACAATCCCTGCATCGGCATCGCCACCATCTGTTCGGCGATGGCATCGACCTTGGCTGCCAGCCCCTCTCGTTCCACCACATGATTGACCATGCCCCAGTCGGCCGCCTGGGCGGCGCTGAAGCGTTGGCCGGTGAACAGGATCTCCTTGGCCCGGCGCGGCCCGAGCACAAAGGCGTGCGCAAAGTACTCGACCCCCGGAATCCCCATGCGGGCAACGGGATCGGAGAAGAAGGCGTCGTCGGACGCGACGATGAAGTCGCACGACCACGCCAGCATCAGGCCGCCGGCGATGCAGGCGCCGTGGACCTGCGCGATCATCGGTTTCGGGATGTCGCGCCACCTCCGGCACATACCCAGATAGACCTCGGTCTCGCGGGCGAGGCGCTGATCGCCACCGCTCTTGTCGGTGTGATCCCAATGCAGTGCGGCCACGTTCTCGTAGAAGGTGTCCACATCGCGTTCGGGGGTGCCGATGTCGTGTCCGGCGGAGAAGTGCTTGCCGTTCGCGCGCAGCACGATCACCTTCACCGCCGCGTCGTCCACCGCCCTGCGGAATGCGGCGTCGAGCGAATAGGTCATCACCGAGTTCTGGGCGTTGCGGTACTCGGGCCGGTTGAGGGTCACATACGCCACGGCGTCGCCGGGGCCGCCGACCTCGTAGGCCACGGGTGAGGTGTCCGGGCCCAGATCGTCGGGGCGCAGCGGTGCGGGGATGGCGGCGGAACTCATGGCACGAGCCTAACCTAGCAAGTGCTTGGTTGGTAGTCGTCGTCCAGCCGCTGGTGCGGGCGCGGCGCGCGGTCGCGCGGGTCAGCCGACCCGCAGTGTCCCGCTGCAGGACGTGGTCGGGATGGCCCACAGTGCGTTGCGATTCACCGCGCTGAGGGTGACGCGGACGTTCCCCCGGCCGGTGTTCAGGTCGAACTTCGGTCCGCCGACGTAGAGTCCGATGCCGGCCCGGTCGACTGCGGTGCCGCGTCGTCCGTTGTCCAGGTTGTGCCAGTCGAGCCGTCCGACGGACTCGTATCCGCCGGTGGCCGTCCAGAATGTGGAGATGTCGTTGACCTCGGCGCGGACCCGGCCCGGTCCGGTGGGGTAGACGAACAGACGCGCGGTGCTGAAGGGTTGATCGACGATGTTGGGGCTGATACCCCAGCATCGCTCCAACGGTGCGACGGTCATCGCCGACGCGGGTCCGGGGTTCACTGTGACACCGATGACGGTGAGGGCGGCAACACCGGCGACCGCGGCGGCGAGGATTCTGGCGATGGACGGGCGACAGATCATCTGAGACTCCGAATGCGTTGTGGGTGGACGAGCGCGAACGTGGGCGGACGCTCTACGTGCCGATTCGTATATAGCGGACAAGTCGTTAGCCGCCACGTATGTTGTGACTGTTCCGTGACCGCCACGTCGGCGTCCATCGTGGTGCCGCGCCGCGGGCAGGGGTGGTGGTGCGCCACGGGCCGCGGTAGGCGGACAATGTCGCCCGGGGCCCACGGGCCCGCGGTAGCGTTGACTTCACCGATCGGCACCCGATGCCGAGTGTCAAGGAGGGTCTGGTTGGTTTCGTCCGCATCGGACACCTCGCATAGCGGCGGACTGCCATCCGGTCCAGTCCACCCCGATGTTGTGTGGCAGACGACCAAGGTGACCCGCGATCAGCGCCCCCACACCGGTGCCACGGTCTGGTTCACCGGGCTGTCGGCGTCGGGCAAGTCCTCCCTGGCAATCGAGCTCGAACGACTGCTGGTGGCTGCGGGACGCCCGGCATATCTGATGGACGGCGACAATCTGCGCCACGGATTGAACTCCGACCTCGGGTTCTCCGACGACGATCGACGCGAGAACATCAGGCGGACGGCCGAGGTGGCCGCGTTGTTTGCCGACTCGGGATCGGTCGCCATCGTCTCGCTCATCTCACCGTTCGCCGAGGAACGCCGCCGCGCACGTGAGATCCACGCCGAGCGGCGTATCGCCTTCTATGAGGTCTTCGTCGACACACCGCTCGACGAGTGCGAGCGCCGCGACCCGAAGGGGCTCTACGCCCGCGCCCGCCGCGGCGAGATTCGCCACTTCACCGGGATCGACTCGCCCTACGAACGCCCCGAACACGCCGATCTGGTGATCACCCCGGCCGACGGCGCGCCCGCCGCGGCGGCCGAGACGGTACTTCGTAACCTGGGTCTGTAGTAGGCAGCACGGACCGCGAGACGCTGAGAAGACGACGCTGAGAAGACGACGCTGAGAAGAAGACGCTGAGGAGACCACGAGTGGACGACCGCACCCTGGCCGGAGAACTCGCGACCGCAGCAGGCACCCTGCTGCTCGACATCCGGACGCACAGTGGACTGATCGGACGCGAACTCGGCGACGAGGGCGATCGCCGGTCCAACGACTTTCTCCTCGCCCGACTCGCTGCCGAGCGGCCGGACGACGCGGTGCTGTCGGAGGAGTCGGCCGACGACAAATCGCGTCTCACCGCGGCGAGGGTGTGGATCGTCGACCCGGTCGACGGCACCCGTGAATACGGCAGCGTCGATGCCGACGGTCGCGGTCGCAGCGACTGGGCCGTGCACGTGGCGCTGTGGTCGGCCGACGGGGGCGGCACGCTCATCGCCGGAGCGGTGGCGCTGCCCGCGCTCGGGGTCACCTACCTCGACGACGCGACGCCCGTGGCACCCACGGCCGGCCTCGCGGCCACTCCGCGCGGCGACCGTCCACGCGTGGTGGTCAGCGGCTCGCGTCCGCCCGCGTTCTCCCAGGATGTGGCCGACGCGATCGGCGGAGAAGTGCTCCAGATGGGATCGGCGGGAGCCAAGGCGATGGCGGTGGTGCGCGGCGAGGCCGACGCTTATGTGCACGCAGGCGGGCAGTACGAATGGGATTCGGCCGCCCCGGTGGCCGTCGCAGCGGCAAAAGGCTTGTGGTGCGGGCGAATCGACGGGTCACCGCTCGTCTACAACCAGGACGACACGTATCTTCCCGATCTCGTCATCTGCCGACCCGAGTTGCGGGAGCGGATCGTTGCGGTGACCGCCGCCTGCTAGACCGTCTTCGCACCGATCGGCGTCCGACTCCTTCGCGCAGGAGCACTTCAGCGGTGGTCCCGTCGAGAAGTGATCGGACGGCCGACACTCAGCGGGACAACGCGGACATCACATTGGCGACGGCGGCGCGCATGTCCTGTTCCTCGATCCGCATCAGGTCGTCCTGCGAGAGCGAATCCAGATCATCGGCGGCCAGCCGGTATTCGCGCTCCTCCTCGGCCGCTTCGATGATGTTGCGGACGAACCGTCCGTTTCCGGCCAGGTCGATGCCGCGGCGTACCGAGACGCCGTCGTCGCGTACGTCGTGATACAGCGGGGTGCAGGCGCGTTCGAGTTCGGCCACCGCCTGCGGGGTGAGCGTCGAATCACGTTGCGCCGCAATGTATTCACCGATGCGAGCCAACTCGTCGGGGGTGTACGACACGAAGCGTACCCGTCGCGCGAAGCGTGACGACAGCCCCTCGTTGGCCGCCAGGAACCGGTCGATCTCGGTGTCGTAACCGGCGATGATCACCACCAGGCGGTCGCGGTTGTCCTCCATGCGCGCCAGCAGTGTGTCGACGGCCTCGCGGCCGAAGGCGTCGCCACCGGAGAGTCCCTGCTGGATGAGGGTGTAGGCCTCGTCGATGAACAGCACGCCGTCCATGGCGGAGTCGATCAGCGCAGAGGTCTTGATCGCGGTGCTGCCCAGGTGCTCGCCGACCATGTCCCGGCGGGTGGCCTCGATCACCTTGTCGGACTTGATGAATCCGAGGCCGCAGTACATCTTGGCGATCACGCGTGCGACGGTGGTCTTGCCGGTACCGGGTGGCCCGGTGAACGCGAGGTGCAGGCTTCGCGCCGACGTCGACAGGCCCCGGTCGGCGCGCACCCTCGCCAGCGTGGCCGCCGACTGCAGCTTGGCGACCTGCTGTTTGACCGAGGTGAGGCCGACCTGTGCGTCGAGTTCGTGCTGCGCCTCGGCCACCATGTCGCCGGCGCCCCCGGCGTCGGCCCCATCACCGGTGGCACCGCCGGTGACCAGTACCGATGGCTGGTCGGGTACGGACTGGGGATCCCAGGGGTCGGTGCGTGCCGCGATCTGTTCTGCGGTGGTCACCGAGAGGCGCAGCGACGGGGAACGCAGCGCCTCGGCCGCCGCGGTGAGGCCGGGGTCGCGGGCGTAGGCCTGCTCCAGGAACGATTTCGCCTTCTCTTCGTGGCCTTGGCCGCGCAGGGCGAGTCCATAGGTGTACATCGCCCGGCCGGCACATGCGGGGATGGGGCTGTCGAGGGCCCTCTCCAGGCGTCGGAGGGCTTCGGCGGTCAGGTCGAGTTGCGCGCAGGCGGTGCCGGTGAGGTAGTCGGCGACCGAGGTCATGTACGGGTCGTGCCACGACTCGGACCGCGCCAGCGCGGAGAGCACATCGGGCCAGCGCTGCGTGCGGAACTGCAGCACCGCCTCGATGAACTCGACGATCGGTCGGCGGGCGGTGATGCCGTCGAGCACCTCGCGGGCCCCGGCGTGGTCGGCGCCGTTGATCAGGGTCGCCGCGTAGGCGGCCGCGGCCTCGGTCGCGTCGGTCAGCGGATAGTCGATGAACATGCCGGTGTACCAGCGTCCCACCAGGGTTCGCTCGGGCAGACCGAGCCGGCGCTGTTCGTGGCCGATGCCGTTGCGGTGGCGATAGAGGGAGAGCAGCACCTCGTTCTCGGTATCGCCGGTGGCGAGCCGGCCGAGCCAGGCGTCGGCCATCGTCGGATCCCATTCGCTGGCGCGGGTGAATGCCTTGGCCGCCTGCCCGGGATTGTTCACCGGCTCCATGCCCTCCACGGGTATCCCCGAAGACAGGATGCCCAGCTCGAAGAGCTGCCGGGCCTTGCGGACGTCGGCCATCATTTCCCCCACGTGTCCGGAACCGGCGAGTGAACGCGTAGGGACAGGGTAGACGGTGCCGATGGGACCCTCCCTCTTGGTCTGACCCGACCTTCCTCCGCTGCAGAAGCCGCCCCCCGGCCGAATGCGCTGCGGCCGGTAGAATCGCACGGGTGAGTGCCCCTGTGGATACCGTGTCGGCCGCGGCCGCGAGCCCCGATCTACCCCAGCCCTTCCGCGAACTCGGACTCAAGGACGACGAGTACGAACGGATTCGCGCGATCCTCGGCCGGCGGCCCACCGACGCCGAACTCGCCATGTATTCGGTGATGTGGTCCGAACACTGCAGCTACAAGTCATCGAAGGTGCACCTGCGCTATTTCGGCGAGACCACCACCGACGAGATGCGGGCCGGGATGCTCGCGGGTATCGGCGAAAACGCGGGCGTGGTCGATGTCGGCGACGGATGGGCGGTGACGTTCAAGGTCGAGTCGCACAATCACCCGAGTTACGTCGAGCCCTATCAGGGTGCGGCCACCGGGGTCGGCGGCATCGTGCGCGACATCATGGCGATGGGTGCCCGGCCGATCGCGGTGATGGACCAGTTGCGCTTCGGCCCGGCCGACGCGCCCGACACCCGCCGGGTGCTCGACGGCGTGGTCCGCGGCGTCGGTGGCTACGGCAACTCCCTCGGGCTGCCCAACATCGGTGGGGAAACCGTCTTCGACGCCAGCTACGCGGGCAATCCGCTCGTCAACGCGCTGTGCGCGGGTGTGCTGCGCACCGAGGACCTGCAACTGGCGTTCGCGTCGGGCACCGGCAACAAGATCATCCTGTTCGGCGCGCGCACGGGCCTCGACGGCATCGGCGGTGTGTCGGTGCTCGCGTCGGAGACCTTCGACGACACCGGTGAGGACTCGGGACCCAACCGCAAGAAGCTGCCCAGCGTCCAGGTGGGTGACCCGTTCACCGAGAAGGTGCTCATCGAATGCTGCCTGGAGCTCTATCACGCGGGACTGGTGGTTGGCATCCAGGATCTCGGCGGCGCCGGACTATCTTGCGCGACAAGCGAACTCGCCTCGGCGGGCGATGGTGGCATGCACATCGACCTGGAGAAGGTACCGATGCGCGCCGCCGGCATGACCCCCGCGGAGGTTCTCTCCAGCGAGTCGCAGGAACGTATGTGTGCGGTGGTCACCCCGGAGAACGTCGACGCGTTCCTCGTGGTGTGCGCCAAGTGGGACGTACTCGCCACGGTGATCGGTGAGGTCACCGACGGCGACAACCTGGTGATCACATGGCACGGCGAGACCGTTGTGGACGTGCCGCCGCGCACCGTCGCCCACGAGGGTCCGGTGTACGAGCGCCCGGTGGCCCGACCGGACTGGCAGGACGGCGTGGTGGCGTCGACGACCGAACCACTCGGGCGTCCCGACACTCCCGACAGGCTCCGTGAGACCGTGCTGACCATGCTCGCCTCGCCGGCGCTGTGCAGCCGGAAGTTCATCGTCGAGCAGTACGACCGCTATGTGCGCGGCAACACCGTGCTCGCCGAGAACGCCGATTCCGGGGTGATCCGCATCGACGAGCGCACCGGCCGGGGTATCGCACTGGCCACCGACGCGTCGGGCCGCTACACCTTCCTCGACCCGTACCGGGGCGCTCAGCTCGCCCTGGCGGAGGCCTACCGCAACGTGGCCGCCTCCGGCGCCACCCCGAAGGCCGTCACCAACTGTCTCAACTTCGGCTCGCCCGAGGACCCGGCGGTGATGTGGCAGTTCCAGCAGGCCGTCCGCGGTCTGGCCGACGGGTGCGCGCAGCTGGGCATCCCGGTCACCGGCGGCAACGTGAGTTTCTACAACCAGACCGGTGCCACCGCCATCCTGCCCACGCCGGTGGTCGGGGTGCTCGGTGTGATCGATGATGTGCACCGTCGCATCCCCACCGGGTTCGGTACCGAACCGGGTGAGACGCTGATCCTGCTCGGGGAGACCCGCGACGAATTCGACGGCTCGATCTGGGCTCAGGTCACCCATGACCATCTCGGCGGTGTGGCACCGGCAGTCGACCTGGCCCACGAGAAACTGTTGTCGCAGATCCTGACCGCGGCGTCACGCGACGGGTTGGTCTCTGCCGCACACGACCTCAGTGAGGGCGGGCTGATCCAGGCGGTGGTGGAGTCGGCTCTGGCCGGTGAGACCGGTGCCCGGATTCTGCTTCCGGAGGACGCCGACCCGTTCGTGTGGCTGTTCTCGGAGTCGACGGGACGAGTGCTGGTGGCGGTGCCGCGAACCGAGGAGTCGCGTTTCGTCGCGATGCTCGACGCCCGCGGAATGCCGTGGACCCGCATCGGAGTGGTCGATCAGGGCAGCGATTCGGTGACGGTGCAGGATCAGTTCGAGATCGCACTGAATGAACTGCAGGCCGTGTACGAGGGAACCCTCCCGCGCCTGTTCGGCTGACGTCCCCTCGTCGAATGAAGATCCCGGTATCCCCCGAGACGTCGTGACGGCAACTCGGCTAGGCTCCACACGATCCATTCGAGAGGAAGCAGATGTCGAACCCCTACGACAACCAGGGCGACCCGAATCAGGGCGGCTATGGCCAGCAACCCTACGGCCAACAGCCCTACGGTCAGCAGCCCTACGGGCAACAGCCCTACGGCCAGCAGCCGTATGGGCAACAGCCGTACGGTCAGCCCTATGGTGGTCAGCCCTACGGCGGTGCGCCGCAGTACGGCTACGGTGCTCCCGGACCGTCGCCGGACAACAATCTGGTCTGGGCAATCCTGTGCACCGTCCTGTGTTGCCTGCCGCTTGGCATCGTGGCGATCGTGAAGGCCACGTCCGTGGACAAGCTCTGGGCCGCCGGCGATTATCAGGGCGCCCAGCAGGCTGCTGACGACGCCAAGCGCTGGTCCATTTGGGGTGCGGTCGCCGGGGTTGTATTCAGTGTCGTCTCGGTGATCATCTATGTCATCATCATCGCCGCCGCGGTCAACAGCGGCACCGGCACCACGTACTGACCCCGAGCCGGGTCAGCCGCGCGACGCCCGCACCGTCGGACGCGCCGCGCGGTTCGAGCGCGCCCTCGGCAGCGGCCTGGCCCGGGTGTCACACCACCCGGTCCTGGGCCCGGTGACCGTGGTCGCCTCCGCCGGATTGTGTTGTACCGCAATCTGGTTGGGTGATCCCACCACCCCGGGCGGGCCTTTGCCGGTGTGCCCCACCAAGCTGCTGCTCGGAATCGACTGTCCGGGTTGTGGATCGCTACGCGCGATCTATGCGCTGCTGCACGGTGACGTGTCGGATGCCTTGCGCTACAACGCGGTCGGTGTTGCCGCCATCGCCCTGCTGGGGTGGGCATTCGTCGCCTACTGCGTCGGGCTGTGGCGTGGACGCCGGGTGCGCAGCTGGCAACACCTGCGGTTCGCACCCGCGGTCACCCTCGTCGTGGTGCTGATCTGGTTCGTGATCCGCAACATTCCGATCGCCCCCTTCGACGCGTTACGCGTCTGACCGCTCCGGGTCACCAGGAGGCGGCGATCGCCGCGATGGTCTCCGCATCGTCGGTGGTGATCTGGTGGGCACCGAGGTCGACGAGCCTGCGCAGCACCGGAACGGTGGACGAATCGATCCGGGTGAGCGTGTAGGCGTCGACCTGGCGGTCCATTCGGGCGAAGGCGGCGATGAGATCGGCGCCGCGGTCGGCGGCAGCCAGAACGAGACCGTGATCGAGGTAGATCATCTCCGCGCGCGGTGCCGCCTGCACCGCATCGAGCACGAATCGCGCGAAGTCCCCCGAGTCCAGAACGCGCCCGATAGCGCCGTGGTGGCAGGGGTCGTAGCCGACATGCAGATCGGGCACCGCGTCGCACAGGATGCGCACGGCGCGCGCGTCGCCGCACGACAGGATCGCATGGGATGCGATCGGCGCAACCGCTGCGACGAAGACGTCGATCGCGCGTGCGTCGAGGGCCGCGGCATCCTCCTTGAAATCCAGTTGCAGCATAGCCTCGGAGGCGACGTCCACACCGTCGAGCAGCCCGGCGAGATCTTCGAGCAACAGCACTCGTTGGTCGGTGGGTCGCCCTGTGTTGTCCCGGAGAGTCAGCGTCCGCAGATAGGCGGCCGACAGCGCCGACACCTCGCCGTGCCCCGTGGTCGCGTGGTCGATGTGGCGATCGTGGAGGATGGCACAGCCGCGGTCGGCGTGGATCACCAGGTCGACCTCCACGCTCGCGCCGACCCGCATCGCCTCGACGATCCGGGCCGGGGTGAAGGCAGGATCGTCGGCGCGGCGACGTGCGCGGTGCCACTTGAGACGGGTGGTGTGCCCGTCGTGGGTGATCGCCAGCGGGGGATCGCTGGAGGTGGGCGGTGCGGCGCTCGGCATCGACGTCGAGACTATCCGAATGCCTTCGCGAAGCGGCAGCGCGCGGGGAATCCCGCAAAGGCCTCCGGCAATGTGGAACGTGTTCTAGTTTGGGGGTATGACGCTGCGGGTGGTCGAGTGGTCGACGGGCACAGTGGGACGCCGTGCGATCGCCGGGATAGATGCGCATCCCGATCTGGACCTGGTCGGCGTGTGGGTATCCGACCCGGCGAAGGTTGGCCGTGACGCAGGTCGGCTCGCCGGGCTGGGACGAGATCTCGGCGTGTACGCCACCGACGACGCCGACGCGTTGCTCGCACTGGCGCCGGATTGCATCGTCCACACCGCGATGACCGACGATCGGGTGGTGGAGGCGATCGGCGACCTGACGCGTTTCGTGGCCGCCGGGATCAACGTGGTGTCGAGTGGCCCGGTGGTCCTGCAGTTCCCGTACGGCATCCTGCCCGAGGCGATGATCACTCAGATCGACGAGGCCGCCCGTGCCGGCGGGGCAACCCTGCACGTCAACGGAATCGATCCGGGGTTCGCCAATGATGTTCTCCCGCTGTCGATGACGAGTCTGTCCCAGCGGATCGACGAGGTGCGGTGCCTGGAGATCGCCGACTACTCGACCTACTACCAGCCGGTGGTGATGCGAGATCTGTTCGGCTTCGGACGGCCGATGGACCACCGTCCGGTGCTGCTCAACCCGGGGGTACTGGCCATGGCCTGGGGGAGCGTGGTGCGCCAGCTCGCGGCGGGTCTCGGCATCACGCTCGACGAACCCCTGGTGGAGCGCGTGGAACGCGTTGCCGCCGAACGTGATTACACCACCGTGTCGGTGGATGTCCCGTCGGGGTCGATGGCTGCCCTGCATTTCGAGGTCGCCGGGCAGGTGGACGGCGTGGACCGGATCGTGGTGGAGCACTTCACCCGCACTCACCCCGACCAGTGCCCGGACTGGCCGACACCGGCCTCAGGCGATGGCTGCTACCGCATCGTCGTCAGCGGTGAGCCGCAGATGCAGGTCGAGTTCGCCCACCACGGGGAGCACGGCGACCACAACGTGTCCGGGATGATCGTGACCGCCATGCGGCTGGTGAACGCTGTCGCCGCAGTGGTGAACGCGGAGCCGGGATTGAGTACGGCACTGGACCTTCCGCTGATCACCGGCCGCGGTCTGGTGGCTACGCAGGGTTGAGTGGTTCGGTCAGTGCGTGCCGGGTGCGGTAGTCGGTCGGATTCATTCCGTAGCGCCGCTTGAAGTTTCGTGTGAGCTGATCGGCTCCGCGGAAACCGTTGGACCGTGCGATCGCGGCGATCGTGCGATCGCGCGGTCCCAGTGCGAGTTCTGCTGCCGCTCCCTCGAGCCGTTGATTCACGATCAGGCCGCTGACGGTGGCTCCGGTGCCCTCGAACGCGCGATGAATCGTGCGCGTACTCGCGTGCAGTCCGGCGGCGATCGCCTCGCATGTGAGATTCGGGTCCGACGCCCGGGATTCGATGATGTCGAGGACACTCTTGCGGATGTCGACGACCCGCGTCGGCGGATGACTGAAGCCCTCGCGGCAGGACACGACGAGGAGCGCCATCCGCAGCAAGATGTCGTCGAGACCGGACATGTCGACAGCAGCGTCGCTCGACTCGTCCACGCACACAGCCGCGATGAAGTCGCGGGCGCGGGTGGCGGCGGTAGACAGCTGCCACGGTTTGGCCACGAGGTGCGACACGTCCACGTCCCAGATGCGCAATCGTTCCGCGGGGATCGCGATGTTCACGGCATCGATGGGCCGCGACATGGCATGCAGTTCGTACGGCCGGTCATTGCGCAGCGCAACGGCTTCGCCCGGGTGGAGGCGGAAACTGCGCCCGGCATGAACCCCGGAGGCGCTTCCGCTGAGCGGCATCGCGAGATAGACGAAGTTCCGGTAGGCGTCGGCGGCCTGATCCGGAGTGCGTATCGACGTCCTGATGTCGCCGCTGAGTCGGAGACACCAGACCGATCCGGTACGGCGGAACGACGCGGTGGCCTGCGAGCCGGGGAACGCTTCGGTGTGTGCGGCAGGCGTCAGATGCTGGTTGCGCGTGATGGTGTACCTGTGCGTGCCGGTGTCGGTGACACGCGAGGCATCGCCGGAGAGGACCGCGCTTCCGGATGTGCTGGAGGGGCGGTGCTTGTCGATATGGTTGCGGTAGGTCATTGCCCATCCTGGCGTCAAAAGCTGCTGATGTGTCGTTGATAGTCCCATCTCTACACCCGAATCGGGCCACGCCGCATGGGGTTCGGTGGTAGGCATTCGCTCTGGCGGGGCGGGTGGCGCAGATGAGCGGCACCATGTCGCGATCTGAAGTGCGCGCCCGCTCAAAGGATCTGGAAGTCGCGATCCGACACGTCGAAGATCAAACGCGGGATCGTCGTCGATAGCTGTTCAGTCGCCGAGGGTTCCGGTTCTCGTCCCCGGCGTCACCACAGAACGGATCAATACGATGAAAGTCCTTGGATTCACCCGTCCACGTCGGCGTGGGTTGTCCCGCGTCGCACCAGTGCTCCTCGCCGCGGGAATCGTGGCCGGCGCGGGCGCTGGTGCGTTGCTGGCCCCGCCCGCCTCGGCAGATCCCCAGAGTGAGGCCCAAACGGCGATCAATGGTCTTCTGCAGAAGATCGACGCCGGTCACGCCGATCGTGGCTTCAACAGTTCCGGTCTTGGCGCCAGTACTTCCGGAGTGGAGGCGGTGGGCGACGGTTTCCGGCAGAACTTCTCCGGGGGCTCCATCTTCTGGTCGGAAGCGACGGGCGCGCATGTGATCTACGGCGCGGTGAACGCCAAGTACGCCGAGGAGGGAGGTCCTACCGGATCATTGGGCTTCCCGACCGGTGACGAGACCGCCGGACCGTTCAAACCGACGAGCCGGATGGCGCCCTTCGCGGCGGCCGACAAGCCGGTGATCTACTGGACGCCGAGTGACGGAGCGTGGGTGGTGCGTGGCCCGTTCAGCGCCGCTGTCGGCAAGCTGGGCGCCGAACTCGGTGCTCCGACAGCCGATCTCACCACCGACGGGAACGTGCTGACCCAGCGCTTCGCGGACGCGACGCTGAGTTACGACAAGTCCACCGGTGCATGGACGTCCACACCTGATGCCTCGCTGGCGGCGAAGCTGTCGGGCATCGCCGTTCCGGGAATGACCGCGCCGACCGTCGGCGCCCCGACGATGACCGCGCCGACGATGACCGCGCCGACGGTGGCGGCTCCGAGTGTGAACACCGGCTCGTCCGGGATCTCGCCGTGGTGGTGGCTGCTGCTCCCGTTGGCGCTGCTGCTGCTCGGTCTGTTGTGGTGGCTGGGTTCGCGGCGCCGCCGCACCACCCTGCCGACCGTCAAAACACCCGCTGTCACGACACCCACCGTCAAGACGCCTGACGTGTCGGCCAAGCGTATCGCCGGCACCGCGGCAGCCGGCGCGGCGGGCGCCGCGGGTGTGGCCGGTGCGGCAGCGGCCAAGGGCAAGTTGCACACCGACAGATTCGACGAGGCGCTGGTGGGTGGGAATGGTTCTTCCACCTATTCGCTGAGGGGTGTTTCGACACCAGTGCCCCTCGGCGCGCATCTCCCACTGGCAGGGTCGTCGTTGGCTCCCGACGGCTACCCGATCAAGGGCAACGCGAACTCCGGGCTCTACCACACTCCGGACATGCGCTCCTATCGCCAGACCAAGGCCGAGATCTGGTTCGAATCCACCGCTGTGGCCGAAGCGGCAGGATTCAGCAGGGCCCGCACCAGCTGATGGACCCAGCAGCCGGCAGGGGCGCCCGCGTCGGACCATTCCGGTGCGGGCACCCCCGCATGGCCGCGCCCCTCGAGGTCACGAATTTCGCAGCGGCATCCCGGTGCGTGCATGCATGTCCAGCAGGCGACGGAACTCGGCCGGGCTGGTGCCGTAGTGACGCTTGAAGTTGCGCGTGAATTGGTCGGCACCCCGAAAGCCGTGTGCGCGGGCGACAGCGGCGACGGTGCGATTGGGGTCGCCATGTGCGAGCTCCATCGCAGCGCCGGTGAGGCGTTTGGCCATGATGAGCCCGGCCACCGTGGTGCCGGTGCCGGCGAACGCACGATGCAGAGATCGCGTGCTGGCGCTTATCTGCCACGCAATCGACGCGCACGAAAGTCGCGGGTCCGAGTATTGCGAGTCGATAATGCGAAGCACCGACTTTCGAGTGTCAATCAATCCACTCGGGGGTGCGGAGGCCGGGTCGCGGCAGGAAAAGAGGATCAGCGACATGCGCGTGAGTATCTCGTCGAGTCTGGGCAGATCGATCAACGGGTCCGCGGGTTGGTCGACAATGATGTCGGCGATGAAGTCACGTGCTTCGATGGCGAGGCTCGACAGGCTCCACACCGTGGCGGTCACCTCGTCGACATCGACCTCCCAGATCCCCAAACGATCGATTGGGAAGGCGATCACTGCCCCGTCGATGGCGTTGTCCACTCCATCGACGGTAAACGTGCGGTCGTTTCGAAGCGCGACGACCTCACCGGATGCACAAGGAATTGTCGTCCCTCCTGTGCGCCGGCGAGACTTCCTTCAATGGGGCAGATCAGGAAGACTTGCGGTACATAGGCAATGGTGAGGTGCTCGGTGGTGCGCGCCGCATGCCCGAGTCCCCCGGTGAATCGCGCGCACCAGGCGTCGCCGGTACGCCGGAATGATGCGGTGCCTCCTTTGTCGGCGGCTCCGCTCACGTCCGCGGACTTCGCGAGTCGTGCGTCGGACGTGTACTGAAGGGGGTTGCCATTCCAGACGCTGAGGATCTCCGGCGAGAGATGTTCATCGAGTATCGAGCTTGAGGGCGGCTGCGCATTCAGCCCGACGTTGTCACGCAATTCTGCGTCGTCATCTGATTCGGGCGCTGTGACTCGACTATCTGTCGTCATCGAGTGAACCTTCATTACACACTCGTCATCCCGCTTTTCGCTGTGGCTTCAGATGGCGGGGCGCGGCCAGGTGGTGACCAACTGTCGGCATGTCAATTGTTCGCAATTGATTCACGATTTCGGCCCGTGCCCACCGGGTTGGTCGCAGGCTGGATCCTTGTCACTCCGGATGGCTGTCCCATCGAGGGCAACGCAAACTGATCGGCGTCGACTGAAGTCGTGAACTTGGCCGCGAATCGTTCGGGCTCTGCCATGCCCGTGAGAAGGTTGTGCGGGGACCGGTCGTCGACGTTGCCACTGAAACAACGGAAGTCGGCGGGGCGCATCCCGTAGTTGCGTTTGAAGCTCCGCGCCAACTGGTCGGCACCGCCAAAACCGTGCGCGCGTGCGACCGCGGCGATCGTGCGGTGTGGGCTCCCATGAGCGAGATCCGTCGCGGCACCTGCGAGACGCTTCGCTGTGATCAGCCCGGACACGGTGACGCCAGTGCCCTCGAACGCGCGATACAGCGTGCGGGTGCTGGTGCGCAGAGCGTCGGCGATCGATGTGCACGACAGCGTCGGATCCGCCGACCGGGAATCGATGATGTCGAGAACCGATCTGCGGACTTCGTTGAAAGATCCGTCGTTCTCATTAGAGATCGACGCGATCGAGGGCAGTAGAAGAAGTGCGAGCCTTATGAAAATCTCGTCGATTTGAGGCAGCTGGATCAAGGGGTTCGTCGACTCATCGAGGATGGTGTCCGCAATAAAGTTGCGAGCGTGTATGGCCACCGGAGACAATGGCCAGGTTCTGGCGGTCGCTGCGTCGAGGTTGATCGCGCGGAGCGATAGATGATCGGTTGCGATGCAGATGCAGGCCACATCCGTGTAATGCGTTTCGGCATGTAATTGAAATTCATGGTCGTTACGGAGCGCGACCACCTCGCCCGGGCGCACGACAAATCTCTTCCCGTCCTGAGTGCCCGACAATGTGCCGTCGATCGGTGTCCCGAGGCAGAGGCGGGGGACGAACGGTCTGGTGAGTTGTTCCGCGGCTCGTGCGGCGTAATCCAGTTCACCGGTCAGTCGGACGCACCACGCCGTTCCCGTGCGCCGCACCGATGCGCTGACGTGTCCGCCTGGGAATGTCCTCACATCAATGTCGCCGGCGACCAGGTTGTTGCGCGCCGGCGAATAGCCGGTCCACGTATTGCCGACACGCTCCCCGCGTGGCGCACTTCGTTGCTCGATCAGCGTCATCGATAGCCCCCTTTACACACTCATTGCAGTTATCGCAGGGCGATTTCAGAACGATACCGAACTGCGTCTTGGTGGGTGGAACGAACGATTGACTTGTCAACTATTCGCCGTCGATTTGGCTTATTGGCCCACGTCTTCCTCGCCCCGGTGCGCGACAAATCTCTTCCCGTCCTGAGTGCGCGTCGATGTCCGTCGATCGGTGTTCGGGGGCAGAGGCGGGGGACGAAGTGTCCGCTTAGAAGGTCCCCACAACAATGTCGACGGCGACCGGATTGTTGGCTCTTCCGGATTCAGAGTGCATGCAGTCGTTCTGCGAGTTGGCCGGAGTGGATGAGTGACCGCAAGATGTAGTGGTTGAGGTTGCGGAAGCCG